>NZ_FOXO01000013.1 GCF_900115735.1 Butyrivibrio proteoclasticus
TATCCTACGAAACTTGATACACTCATGCTCGGTGGTATCCTTACCAGCATATGGATGTGATCTGGGCACACCTCTGCTTCTATGATTTCCACTCCTTTTCTCTTGCATAGTGTACTGAGAATATTTGCTATGTCCTGCTTTATCTGGCCATATGCGACCTTTCTTCTGAACTTTGGTGCAAATACAATGTGATACTTACACTCCCATTTAGTGTGTGATAAACTATTCATGTCCATTTTGGACTACCTCCTGTGATTTTACTTTGGTTGGCGAACCGTAAGTAATTCTATCACGGGAGGTTTTCTACTGTAAGCTAAAGCAGCTGTTGTCCCCCTGCATAGCAGGGGGTTTTATTAAAGATGCTACACAATAATAGCAGGCATCATGGATAATGCCTGCTATCACAAATACAATATGGAAAATATAATATCACTCCAGCTCTACCGTTCCTGGTGGCTTACTTGTGAGATCGTACATTACGCGGTTAACACCTTTAACCTCGTTTATGATACGGCTCATGACTTTCTGAAGTACTGCAAATGGAATTTCTGAAGCTTCAGCTGTCATGAAGTCGACTGTCTCAACTGCACGAAGAACTACTGCATAATCGTATGTACGCTCATCTCCCATTACGCCTACTGAACGCATATTGGAAAGAGCTGCAAAATACTGATCAGGAAGTTTCTCGAGACCTGCGTTTGCAAGTTCTTCTCTGTAAATGAAGTCAGCGTCCTGAACAATTCTTACTTTCTCAGCTGTTACTTCACCGATAATTCTAATTCCAAGGCCGGGGCCTGGGAATGGCTGACGGAATACAAGGTATTCAGGAAGGCCAAGTTCAAGCCCAGCCTTACGAACTTCATCCTTAAACAAAGAACGAAGTGGTTCGATTATCTCTTTAAAATCAACATAGTCAGGAAGTCCTCCAACATTGTGGTGAGACTTAATAACTACTGACTCTCCGCCAAGTCCTGATTCAACGACGTCAGGATAGATAGTTCCCTGTGCAAGGAAGTCTACAGTTCCAATCTTCTTGGCTTCCTCTTCAAAGACTCGGATGAACTCTTCACCGATAATCTTACGCTTGCGTTCAGGCTCTTCTACGCCCTTTAATTTATCATAATAGCGCTGAGCAGCGTTTACTCTGATAAAGTTAATATCAAAGTTACCGTTTGGTCCAAACACGCTCTCAACCTCGTCACCTTCATTTTTACGAAGAAGACCATGGTCTACAAATACACATGTGAGTTGTTTTCCGATTGCTCTTGCAAGAAGTGCTGCAAGGACAGATGAATCAACACCACCGGAAAGTGCAAGTAATACCTTGCCATCACCAACCTTCTCACGGATTTCCTTAATTGTATTCTCTACGAAAGAATCCATTCTCCATGATCCGGCTGTTTCGCAAATATTTCGTACGAAGTTATGAAGGATCTCTTTACCCTTTACAGTATGGAGAACTTCAGGATGGAACTGGATCGCATAAAGCTTTTTATCCTCGCATGCAGCTGCAGCAACAGGGCAGTCAGCTGTATGAGCGATAATGTCAAATCCGGGAGCAACCTTGCTGATATAATCAAAGTGGCTCATCCATACTATAGTCTTCTCTTCAATACCGGCAAAAAGAGTATCCTTAGAGCCGTCTATAAAGGTTTCAGTCTTACCATACTCACGAACAGGTGCTTTCTCAACCTTTCCGCCAAGTACATGCATCATTAGCTGAGCTCCATAGCATAAGCCAAGTACCGGAATTCCAAGTTCAAAGAGCTCTTTAGTATAAGTTGGAGCTCCATCTTCATAACAGGAATTTGGTCCACCTGTTAAAATAATTCCCTTAGGATTCATCGCCTTGATCTGGTCGATAGGTGTGCGATAAGAATAGATTTCGCAGTAAACGTTGCATTCTCTGACTCTTCTGGCAACAAGCTGATTGTATTGCCCGCCAAAGTCAATTACTATAACTTTTTCTTCTGTAGCCATGCTTCCTCCATATAACAGAGTTAATAGTTACCATGTATTATCAAATATATCTTCTTACAGATATCATGGATCTGTAATTGGCATTTGTAATCTTGATACCGGTTTTCTGAGTACTTGCATGAACAATCTGCCCACCACCGATATATATTCCAACATGTCCACCGTAATAAATTACATCTCCAGGTTGCGCATTTGCATATGAAACCTCTGTTCCATAAGATCCTTGAGCCCATGATGTCCTTGGAACCGATATTCCAAAAGCCTGATATACAGACATTACAAAACCTGAACAATCCGCACCATCTGTAAGGCTTGTTCCTCCTGCAACATAGGGATTACCTACAAACTGACATGCAAACTTTGCAATGTTAGAACCTGTCGCACTTCCTGCTGGAGCATAGCTCTTGGATGTGCCTGACGAATTATCTGAATCATCATTATCATCTGCATCTGATGATGTAGTATCTGTGTATGTTGTTTCGGCCGAAACTGTTCCGGAAGAAGTTGTCCCAGATGAAGTTGTTCCGGTACCGGTCGAATAACCGGATTTTTCATTTTCCTCATTTTCAGCTTTGGCTGCTTCCTCTGCTGCTTTTCTAGCTTCCTCTTCTGCCTTTAGTGCTTCTTCTTTTGCTTTTTTTGTCTCTTCAACCTGTTTTTCTTTTGCTTCTATCTGCTTCTGAAGCGATGCTATACTTGATTGCTGGCTTTTTACCTGAGCTGTATATACAGCAGCTTCCTGCTTTGCCTTGGCAAGCTTGACCTCATAATCAGCGTAAGTTGCCTTGTACTCAGCAAGAACTTCCTCCATATAAGCTTCTTCCTCTTCCAACTCATACTTTGAAGTCTCAAGTTCTGCCTTTTCTTCTTCTAACTGTTTGCCATATGCTTCAGCCTTTTCCTTTGCTGCCACATACTCTGCAAGTTTTATTCTATCATATTCATAAAGCTGTTCAACGTATTGGGCCTTATTAAGCGCATCAGCATAGCTGGTTGCAGTCAAAAGAATCTGCACATACGATAGGTTTCCCTTTTCATACATAAACTTAACTCGCTGAACCATTGCTTCATACAGGGTTTCTTCCTGCTTTTTTGCCTCGTCATACTCTTGCTGGGTTATCTCTATCTGCTCTTGTGTCCTGTCAATGTCTTCCTTGATAAGCTCTATATCTGTCATAAGGCCAACAATAACTGCATTGGTCTCATCAATTGCCTCTTTTGTTTCCCCTTTGGCTTCTGAAATACTGCCTATCTGACTATTGGCATTGTTTAACTTATTCTGGCTGTCTTTCTGTTGTGACTGGAGCGATTTCTGCTGGGACTCCAGTGCCTTCTGTTCCTGTTCAAGCTTATTCTGTTTTTGCTGTAAATCAGTACTGGTGGTAGCCCATACAGGGTCTGCCACCAGTAAACTCATAACAAGAGACATAGCTACTACTACAAAAAAGCCACTTTTTTTCATACCTATCCCCCTTGCTCCTAATTAAGATTTTACTTCAATATCATTATATAACAATATCGACTAATATTTGTGTTCAACTCTTGAATGATCATCAGAGTTCGCAGTTACCAACTGTTCTTGGGAATGACTCAACGTCACGAATGTTGCCCATTCCTGTAAGATACATTACGCAACGCTCAAATCCAAGACCAAATCCTGCGTGTCGAACACTACCGTACTTACGAAGATCAAGATAGAACTGATACTCATCTTTCTTCATTCCCAGTTCATCCATACGGCTCTCAAGAAGCTGAAGGTCATCCTCTCTCTGGCTTCCTCCAATTATCTCTCCAATTCCGGGAACAAGACAGTCAGCTGCTGCTACAGTCTTTCCATCCGGATTAAGTTTCATATAGAATGCCTTGATTTCCTTTGGATAATCAGTTACGAATACAGGCTTTTTAAATATCTCTTCTGTAAGATATCTCTCATGTTCAGTCTGAAGGTCACATCCCCATGAAACCTTGTAATCAAACTTATCATTGTGCTTCTCCAAAAGCTCAATAGCTTCTGTATATGTAATACGACCAAACTCGTTGTTAACTACATTGTTAAGTCTATCAATAAGACCCTTATCAATAAACTCGTTAAAGAATGCCATTTCTTCAGGGCAGTGCTCAAGAACATAGCTGATAACATACTTAAGCATTGCTTCTGCTGTATCACAGTCATCCTTAAGATCTGCAAAACACATTTCAGGCTCGATCATCCAGAACTCTGCAGCATGTCTTGTTGTGTTAGAATTCTCTGCACGGAATGTTGGTCCAAATGTGTAAACATTCTTAAATGCGAATGCATATGTCTCAACGTTAAGCTGTCCACTAACTGTAAGGTTTACAGGCTTTCCGAAGAAGTCTTTTGAGTAATCAACTGTTCCCTCTTCAGTCTTTGGAACGTTGTTAAGATCCATTGTTGTAACCTGGAACATTTCTCCTGCGCCTTCGCAATCACTTCCTGTGATAAGTGGAGTGTGTACATATACGAAATTTCTCTCCTGGAAGAAAGAATGAATAGCATATGCAGCAACTGAACGTACTCTGAATACAGCTTCAAAAGTATTTGTCCTTGCTCTCAAATGAGGAATTGTTCTGAGGTACTCAAGTGTATGTCTCTTCGGCTGAAGTGGATAATCAGGAGTTGAAGGTCCCTCTATCTCAACTGAATCAGCCTGCATCTCAAATGGCTGCTTCGCGTTAGGAGTTGCAATAATACTACCTGTTACAATAACCGCTGCTCCTACATTGAGCTTGCTGATGTCTGCAAAGTTTGCAAGTCCGTCAGTATAAACAACCTGCAATGGTTTAAAATATGTACCATCATTAAGCATGATGAAACCGATAGTCTTTGAATCACGAATATTTCTGATCCATCCACCTACAGTAACTTTCTGTCCTGAGTATTTGTCCTGCTGTTCAAACAGTGCTCTGATATCAACTAATTCCATGATGTCCTCCAATCTATGAAAAAGATTAATTACTCTCCTGCAGGCTCAACGACATTAGCATTTGCTACAAGGAAGTCTAATACCTTCTCTGCCATCAAGCCTTCTCTGTAAACTTCAGGATCAACTGTTGCTCTGAAGTCTTCATATGAGCTGTAAGCTGTTGTTGATGCTGTATCGTAAGCATTCTTAAGATATGCATCTATATCATCATCTGTAACTTCAATTCCCTCAGCTTTTGCAACTGCTGCAAACATAACGAACTGCTGTGTAGAATTTGTTACCATTTCTTTTAAATAATCATCTCCTGAAAGAGCTGAGCCTTCATTCTGGATCATCATATTGACTATATCACTTGATGTAAGCTGCTTTCCAGCGTACATAGAATACATGCTTGCATAGTACTCAAGCTGTTCGTTCTGCTGCTTAAGATATCTGTTGTAGAGCTTCTCAGGAACTTCCTTAAACTCGCAATTTGATATAACTGCTGAAAGAACTTCATTATCTACATTATTATTGTAAGTATCCTTAGCATCCTGTTCAAGTCCGCTTCTGATGTATTCTCTTAAATCTGCAAGGTTTGTAACTGCTCTGTCTTCGTAGCCTTCTCCGATGTTGCTGAAATTAGCACCAAGACCTGCTGCCCACTCATCTGTCATCTCATCTGACTTTACAGAGATGCTGTTGATTGTAACTGTAAAAATAACATCCTTGCCGGCAAGATCTGCAGCGCCGTAATCTTCAGGGAATGTAAGGTTAAGATCTACTGTATCACCAATATTTGCTCCAACAAGTCCGCTCTCAAAACCATCAATGTATGAATTGGATCCGATAACGAGATCTGCTCCCTGGGCTGTACCGCCATCAAAAGCTTCACCGCTGTCAGCATATTTACCCACATAATCGATATTTACTGTATCTCCATCCTGAACTGCTCTGTCTGTAACCTCAGTCATAGGTGGGTTGCTTGAAAAGATGCTACTGAGCTGGCTCTCAACATCTTCATCAGTAACATTTGGTGTTGCAACTTCTACTGTAACACCCTTGTACTCGCCAAGAGTAACAAACTCTTCTGGGTTGATCTCTGCAAGTGTCATTGTCTCAAGGTTCTCAAGATTCTCTAAAGCTGAAATTGTAGGTGTTGTCTCTGCTGAGCTATCTGAAGCAGCACCTGCAGCCTCATCTGAACTAACTGAGCTGGTCTCTGATGCTGCATTTGTAGCTGTTTCTGTATTATTTTTTCCGGTGCAGGCTGTAAGTGATGCAACGACTAAAACTCCAGTCATTAATAACGCAATTTTGTTCTTCATTTCTAATTCTCCTCCAGTGAAATCCGTATAATTCCACCTTTCATAACATTTGTAAAAACAATATTTTTTATACTACCACACCTTACAAACAGATTAAAGTATTTTATTTGCTTATCTTCCTAAATAATGCTAAAATACATTTTGCTATATTTTTATTATTCGGAGGATTATATTTTGAGTACAGGAGCTATCGTTGCTATTGTTATTTCAGTGATTCTTATTGCTGCCATCGTTGCTTTAATCATAGTTGGTAAAAGAGCTCAAAAGAAGCAGGCTGAACAGCAGGTGCAGCTTGATGCGATGAAGCAGACGATCACTATGCTTATAATTGATAAAAAGAGAATGAAATTAAACGAGTCAGGTCTTCCTCAGTCAGTTATTGAGCAGACTCCTAAGCTTCTCAGAAGGTCAAAACTTCCAATTCTTAAAGTAAGAGTTGGAAACAGAGTAATGAGTCTTATCTGTGACGAGAAAATTTTTGATCAGGTTCCGGTTAAAAAAGAAGTTAAAGCTTCCGTGAGCGGAATCTATGTTACAGAAGTTAAAGGACTTCGCGGTAAGACTAAGGCTCCTGAACAGAAGAAAGGATTCTTTAAGAATCTTGTTGCTAAGGCTCAGGAAAAAGCCGGAGCTAAAATGGTTAAATAACAATAAAAAAGAAAAAGCTGGGACAGTTCAAACTGTCTCAGCATTTTTTATTTCTATGATTATCATGGAATCTGACAGGACTTCTCCGCCAATCTCTAGTTCATATTCAGCCATAAGTTTCATTTCCTCCTCATGTCTGATATTTATAAAATCAAAGCTTGTGGTAACTACTTTCATCTGCATTGTGCCATAAGGAGTTTCATAAGCAGTGTCATACTCAAGCTCTTTTCCAAAAGCAAGCTTTGAGTTCATGTCTCCCCCCCTCGTAATCTCCATGCTATTACCGTCGGATGAAATACACACCTTATTATGGACACAGAGTTCTCCGCTTCCAGTATCCTGTTTTTCATCATATTCTATTATCTTACTTCCATCATCCAATACTTCATACTTTCCCATGGAAGTTGTAACAATCTTTTCAGTTGGTTCACCTGGTCTTGAATGAATACCGGTAACATTTACATCTACATTCTTTTTCATGTAAAACACCTCAATTACTCCTCAGGATTTATGGGCCCTGATAAAAAGAGTTCCGGTGCAAGCCCGCTTTTTTCCACTTCTTTTCGTGCTGCCTCAGCTTTATCTCTGTCATCAAAAATAGCAAAAACAGTTGGGCCACTACCTGTCATAAAAGCTCTTATTGCGCCGTTATCCTCAAGAAGCTTCTCTATTTCTCGGATTTCTTCATATTTACCGGCAGTCACAGGTTCAAGGACATTGCCGATAAGATCACACATCTCATAGATATCGCCTATTTCTATCGCTCTTTTTATACTGTCAATATCAGGATGATCTACGATTTCTTTACTATCCAGTTCTTTATATACCCAGCCTGTTGAAACATCAATTGCAGGCTTTGCTATTACTATGTAGCATTGTGGCAAGTCGGAAACCTTAGTAAGCTTTTCTCCTATTCCTTCTGCCAGCATAGTTCCACCCATAATGCAATATGGTATATCTGCTCCAAGATTTACTGCAAGTTTACATAAATCTTCTTTACTTAAGCCCAGGTTCCAAAGTTCATTGAGAGCAATATATGCAGCTGCACCATCTGTACTTCCCCCAGCCATTCCGGCGGCAACGGGAATTCTTTTAACAAGATTAATATTTGCACCCTTCTTTACATTAAATTTATCCTGAAGCTGTTTTGCAACTTTGCAGATAAGATTGCTGTCATCTGTAGGTATCTTAGGTGAAGAAGCTTTCAAAACAATTTCACCAGTTTCATTGTCTTCAAAATCCAATGTATCGAACAAATCAACGTTCTGCATTATCATGCGAACAATGTGATAACCATCAGCTCTTTTGCCTGTGACATCAAGCCCAAGGTTGATTTTTGCGTATGCTTTGCGAGTTATTATCATTCAAATCCGCTCCAATTCTACTTTTCTAAAATCTTCTCACTCATTATACATAAACTCAAGAAAAAAAATTAAAAAAAACACTAAAGTTTTTGAAAAATCAGCCGATAAGAGGAATAGGTAAACTATCGTTTCGTTTCAGCGCGGTTTTTTAGGGACCTACGCGGAAAAGGAGTTCTATATGGGTGTAAACGGAATTACCGAGGTTACTAACAACATCGCAACCACCTATGCTTCTTCTGTCAATCCTTCTTCTGTTGAAGAAAAGAAAAAAGATGATGAAGTTAAGGTGAAAGCTGAAGCCGCTGCCGTATATGAGAAGTCAGATGAGGAAAGCGATAAGGCCTCACAAGTGTCTTCCAAAAATACGGACAGAACCCAAATCATTAGGCAGATGCAGGCTGACGTAGAACTACGTAAGCAGCAGCTTTTGGACATTGTCCAGAAGATGATGGGTAAGCAGGCCAAGACCTATGGCATAGCTAACTCTGAAAATGACGAGGATTCTATGTGGAAATTCCTTGCAAAAGGAGATTTCACTGTAGACGCAGCGACAAAGGCACAGGCGCAGGCAGATATCGCCGAGGATGGCTACTGGGGTGTAAATAAGACCTCCGAAAGAATCCTTGATTTTGCCAAGACGCTGGCTGGCGACGACCCTGATAAGCTCGAAAAGATGAGAGATGCTTTCGAGAAGGGCTATGCACAGGCTGAAAAGACCTGGGGCGGGGAGCTTCCGGAGATTTCCAAGCAGACCTATGCAGCTGTAATGAAAGGGTTCGATGAGCTCACCGGAAAAACAGACAGTGAGTAAGGACTAAGAGTTGCTAGTAATCGAAAAGGAAGAGCTACAACGGCTCTTCCTTTTCTTATTCTCGATTATTCAACAATTCCTCTAATACTGTTTATATCATCCACATTGTAGTTTCTCATATACTCTTCAATTCCGTCTACAACTTTTCCTGTAAGATATGGATCATGGAAGTTCATGGCTCCGACAGCTACAGCAGTTGCACCGGCCATGATAAACTCTATGGCATCCTCTGCACTTGCTATTCCCCCCATTCCTATAATAGGGATATTTACGGCTTTTGAAGCCTCGTAAACCATTCTCACAGCGACAGGTTTAATTGCAGGGCCTGAAAGGCCACCTGTCTTATTGGCAAGAGCAAATTTCCTCTTGTAAATATCAATCTTCATACCTGTGATCGTATTTATCAGAGAAATTGCATCAGCTCCTGCTGCCTCTGCAGCTTTTGCCATCTCTGCAATGCTTGTAACATTTGGGCTGAGCTTCATTATAATAGGCTTTTTAGATACTTTTTTTATTCTGCTTGTTATATCGAAAAGAGCCTCTTTCTTCTGACCAAAGGCAATCGCACCCTCTTTTACGTTTGGGCATGAGACATTGATCTCAAGCATATCAACTCTTTCTTCATCAGAGAGTCGCTCAACTACTTCAAGGTAATCTTCTACAGACTTTCCACAGACATTTACGATTACTTTCGTGTCGTATTTTTTCAAAAACTCCAGATCTCTGTTTATAAATACGTCTACTCCGGGATTCTGAAGGCCTATGGCATTTAGCATACCGCCATATACTTCTGCCACCCTGGGAGTTGGATTTCCTTCCCACGGAACGTTCGCAACGCCCTTAGTAACTACAGCTCCGAGCTTATTCAAATCCACAAACTCAGCATATTCCATTCCGGATCCGAAAGTTCCTGATGCTGTCATTACCGGGTTATTAAATTCTACTCCTGCTATCTTAACTTTTGTATTCATATCTACTCTCACAATCCTCAAATAGTTTCTTACATATCAAGATCATCTGCATCGAACACAGGTCCATCTGTGCAGATTCTGGCATTTTTTACGTGTGAATGATCATCTACCTTTTTGGTCTTGCAGATGCAGCCAAGGCAGGCACCTACGCCGCAAGCCATTCTCTCCTCAAGGGAAAGATATGCCTTAATTCCATTTTCCTGCGCATAAGCCTTGATTCCCTTAAGCATTGGCATTGGTCCGCAGGCAAAAATAACATCGCAGTCTATCTTTTTTTCTTTTAACGCATCAATTACATTGCCCTTGGTTCCAACGCTTCCGTCATCAGAAGCAATGTAAAGTCTGCTGTATTTCTCAAATTCTTCTGAAAGAAATGTTTCGGAATTTCTATATCCCATTACTGTAATTACATCCAAGGCCTTTTTATCTGTGCCTTCACTGAGCCTTTTAGCTGTTTCAAGAAGTGGTGGAACTCCAATTCCGCCTCCCATCAAAACAACCTTTTTTCCCTCTGCCTTTTCAAGAGGAAAGCCGCTACCAAGAGGGCCAAGGATCATCATGTAGTCCCCGGGCTGATACAATGCAAATTCAGCTGTTCCGGTTCCAACCACTCTGTAAACCAGTCTGATAGCAGTTTTTTCCTTGTTTACCTCACATACGCTGATAGGCCTTGGTAAAAGAGCTGCCTTATTTACTGTATACACACCAACAAACTGTCCTGGGCAAGTATCCCTAGCTATTTCTGTCTCAAGCCACAGATCAAAAATGCCATCTGCAAGTAGCTTTTGGCTTAGTACTTTTGCTTCTTTTTTCATTTTCTTTGTCATGCTTTGTACACAACCTTTCCTCTGCATATTGTATAAATAATCTTTCCCGGTAATCTCTCACCAAGGAATGGAGTATTTGACGATTTTGAAGCGCTCTGAACAAAGCTCCACTCTTCACCCGGGGCAAAAATGACCATGTCTGCCCATCCGCCTTCTCTTATAGCCCCCGCATCAATCCCATATATCCTGGAAGGATTGATGGTCATCGCTTGCAAAAGATCCATAAGGCTAAGGTATCCTTTGTCAACCAGCTCTCTTATACCAAGTGCAAGTGATGTTTCAAGTCCTGTTATTCCGCTTGGAGCTGCCTTTAAGTCTTTTGCTTTTTCCTCCCTGGCATGAGGTGCATGATCGGTTGCAATCATTTCTATAGTCCCATCTTTTATTCCCTCTATGATTGCCAGTCTGTCACTTTCAAGTCGAAGCGGAGGATTCATTTTGGCAAGCGCTCCGTATTTTAGAACTGCACCTTCTGTCAATGTAAAATGATGGGGCGTTGCTTCTGCATGAATACTGATTCCTTCCCTTTTGGCATCTCTAATAAGATCAACCGATTCCGCAGCGCTTATATGCTGAACAGTGATGCTTGCGCCTGTTCTTCTTGCTATGTCGATATCTCTTTTCACCATGGAAATCTCTGCTTCTCTTGGGGATCCAACTAAACCGAGCTTCCCAGCCACCTCTCCTGCATTTATGCCGTTGTCTGTTATAAATGAAGGATCCTCCTCATGAAGGCTTATTACTTTTCCGACTCTCGCAGCCTCTTTGCAGGCTCTTTCCATAAGTTCTTCATCAACTATCGGCTTTCCATCATCAGTAAAAAGAACTGCTCCTGCGTCTATAAGCTCATCCATATTCACAAGTTCTTTTCCCGCCATGTTCTTAGTCACATTACCGCAGGTGTAAACATTAATCCCTGTTTTGGCGCCTCTTTCAAGCACATCTTTGATAGTGTCTGTATTGTCCATATGTGGATCTGTGTTTCCCATCATGACAACGCTTGTAAATCCGCCTCTAGCAGCAGCTTTTGCCCCACTTTCGATGTCCTCTTTATAGGTAAAACCAGGATCTCTGAAATGAACATGACCGTCCACAAGTCCAGGTGCAACTATGCATCCTGCAGCATCAATTGATACCAGAGTATCTTCTGACTGCGCATCTGTCAGTCCAGTGTTTGCCTCATTTTCTCTTAACAGCATGCTCTCAGTAGCCATGTCATCCAGGCTTCCGCACATTCCAATCTTAGCGATCCTGTCTCCATCAACAAGCACGCCGCAAAGCCCGCACAATCCTGAAGCCGGATCTATCAGTTGTCCATTTTTAATCAGTAACATTTGCATCCCCTTAATTTTGAATTTGTCCTTATGCTATATAATGCACTACCGGACATATGGTTTTCAAGTTAAAAATCCTCTTTCTATTTTTTATGAGCCGTGAGAAAATAGATGATGGATTTATTAAGTACAAAAGAAAGGTAAATAATTATATAATGATACGTTTAGTTCTCGCAGTTTTATTTGTAGCGGTATTTTTAATAGTCAGTCTCCCGATTCAGGGAATCCTTTGGATTGTCGGAAAGTTCAATCCATGGTTCAAGAAGACTGCTTCACTTGCTATTGTCAGCTGGGCTTTCAATGTGGTTATTTTTATCTCCGGCGTGAAAAGAACTGTCATAGGTGAAGAGAATGTTCCAAAGGACAAGGCTGTTCTTTATGTTGGAAATCACAGAAGTATTTTTGATATAGTCCTGTGTTATCCAAGAGTTCCTAACCCAACAGGATTCATCGCCAAAAAAGAAATCCTTAAAGTTCCGCTCCTTAACATCTGGATGATCTATATGGACTGTCTCTTCCTTGACAGGAAGGACCTTAAAAAAGGCCTTGAGATGATCATTTCCGCCATCGATAAAGTTAAGAACGGCATCTCAATCTTTATCTATCCTGAAGGCACCAGAAACAAGACAGACCAGCCACTTGGTGAGTTCCACAAAGGAAGCTTTAAGATAGCTCAAAGAACTGATTGCCCTATCGTTCCTGTAGTAGTTACCCACACAGAAGACATTTTGGAGAAACATTTTCCACTGATAAAGAGCACTCATGTGACTATCGAATATTGCAAACCTGTTGTTATGAGTGAGCTTTCCAAGGAAGATCAGAAAAATATCGATCAGTACGTTAAAAAGATCGTTGAAGAAACCTATCTCAAGAACGTAAATTCTTGAAAAAATGGCGAGTGCTAAAGCACTCGCCATTTAATTAATTATATCTTACTTCCTTTTGTTCCACCACCAAGATGAACGCCTTCAAGGACGTTAGTTTCAAATGAATATACTACCTTATGATTTTCTCTGTCTGCTTTAAGAGCCAGCTGTATCATGCTGTCTAAAAGCTGTTCATATTTAACTCCAAGAGGCTCCCAAAGATAGAATGAAAGTGATCCCGGAATTGTATTGATCTCATTTAAATATACTTTATTTGTTGCCATGTCGATCATAAAGTCAATTCTTGAAACTCCTGAGCATCCAAGGCAAATAAATGCATCAACAGCCATCTTTCTGATCTGATCTCTCATCTCAGATGTGATGTCAGCAGGGATCTTTCTCTTAAGAGATGCCATTCCCTTTGAACCGCCGGTCTTTGCGCCGCCCTTAGCTGAGCCCTTTGCTCCTCCGATGTACTTATCTTCAAAGCTAAGGATATCATCAGAGTTGATAGGCTCCTCACACTCTGAAGCCTGCGCTGATTCATAATCACCAAGAACTGAGCAGTTGATCTCTTTAAGCTCAGTAATAGCCGGCTCAACAAGGATCTTTTTAGAGAACTCAAATCCAAGATCAAGAGCTTCTAATAAGTCCTCTCTGTTAGATGCCTTCTTTATACCGATACTTGAACCAAGGTTCAAAGGCTTGATAATTACAGGATATTCAAACTGCTTTTCGATTTTTTCAACAAGTCCATTAACGTCCTCATAGTCCTTCCATGTATAGCACTTGCAGTCAAGAACAGGAATTCCGTTGTCCTTTAAAACTGTCTTCATAACATACTTGTTCATACCAACTGCTGATGAAAGAACATCACATCCAACAACGGGAAGACCAAGAGTAGCAAGATAGCCCTGTAAAGTGCCATCTTCAACGTTTGTTCCATGAACAATAGGGAATGCAACATCAACCTGAGAAATAACGTTATTTCCAAATTTCTTCATTGGATATCTCATGAGAGATACCTTGTCGCCTTCTTTAACCCAGATAACCTGAGTGCTCTTTTTCAAAAGTTCAGGAATATGTGTATATTCCTCGATCTTATCCACATATTCGCCAACATAAAAGTCATTATTCTTTGTCATATAAACAGGGATAATGTCATATTTTTCCTTGTTGATACTGCCTATAGCCTGAATTGCTGAAATTATTGAAATCTCATGCTCAGTACTTTTTCCACCAAATAAAACTGCTACTTTAAGCTTCATAAACTGCCTTCTTTCCTAAAACTGTTATCATTTATTTATAATTATCCGGAAGATCATTTTCAAGCAAAATAACTTTTTCTCTTCCTGCATCTATCTCATACATAAGTGCTGTAGCTTCGCTGAGAGTATTCTTTATAAATAGTCTCTCAGGATCAAAGCCCTTTTCCAGAGCTCCTGCCTTTATTGAAGCACTGTTCTTTTCTCCAACAAGAATAATATAATCGCAAGCCTCAGCAGCCTGCCTTCCAAATTCTTTGTTGTACTCATCCTCTTTTTCACCAAGCTCAACCATTCCCGGAGTGACAAGGATCTTAACGTGCTCCTTAAAAAGAGATAATGTCTCAAGAGCAACCTTTGCTCCATTTGGATTGGAGTTGTAAGCATCATCTAGTATGGATACATTACCATGTTTGTTGAGCTCAAGTCTGTGAGGAACACTCTGAAGACGCCTTACAGCAATCTTAAGCTTGGACATTGAGATTCCAAGACTGTTGGCTGCAGCAATTGCACCAACTATATTCTCAACATTATGCCTTCCAACGAGCTTTGTTGTATATTCTGCTGTCTCTCCACTTGGAGAAGTAACAGTAAACGTTGTTCCCTGGCTGTTAACCCTGATATCTTTTGCCTGGTAATCGTTGCCATCGTTAAGTCCATAAGTGATGGCATCCTTGTATTTCATATTGGCACGGATTATCTCATTGTCACCGTTTACAAACTTAAGGTGTTTACCTTCTTTTTTGCCTTCGGCTTTTTCTTTTTCATCCACTGCATCAAGCAGCTCATATTTTGTGCTTATGATGTTCTCAAGGCTGTGGAAGGTCTCAAGATGCTGATATCCAATAGATGTAACTATTCCGTCATCAGGATGAACGATATCAGTTATCTCTTTTATATCATGAAGGTGACGAGCACCCATTTCACACACAAAAATCTCGTGAGTTGGTTTCAAATGCTCTCTTATTGTCCTTACTATTCCCATTGGAGTATTGTAGCTTTCTGGTGTCATAAGAACGCTAAAGCCTTCTGACAGCAGTGTCGTAAGATAATACTTAACACTTGTCTTGCCAAAACTTCCTGTAATACCTATGATGCGAAGATTCTCATGCTCTTTAAGCATCCTCTTGGCATCGTCGATAAAATACTGATTTATTCTGTTTTCTATTGGCTTGTTTATAAGATTGGCCAGTGCAGGAACAAGCGGCAAAAGAGCCATAAAGATCACAGATGGAACTGCGATCAAATTAAAAGCAATGGTGCCAGCCACAAGGATGATCGCTGCAATAACCACATAAGTTATGAAAAGTCTCTTTACTCTGTCAGTGACCACAAATTTCTTTTTAGCAGGCTTTGGAAGATATGCAAAAATGAGAAATGCATATAAAGCAACGAATATGATCAGCGCAACAAGTGCTATTCTCACTCCGGTCTTATCTGCAATAAGTGCTGCTACAGTTGCCAAAAGAACTGCTCCGTGCGCCACAAGATTTCGCGGGATGGACCTTAAGAATCTGAAATATCCCTGAAACTGATAGCTTGATAGCTGGAGCATATGGGTGTAATACCTAAGTCCCAGTACCGCCATCACAAGAACAAGTAATAGAATTATTATATTTCCTATCATTAAAAACATGCTTTACCTCTTAATCAATGCCTAAAAAGCTTCCCAAAATCCTGTTGTAAAGATACGGATTATCAAGGAATGCGTAGTGTCCTGCGCCATTTATCACAGCAAGTCCGGCCTCAGGCATGAGTTTTTCCATGCGCTGTCCGTCAGAAAGCGGTGTCGCTGTGTCTTTATCGCCCCAGATCAAAAGAGCCGGCTGAGTTACTGATGGCATGTAAGGAACCAGGTCCTCATTAACTGCCATAACAAGACTCTTTCTCATAACAGGAGAAGCCGCAGCATAATCGGCACTTCCAAATTTCTTTTGAAGTTTATTAAGAGCATCTGGATCAATTTTTAGAATTCCGCTTTTTTCTATGAGGTTCTTATAGAAGTGATATCTCTTTGTACGTTTCTTTTGCGCCTCAGTTTTTTCAGGAATGATGCCGGCCGAATCAGTAAGGATTACCTTTGGAATTGAAAAATCAGCCTTTATCCTTCCATCATGGATTCCGGATGCAAGCTTTATTATGATTCTGCCGCCCATTGAATGTCCGAGGAAAATTACCTCTTTTTCTTCCGGATAGAGTTTTTTAATAAAAGCCAGAACGAAGTCCACAAATGCATCAACGTTCATGGGCTCTTCCGGTTCGTCGCTCTTTCCAAATCCGGGCATATCCATTGCCACCACATGATATTTGCTCTTTGCAAAAGCTATAACTCCGGAAAAAAGATCTATATTGGACCCCCAGCCATGGAGCATCACAAGCAACGGTCCCTGCCCTTCATCTATGTAATTTATGTTTAATCCATTAATATTTGTATTCATGACTCATCCATATTAACACCTAAGAAAGTGCCATGCAAATTAAAAGGTTGTCTTTTAGATAGTAAAATGTGATTATATCAAAACGCTTAGCATAAATATCAGCAGGGCATCATTTCTTGGATCATTTAAGATTCCTGATTTATCATTCTCATCCTGATAGGTTCTCTCAGTTGAATCAGTCACATAATTCATAGCATTCGGATTCATTCCCATGAGATAGTGAAGATGATTTTCTATAATTGTCGTGTATTCATGATTGTATATGATGTGATCCGTAATAGAAAGACATCTCATGTCATACAGGAGCTTCAAAAATCCCTCCTCCGACTCAAGGTCAGATATCAGATATATGCTCTTTGCTGACTCGTCAGCAATTCTGCCGGATCTTTTCATGAGGCACTTCATTAGTTTACCGCACTGATCAACATCAACCGCCTGACTTGTGGAAAGATATGTCACTGATCCAATAAAAACGTCCTCATCGCTATTGAACAACTCATCAAAATCTGACTTTGAAAAAAATAAGTTGATCACATTCTCATAGGCTTCACTACCAGTCGCTCTATAGAGCTGAGTCGCAGCCTTAAAAGCCAGCGGATCATCTGTTATGTCCTGATTTACCATATAGCAGTTCCAGGCTTTGTCTGCTGCCCTCAGACACGTTGTTGCAAACTCTGCATCGTATTGCTGATAAAAATAACTGAATCTTGCCAAAGTTGCTGCAAAATTGATAGTTGCCTCCATTGAAACCGGAGTTACAACAACAGGGTAATTAATGACCTCACCGCCTTTACTGCTGTCTGTCAGTGCAGCTCCATATTCTCCACCTGTTTTATCATCCTGCATTTTAATAAGCCATTCCACTTCATATCTGACTTCATCCAAAATATCAGGAATGCCATTGCCGCTCTCCGGAATTCCTGTTTCATCCGTAAAAGCTGTCTCATTCATCTCATATGCCAAAAGAAAATTCTCAGCTATTTTACTTCCTACATTTGTGTCCCTGTCCGCCTGCTCATCCATGTGCCATCCACCCGTGACATCAATCTGAACGCTCGCATCATCCTGGAGCCTTGCTGCATTTGTATGACATGCGCTATGGCCACTCTCTCCGGCATTGTTCTCTGAAAGGGCTATTCCGCACCTGTTATAGTAGAATTTTTTACAGGCTTCGTCGAATATATCCGAGACTGTGGTCTCAGCAATTGAAAAAGAATAGGATTCTCCGAGATAATCTGCGCAAATGTAGTAACTACCTTCTTCCACAAGATCCGTAAAATATCCAAGAGCGTATGATTCTCCATTTTTTTCATCAAATGTTTCTTTCAAAATAACGCCCTCGTAAGCAGGTGTGTCATCATCAATCCTGTTCACAGTAAATGTTGTCGGTATCTCTTTTCCCCTAAATACTGCAACTTTATCAGAATCAGGTAAAAAACCTTTCTGATCTACAAGGATATTGGGTGTCTGAACAGGCGCCTCATAGTCAAAACTGGCTGCCTTATTTTCACTTTCTACTATTGTATTATCACTAGAAGAAGCGCCGCAGCCTGCGGCGCTTCCTATAAGAGCAGTAGCTAAAGCTGCTGCAAGTATATTCTTTTTCCCTCTCATAATAAGAAACATTATTTTACCCTGTTATAATTTATCAAGCATCCATCGAGAATAATCTGTCTCTCATCATCAGTCAGATTCCCCAGTCTCAATGAAAACTCTTTAAGTCCGCTTTCAGAAACGGCATATGCTTTTATTTCTTCACTCTTATTATATACGGCATCTCTGATTCCAGGAATAAAAATATAGTCTTTATTTTTAAACGGAAGCTCTCCCTCATCAATTATGAATGGCAACATACCCCAGTTGATAAGGTTTGAGCGATAACGCTTTGTAGCGTATTCATTGGCAATATTTGCCCATCCTCCAAGTACCTTCTGACAAGAAGCAGCCTGCTCTCTTGCTGATCCGTCACCAGGCTTTACCGCAAATATTGTTGATCCGATTCCGGTGTTGGAACTATTTACATCAGAGAACTTAGTCTTGATTGTCTTTACTGCCTTGACAAGCTCATTATCCAGCTCTTCCATAGGAACATCTTCACGTCTCTTAATCTCCTGCGCGTATACTTCCTTGGCAAGGCCCACATAAGCAGGATCTTTTCTTGAAAGTGTAAACTCCGCAAGTCCAAGAGGGTTTGAACGATAAGATGATGTCTCACCTGATGGAATAAGTTCATCCGTTGTTGTAACAGGATCATGGATCTCAGATACAACCTTTAAAAGAAGGTTATCTGTGAGGGCTACCATACTTGGCCAATCCTTGATATTAGGTCCAAGCTGAAGTTCAACACTGTCATCTGCAACGCCATGAGAATCAAATACCCTGTTCTTGTAGATTGCACTGTCAAAATGATATTTGTATTTATTAAATTCGCCCACAAATTCAGTAGCAGGTGTAAGAACCCCCTTGTTTGCTGCTGTTGCTGCAATGGATCTTGCATCCATAAGAGCAACAGACGCAATCTGTCCACTCTGAACCTTAGAACCTTCTCTGTTAGGGAAGTTTCTTGTTGAATGTCTGATACTAAATGCATTATTGGCAGGAGTATCGCCTGCACCAAAGCATGGTCCACAGAATGCAGTCTTTAATATAGCACCTGACTCCATGATAGTTGCTGCAGCACCGTTTTTTACTATTTCCATATATATAGGTGTTGAAGCAGGATAAACACTAAGTGTAAATCTGTCGTTTCCTATAAATTTGCCCTTGAGGATATCTGCTGCCGCACAGATGTTTTCAAATCCGCCACCTGCACAACCCGCAATTATTCCCTGATCAACCATGAACTTGCCATCTTTAAGCTTATTCATGAGAGAGAACTCAACCTTATCACCAAAGCTTACCTTTGCTTTTTTCTCAACATCAGCAAGGATATCAGCTGC
Organism: Butyrivibrio proteoclasticus; assembly: GCF_900115735.1. Classification (GTDB taxonomy): domain Bacteria; phylum Bacillota; class Clostridia; order Lachnospirales; family Lachnospiraceae; genus Butyrivibrio; species Butyrivibrio proteoclasticus_B. The sequence continues at coordinate 19,696 of NZ_FOXO01000013.1, forward strand.
ATTTCTGTTCACTTCATCGATTTCATAAACGTTACTTGGGTGGAATGGCATTGCGATCATAGGATTTATAGAACCGAGATCAACCTTTACCAAGCCATCATAGTACGCAACTTTTCCTGGTTTTAATTCTTTATAATCAGCTGCTCTTCCATGAATATCATAGAAGTCCTTTATCTCATCATCGGTCTGCCATATGGATGAAAGACATGTTGTTTCTGTTGTCATTACATCTACGCCAATTCTGAAGTCAGCGCTGAGGTTCTTAACACCGGGGCCAACAAACTCCATTACTTTATTCTTTACATATCCATCGCCGAATACTTTTCCGATAATAGCCAATGCTACGTCCTGAGGTCCAACCCCCTTCTTAGGCTTGCCTTCAAGATAAATAGCTACAACTCCCGGCATATCCACATCATATGTCTGTCCGAGAAGCTGTTTTACAAGTTCAGGGCCGCCCTCACCGATAGCCATTGTTCCAAGAGCTCCATATCTGGTGTGGGAGTCTGAGCCAAGGATCATGCTTCCGCCCGATGCCAGCATCTCTCTTGCAAACTGATGAATTACTGCCTGATGAGGTGGTACATATATTCCGCCATACTTCTGTGCTGCTGTAAGTCCAAACATGTGGTCATCTTCGTTTATAGTTCCGCCTACAGCGCAAAGAGAATTGTGGCAATTTGTAAGAACATAAGGAATAGGAAATCTGGTGAGTCCTGAAGCTCTTGCAGTCTGAATGATTCCAACATAAGTGATATCATGCGAAGTAAGTTTGTCGAATTTAACACAAAGCTTATCCATGCTATCGGATGTATTATGCGCTTTCAGAATACCGTAACATATTGTATTTTCTTTTGCCTGCTCTTTAGTCACACCGTCAAAGCCTTCTGCAGAAAGCTTTGCAGATGCATCGTTGTCATCTAAAACAAGTGTGGTTCCATTTAGTAAAAAACATCCATTTTCGTATGTTGTTACCATTGTTTTCCTCCTACCCTTTCTAACCGCTATACATGTATACAATTTTATAAGCGCTATTCTACCATAGATAAACACTACTTGGTAGGATATTTTTTAATATGAATCCAAAACTCGCTGAAGCTTTGCAGTAACTTTCTCGATCCCAGCCTGTTTTAGTTCTTTTCTGAAAATTCCCACCTCTTCTTCAGGTGTAACATCATACTGACCATAAGTTATCTCCGGAAGATATTTGTCGAACACTTCTACTATGGATTTTATCTCTTTATTGATATCCTCTGTTGAAAAAGGAACGCTATCCCAGGGGTATGAATAGGCATTTCTATCATATAAATCAATCAGGTCATAATATTCATTCCAATTATACGAGGAATCCTGGATTTCAAGAGCATCCCTTCTTCCCCACCAGAAATTCATGACTATTCCATCTCTATCAGAATTATATCCGCTAGGCTTTTCCAATAATCCATCTTTGTTGATCTCGTATTGGACACCCTCTATTCCATAATTGATCAGTCTGTAACATCTTGGATCATTTCTTAAGAAATCATATACCATAAGCGCTTTTTCAGGATTTTTAGATCCTCTGTAAACGGCCATTGCTCCGTGTAGAATACTGTTTTTCATCAAATTGCCGTTTTCTTCACCAAACCAGAAAAAATCAGTTTCTCCCTCAGGGATCATTACATCCATCGTAGGCTTTATTTCTGTGTAATACTTCTGTGTATGGTGCTGAACAACGCTGGTATAGCCAGTATAGAACTCCTCTGTATTATCCCCTGCAAATCTAAAGTCGTCTCTCCATATACCACTTTCATCCCAATCTTTCATGAGTTTTGCATATTCCAGGAACTCATCACCTGTATAATAAGGAGAAACTATGGTTTTCAGATCATCGGTATATGCTCCCCAGATTCCGTATGTGCTCAGTTCATAAATAGGCGCATACTTACTGGCAGACATAAGATATCCTAAAGTTTGTATTACAGTCTTCCCATCCGCATCCCAAGGCAACATATCAGGATGGGCTTTTTTCACATATTTAAGATACTTATCCAGATCTGACCATGACTTAACCTTGTCTAGCCCCGCCTCTCTGGCAAGATCTTTCCTGTATATAAATCCGTGATTTATCCACTGGGTATACTCATTCTCCGGAATCATATAGATATTTCCGTTATATGAGCATTTCTCCCACTCTTCCCTTTTTATATTGGAATATGTTTGGGGGCAGTATTCTTGCAACATCTCTTTTGACAGTGGTAAAAAATTGCCTTTTATGGCATTGGGCCAGGCATCCAGCCAATCACTTCCGGTACCGATCAGATCCAGATCAACATTGCCTGCATCCAAAACTGCATCATAATTCTCTAGATAGTCTTTCCAAGAAACGTAGTAAACATCAAGCTTTGCATTTACCTCTTTTTCAAGAATAGAATTCAGCTCTTTGATTACTTCCTCCGTCATGCCATTAGATGGCTTTTCACCAATTGTCAGATACGTAATAATAACCGGTTCCTGGGTGTAGTCAATTTCTTTTGCTCCACAGGCTGCACATACTATCAGCATCCCTAGAACAAGTAAGCTAGCAAAAAAATTTATTCTCACTAGAGATTTCCTTTCTGCTCCTTCAATGCCTTATTTCTCGCACGAAGTTCAACAAAAAAATCTTTTAATAGTTTACTACACTCCTCCTTCAAAATCCCCTTTTTCACTGTGACTTGATGATTAAAATCCGGATTGTTAAGAATATCCATTACTGAACCGGCGCATCCGGCCTTGGGATTCTCTGCTGCCATAATCACCTCAGGTATCCTGGCCTGCACAATAGCTCCCGCACACATCTGGCAAGGCTCCAAAGTAACATAGAGTTTACACTCCTCAAGTCTCCAATCTTTCATAACCTTAACTGCCTTTTTGATTGCTGTTATCTCTGCATGAGCAAGTGGAGTCTTATCTGTGTTGCGCCTGTTATAGCCTCTTCCTATAATCCTTCCTTCATAAACAATAACGCATCCTATTGGCACCTCCCCTAATTTATATGCCTTTTTTGCCTGCGCTATTGCAGCCTTCATATACTTATTATCTTCTTGTTCTTCATCTATAACTCTTGATTTTGCTTGTAATTTCATAGTAGTAATTGATTTCTATTTTTGTTATTATATGATATACACGTCATATTTTCACATGTTTATTATATATTGTTTTAGAGGTCATATAAATGAAAATTTCCACCAAAGGACGGTATGCCCTCAAAGTCATGATGGATATTGCTCTTCACGACAATGGGGAATTCATTTCACTTAAGGATATAGCAAATCGCCAGAATATCGCAGTTAAATATCTTGAACAAATTGTCTCTGGTCTTAACAAATCAGGTTTTTTACTTAGCATGCGTGGAAACAATGGTGGGTATCGCCTGGCAAGAGAACCCAAAGATTGTAATATTGGCGATATCCTTCGAACTGTCGAGGGAAGTCTTACTCCTATCGAATGTGTTGCCGGTGATGAAGGAAATCCATGTCCATTATCGGATTCCTGTTCAACCCTTCCATTCTGGGCGGGGCTTGATAAAGTAGTAAATGACTACATCAACAGCTATAGTCTTCAAGATTTAATAGATCAAAATTGACAATATTCAAAAAACAAAGTATATTAATGTAGCGGTTTTGTGAAGGGTGCATGTAGCAGTCCTTTTGTGCAGAATCGGGTCTTATGCAATGGAAATCTACGAACCGTGTCAGGTCGGGAACGAAGCAGCACTAAGTAGAACCTTTCATGTGTTGTAAGGTTGCCTTATTCTGCCTGAAGTCAACGTGCATGCGTCCTTCACAGAACCGGCTGAATTTACTTAGCGAGGTCTTTCCGAGTTTAGTAAATACGTCTTCCGTGCACTTGATGAGGTTCTTTCGAATCTAGTGCAGCGGAAGATTTTTTATCTGTTTTCTAAATATTTCATGTATCCTATTACCATAAGTGCAATCTTAAATGTAAGTGCATCATCAAATTTTCTGACATCCAGTCCTGAACTCTTTTCAAGTTTTTCTATTCTATAGACAAGTGTATTTCTATGTACAAAAAGCTGCCTTGAAGTTTCAGAGACATTTAGATTATTCTCAAAGAATTTATTGATTGTGTTTAAAGTCTCCTCGTCAAGGTCATCCGGAACTTCTTTTCCACCAAAAATCTCATCAATAAAAATTCTACAAAGGCTCTCAGGAAGCTGATAAATCAACCTTCCAATACCCAGAGTATTGTAGGCGTTTACTTTCTTTTCAGCATAGAATATCCTTCCAACCTCAAGCGCCATCTTTGCCTCTTTGTACGACTTACTTAAATCCTTAAGCTCATCCACTATAGTTCCATAGGATACCCTTACGTCAAGCATAGCCTCAGTGTTCATCATATCCACAATTGTTGTGGCAATCTTTTGAACCTCTTCATATGTCTGCGACTTAGCAAGAGACTTTATCAAAATAACGCTGTTCTCATCAACAGCAGTTACATAATCCCCTGTATGAGGTGCATACATACTGCCAAGAAGTTCCTGAGCAGTATTATCATTGGAATGCTTCACCTCAACCAAAATGATAACTCTTGGTACATTAACTTCTACTTTTAGCTTACGTGCTCTGTTATATACATCAATGAGTAGCATATTATCAAGAAGCAGATTCTGAAAGAAATTGTTTCTATCGAATCTCTCCTTATATGCTACGATAAGATTCTGAAGTTGGCTAACCCCAATCTTACCAACCATATATGCATGCTCGCTATCACCCTTTGCTAAAAGAACATAAGCCGGCTCACCTTCATCAAGTATCTTAAACAGATGAACATCTCCAATAACCTGTGAATCAACCGGAGATTGTGCAAAACTTGTAATTATAGAAATATCAAGCATTTCACGTTCAGTTGTAGAAGCTACAATATCACCATTTAAGTCCATAACACAAAGCTCAACTTTTGTAATTGCTCCTAACTCATCTATACTTCCCTTGATAGTCTGCGCAGAAATCATCTGTCTACCTCCTTGCAATATAACATAAGTATAACATAATGCATGAAAAAAAGGCTATCGCTCGCGCGATAGCCTTCCTATTTTTAATATTAGTTTGTGATTGTCTTCTCTGTCTCTTTGTCGAAGATGTGGATCTTCTCAACATCGAATGCAAACTTAACCTTATCGCCAGGTCTAGCTGTTGTACGAGAATCAACTCTAGCTGTGATAGGGAACTTATCAAGATCAAAGTACAGATAAACTTCTGCACCAAGAAGCTCGTATACGTTGATTGTTGACTCAAATACAGCCTTTGATGTGTTAACAACCATTTCTGAATCGTCAACGTCTTCTGGACGGATACCGAATGTAACAGTCTTTCCAGCGTAGCCACCCTCGATAACCTTCTTAGCCTTTGCAGGTGGAAGTTCGATTGACTGGCCAGCAATCTTGAGGCTAGCCTTATCGCCCTGTACTTCAACTTCTGCATCAAGGAAGTTCATCTGAGGTGATCCCATGAATCCAGCAACGAAGAGGTTGCCTGGCTTATCATAAAGGTTCTGAGGTGTATCAACCTGCTGAACAACACCATCCTTCATAACTACGATTCTTGTACCAAGAGTCATAGCCTCTGTCTGGTCGTGTGTAACGTAGATGATTGTTGTGCCAAGTCTCTGGTGAAGCTTAGCAATCTCTGTTCTCATCTGTACACGGAGCTTAGCATCAAGGTTTGAAAGAGGTTCGTCCATAAGGAATACCTTAGGATTACGAACGATAGCACGTCCCATAGCCACACGCTGTCTCTGTCCACCTGAAAGAGCCTTTGGCTTACGATCAAGGAGTTTCTCAAGGTCAAGAATCTTAGCAGCTTCTCTAACCATTTTATCTATTTCAGCCTTTGGAACTTTTCTAAGCTTAAGTCCAAATGCCATATTATCATATACTGTCATGTGAGGATACAGAGCGTAGTTCTGGAATACCATCGCAATATCTCTGTCCTTAGGCTCAACATCGTTAACAACTCTGTCACCGATCTTAAGTGTTCCTGAAGAGATATCTTCAAGTCCAGCGATCATACGAAGTGTTGTTGACTTTCCGCATCCTGAAGGTCCTACGAAAATAATAAATTCTTTATCCTGAATCTCAAGGTTGAAGTCTTTAACAGCCTCAAAACCATTTGGATATACTTTAGTTACATGCTCAAGTGATAAACTTGCCATACCTTATATTCCTCCTAATTCATCAATAGCTTCATGCTATAAACAAGTATAGCGGCGGAGGTGTTTATTTACTATTCACTTATTTCACAAATATTTTACAATTCATTAGCTAAACTGACTAGCAATTAGGTCACTTTTCCACAATTCTGAAATATTGACGAAGAATCTAAAAATTCTATATGCAATTTGACCATTGCCTATTCGTGATAAAAGACTACCTGACCAGCACCACGAGCTTTCGACTCTGTCAAAGCTGCCTTCGAAGCTGCAAGCAGATTTGAGTATTTTCTTCCATCTTTAGGTGCTACAGCACCGCCAACACTCAATGAAACTATACCCTCTTCATTTGCTTTCATAGTCTTGAAGTCGTGCATGAGCATCACCATCGCATCAACTTGCTTTCTTATATCCTTTCCGGCACTGATATCTTTCATAAAAACAACAAACTCACCATTGTCAAATCCACCAATAATATCTGAAGCCCTGTACTTTTCAGACAACTTCCTTGCAAATTCAACAATTAATACATCAACACCATCTTCGCCTTTTGCAATTCGCAAGTCTTTTAATCCATTAATAGCGATAAGGAACATAAGTCCAAATTTACTCTCTGATTCATCCAGATAAGAATTGATCTGCCTTTCAGTAGACTCTTCAGTCAAAAGACCTGTTTTGATATTTCTATCCTTCTTATTTCTGTTTCTTTTATTTAAAAGAGTAGCTATAAAGTGCCCCAAAAACAGGCTTATACATAGAAGTACCAGCAGCACCATAACCCAAATATACATAGCATAGTAATCATGAAGTGGCTCATCTAAAGCATTATTCATGTTCTTATAACTGATAAGGGCTACAAGGGCGCCTCCGGAAAGTGGTGCCGGTACAGTGATAATATACCCGTACTTAGGTATTTCTTCAAAAAAAGCATTCCGCTGGGCTATAGCATGCTGGAATTTACTCTGATCAGAACCCTCCGGCAATGCTTCCCATATAAAATCAATGTCCGCATCTTTATTACGCAGTCTTTCTCCATACTCTATAAGGATGTGACCTCTTACAGCAACCCACGCGCCATAGTCGATAAGTTCCTGCTTTTCAAATATTCCTTCGGATAAACTCTCGATGTTGAGAATAGAAATAAGATACCCTTTGGTTTCTTCTGATAATTTCAAACCATTTATAAAGGCAACACTTCTGCCACCAAAAGTATCTTCATTGATAATGATCACTCCGGAGCTTCCTTCGTCAAAGCCCCCGATAACCTGTTCAAAGAAACTGTAATCAGATATATTTACTGTCTTCCCACGTTCATTATATCCTGCGCCTTCCAAATCACAGATAAAAGAAGTGTTGCTGTCTGTGCTATTTACAATAAGCTCCAACCAGCTTGTAATCTCATTTTTGTCTGAAACAATATCATAACCGGTAAGAGCTTTTGCGCAAGCATTTTGATAATCACGAATCCTGACGTAATTTATATCCTTATCATACATTACTGAAGAAAGCTCCGAAGAGACTGTCTCATTAACATACTCGGAAATGCCTTCTCTTAGCACTTCCCTGTAAGATTTAAAAACAATCCCCATAAAAACCGCAAACATAAGCACTATTGAAGCACACGTTATAAGAGCTTTCTTCATTTATCACCTCTAATTAAACATGACAATCAGCTCTGTTCTTCCTCATCAAGCTTCTTTATAGCCGCGTCGAGTTCTTCCTCTTCAGAAAGATTTTCCTCTTCTGGTTCAAATCGCTTGAATGTTCCATTGTAGAGCATAGCATTTAAATAACTTGGTCAGGCAAAGCCTAAAAGTATCAATACCGGAACAGCCTTTAAGTCAAAGAAATAAAATACGACCAGCGGAATCCCAGAAATAATAGTCATAAGAATTGTCTTTGGGAAAGCAAGTATTGCCATAAGCAAAGAATTCTTTAAGGTTGCTGCATTTGTATTTACAAACTTTGAAAGGATTGGAAATACATACAGTGAAACCATATAAAGAAATGCACTCAGAGCAATGATCGCATATCTGTAAATTCCACTTAAGTTATTCAATATAAAGAAATCCAAAACAAGGATTCCGGCTATCGCAAACTTAATGATCTGAAGGATCATTCCCTGCTTAAAGTTCTCCTTGAACGATCTGAAGTATGTCTTTGTGATATAACTGTCTTCATCTCTTACGATCTTAAGAAGAACAAAATGCATTGCAGTACATGCAGGTCCTAAAATACTTGAACAAATAATACCAAATATCCATGCCCACAATACTGCACTCAGGAAGTAGTTATAATCAAGTTCAGCTCCATCAAAAAGAACCGGTCCAAGTGCCGGTCCAAGGAAAAGAACCTGCTCAAAAATAAGTGGTATGGCAAATATCAATGTAAGAATATTTACCCACATAACATCTGCGAGTCTTGTAAGAGCTCGCATCAAAGGACTCTCTAAATCAAAAATTTTTCCCATAAGTTAACTCCTCAAACAAAGCTTCATTGGTGTGAATCTGATGCCATCGGCCGCCGTTTCTTCCGCGACATCCTTAAATCCCCTTTTGTGGTAAAAACCAACAGCAACCGGTGCAGCATTGACTGTCAGCTCATCCACCCCCTCTTCTTCAAGAGCATACTTCGACACATACCTGATTAGCGCAGTCCCAATGCCATAATCATGGTAATCCCCGTCTACAAAAAGAAGTGATATGTGTTTCCGTTCTCTTAGAGAAATCATTCCAAGATATTTATCTTTATAAACCGCAACAAAAAGCTGATATTGCCCGGCAATAAACATCTTTCTGAGCATATCATCATTTACAAAATTTCTAAAATTGGCTATTCCTTCTTCAGAATAATCAGGGGCGTCAAACTTCGCAAAAGTATCCCATGCAAGTTTCATCGCCCCATCCCAGTCAGAATGGTAAGCACATCTTACCATTATTTTTGATCTGTCAATTTGCAGTGCCACTCTTTAACACTCTCATTATCCAAGCATACTGATCTTCGTATACTTTCTCTCTTCCAATCTCCTGCTGAAGTTCATGACGCATTCCGTCATAAATTTTAAGCTCCACATCTTTTATCTCAAGTTTATTCTTGTATATATCGTAAAGTTTGCTAAGCGCCTCTCCATAGTTTCCAACAGGATCTTCAGCACCACCTGTCACTAAAATAGGAAGGTTCTTTGGAATGTCTTCCATTCTGTCAACATCCTGAATCCTTGTCAGAAGTTCTGCCATTGTCTTGAATCCGTTAAGAGTGAAAACGAAGTTACATCTTGGATCAGCTACATATTTATTAACGCTTTCCTCATTATGTGAAAGCCAGTCAAACTTTGTCTTGTGATCAGGGATCTTCTTTAAATATCCCTTAAACGCCATGTTATTGATCATCTCAGAACGATACTTTGTTCCAAAAATGACCTGTAAAACACTTACCAAAGTGCTCAAAGACTTAACTGTTCCGCTTGGCATAGCAGCAGTTCCCTGGATTATAGCACCATTTATACCTGTGCCATAACGTGTGATGTACTCTCTTGCTACAAAAGATCCAAAGCTGTGACCAAGGATAAATACCGGAACTCCGGGATACTCTTCCTGAGTCATCTTTTTCAATCTGTGAGCGTCACGTACAAGCACCGTTGCAGGGTCGTCTTTGCAAAAGAAACCATAGGTACCCTTTCCGGCTGTAACAGAACCGCCGTGTCCCAGATGATCGTTTCCCATTACAAGTATGCCTTTTTCTGCTAAAAAGTTCGCAAACTCTTCATAACGATCAATGAATTCCTGCATTCCATGAATGATCTGTAAGATAGCTACCGGCTTATCTTCAGGTATCCATCTGACTGCATGGAGCATGGTCTGTCTGTCTCTTGATTTGTAAGTCAATTCTTCTTTGCGTACCATTGGAAAAACCTCCCCATAATTGTTTGTATACTTATATGATACCATTTATTCCAAAGCTTCGCTAAAAAATCATATTATCAGCAGATTTCTGCTCCTGATGGCATATCTTTTTCAGGTGTCATAAGGGCAAGATTTCCTTCTGCATCCTCTGCGCAAAGGAGCATTCCCTCTGACATTACACCTGCAAGCTTAGCAGGCTTAAGGTTTACGAGAACCATTACCTTCTTGCCAACCATCTCTTCAGGAGAATAGTATTTTCTGATTCCTGATACAATCTGTTTAACCTGACTACCGATCTTAACCTGTGAACAAAGAAGCTTCTTGGACTTCTCAACTGCTTCACATTTGATGATCTCACCAACCTGGAACTGCATTGCTCCAAACTGGTCAAAAGTTATCTCTTCTTTTGCAGGAATATCAATAGCCTCAGCCTTTTCATCACTCTCCTGTGCCTTTACAGGAGTAGCTGGAGCAAGTCCTGCTTTAGCCAGATTCTTTGCGGCTTCAGCCTGTGTTCTCTCAAACTCTTCCTTCTGCTTTTTGGTTATCTCTGCAGCCTTCTCAAGAACATCTTTTAAGTCTTTACGGGCAAAAAGCATCTCTGGATTCTCAGTAACTTTTGTATCATTCTTGCAAACGCCAAATGTACCAAGAGTATCAAAATCTCTATCAGGAGTATTAAGCTGCTCTTTTATCTTCTGTGCTGTCTCAGGCATAAATGGATCAAGAAGAGCTGCGCCAATTGAAATAGCTTCTACAAGGTTATAAAGAACTGTTGATAATCTGTCCTTTTTGCTCTCGTCTTTTCCAAGTACCCAAGGTTCTGTCTCATCGATATATTTATTACATCTCTTGAACAGTGCAAATATCTCTGTAAGTGCATCTGCAACTCGAAGCTCATCCATCTTTGCTTCTACTTTTGCATAGCATCCTGTTACAACAGCCTTAAGATCAGCATCTACTGCCTCTGTAACGTTCTTGTCAGCCACAACGCCGCCAAGATACTTATTGCTCATAGCAATAGTACGGTTTACAAGGTTTCCAAGTGTATTTGCAAGGTCTGAGTTGAATCTTTCTACCAAAAGCTCCCATGTGATAACACCATCATTATCGAATGGCATCTCATGAAGAACAAAGTATCTTACAGGGTCTACGCCAAAGAGACTAACAAGGTCATCTGCATAGATAACGTTGCCCTTTGACTTACTCATCTTTTCACCGCCCTGAAGAAGCCATGGATGACCAAATACCTGCTTAGGAAGTGGCTCACCAAGTGCCATAAGGAAAATAGGCCAGTAAATTGTATGGAATCTTATAATGTCTTTTCCAATAAGATGAAGGTCTGCAGGCCACCACTTTTTGTACTCTTCTGAGCTGTTACCGTCAGCATCATAACCAATTCCTGTGATATAGTTTGTGAGTGCATCAAGCCATACATATACTACATGCTTTTTATCGAAATCAACCGGGATTCCCCATTTGAAAGATGTTCTTGAAACGCACAGATCCTGTAAGCCCGGAAGAAGGAAGTTGTTCATCATCTCATTCTTTCTTGATGCAGGCTGAATAAACTCAGGATGTGTGTTGATATACTCAATAAGTCTGTCAGCATATTTGCTCATTTTAAAGAAATATGCCTCTTCCTCTGCAGGGTGAACAGGACCGCCGCACTCCGGGCACTTTCCATCCTTAAGCTGAGACTCTGTATAGAAAGCCTCACACTCAGTACAGTACATTCCCTTGTATGATCCCTTATAAATATCGCCCTGGTCATAGAACTTTTTGAATATCTTCTGAACCTGTTTAACATGATCATCATCTGTTGTTCTGATGAATCTGTCATATGATGTATCCATGAGGTTCCAAAGACCCTTTATTGTGTCTGAAACCTGATCTACAAATTCCTTAGGTGAGCTGCATCCTGCCTCGATTGCTCTTGTCTCGATCTTCTGGCCGTGCTCATCTGATCCTGTCTGGAAATGAACATCAAATCCATCTCTTCTCTTATATCTTGCAATAGCATCAGCAAGCACTATCTCATAGCTATTTCCGATGTGTGGCTTACCCGATGTATAAGCTATCGCAGTTGTAATATAGTATTTACCCTTATTCTGCATTAAATAAACCTCGCCTTTCTATATCAATTACCAGCACAAAAGCTCATAACCTGTCTCAGTTACCAGAAGCTCTACTTCCCACTGTGCTGATGGCTTAAGATCTGCTGTATAAACAGTCCAGTCGTTATCCTCATCAATGAATATCTCGTTAGTTCCCATGTTTACCATAGGTTCAATTGTAAATACCATACCCGGAACCATTAGCATTCCTGTTCCCGGCTTACTTACAAAGCTTACAAAAGGTTCTTCATGGAAAGCGTTTCCACATCCATGTCCGCCAATCTCTCTAACTACAGTATATCCATTCTTTAAGGCATGCTGATGAACTGCATTGCCCATATCTCCGATAGGTGTCCATGGCTTAACTGCCTTAAGTCCCTCTTCAAGGCACTCTTTGGTAACATCTACAAGTCTCTTTTTCTCAGGAGAAACATCACCTATGCAAAACATTCGTGATGAATCAGAGAAATAGCCATCCAGTATAGTAGAACAGTCAACATTAATAATGTCGCCATCCTTAAGGATAATATCTTTAGATGGAATTCCGTGGCACACTTCTTCATTAATAGATGTGCACACACTCTTAGGAAATCCTTCATAGTTAAGATCTGCGGGGATTCCGCCCATCTTGGTAGTTGTGTTATACACAATATCATCAATTTCCTGAGTGCTCATTCCGGCATGGATCTTTTCACCGATTTCGTCCAAAACAGCCATATTTATGACTGCACTCTTTTTGATACCTTCAATATCCTTTTCAGTTTTGAAAAGGTTCCTGTCAGGGATTATCATACCCTGATGCTCGAACTGTATCAGTTTATCGTCAAAAGCAGCATGGCAACTCTTATATTTTTTGCCGCTGCCGCACCAACATGCATCGTTTCTTTCTAATCTTTTATACATATCATTCCTTCTTCATAAAAACGATAATTTCACAAGTATAGTATGCCTTTTCAGGCTTTAACTGTCAACTTGCTGTTAACTATCTCCTTAACAGGACTGTTCCTTCTAAGATAATCGATCAAAAGATCCGGCATCTCATCAGGAAAGCTCTTTACCGTTTTGCTGTTTCCTATGCATGCATATCCGCCGGTACCTGTAGCCCTGTAATTGCTGGTTACAAGTGTGTATGTCTTATCATCCTCGAGCTCAGTTCCATCAAGCTTTCTCAAAAGAGTGACTCTCTCTCCGAGAGGCTTTGTGATATCAAGAACATACTCAAGTCCTGCATAAAAGTCGTAGTTGTAATGCTCGATCTTTGGCTGTAAAAAGATATTTGAAATCTTCAGCTTTCCATCTTCATCGATCTCAAAATATTCAGCACATCTCTCAAGGGCCTGTTTAATAACGGCCTTAGTTACTTCCTTTACCTCAACAGTATTGGAGAACTGATAAATTCCAAGCACATCCCTTACTGTTATATCCTTCTTAAGTCCAAGAGGATCGTTGGAAAGGCTGGTACATGAGAAGTCAGCACCTGTATATTCAAGCTGCACCTGATTAAATATCGCAGCAACCTTACTTCCCTTTATGGCAACTTCCAGCTTTGGCTCAGGGTCGATAGCCTTTTCAAGGCACCCGATCGGCTCATCAAGCCATTTCTGAATCTTTGAGTTAATATCATCCATGAAATCATGGGCCTTAGCGATCTCAGCATATTTTGCATCAGGTTCTTTTACCGGAACAAGCCTTGATGTGATATCCCAGGCACCATCCTTCTTGTCAGCAAATACTTCGCAGTACTTCATAGCCTTTGCCGGTGGCTGAACACCGTAGCTGCCCTCTATGCTGATACCCTCAACAGCCATGTGCTGATGGCCTGTAAGAACAATGTCAAAACCAAGCTCTCTCATGATCTTGCATGCCTGGTTCTCTGTTGTATCAGATAAAAGCTTTCCGGATGAAAGATCTTCCTCGAAGCCTCCATGATAGATGCAAACTGTTATGTCGCATTTATCCTTCATTATTTCAAGTTCTTTTTTTATTGCCTCAATAGGATCAGAAACCACGAGCTCTGTAAGGTGGTCCTTATGTTCCCAGACATTAACATATCCTGTAACAGCTCCTGTGATTCCGACTTTGGTGCCATCCTCAAGTGTATGAATCACATGCTTCTTTATTCCAAGGGCATTTCTCTTATCCTCTACATTTGCAGAAATAAGTGTGGCATTCATAGCAGTAACAAAATCGAGGATAGCATCATAACCAAAATTAAAGTCATGATTGCCAAGTGTATAATAATCAAGCCCCATAGCGTTAAAGCCTTCTGCTGCAGGGTTGAAATCGTATTCGTCCTTATGCTCCAAATAATAGGAAAGAAGAGGTGTTCCCTGAAGAGAGTCTCCGCCATCCAAAACAAGTGTATTTCCGTCTTTGGAAATTTGTGCAGCTATGCAAAAAAGCCCCGCATTCTCGGGGCAATTTGTAGCGTAGTTGATTGGATACACATGTCCATGTGTATCAGATGTAAAAATGATGTGCATTAATTAAAAAATCCTTTCATCTGCCTATTATAGCTTTGAAGTTATCGATATTCTCTGTTATGTTTCCTTTGAATATACTTGATCCAGCTACAATAACATTCGCTCCAGCGTCTATAACTTCTTTTAAATTGTCACAACTGATTCCGCCATCAACTTCCAGATCAGTTGAAAGACCTTTTTCATCTAACATTTGTCTGGTTTTGCGGATCTTATCCATAGTTTCAGGAATAAGTTTCTGTCCACCAAAACCTGGTTCAACAGTCATTATAAGAATCATTTCAACCTTGTCAAGATATGGAATGAGTTCATGGGCTGAAGTGCCTGGTTTTATGGATAATCCGGCTTTTTTACCATATTTATGGATTTCATCAATTACTGCCTGTGGATTTGAGGTGGCCTCAAGATGGAAAGTTATAAGGTCTGCTCCGGAATCTACAAAATCCTTTATATACCTGATAGGATCTGTGATCATAAGATGCACATCAAAGACTTTGTCAGTTACCTTTCTTATACTTTTGATAACCGGCATACCATAGGAAATGGATGGCACAAATGTGCCATCCATAACATCAATATGAATATACTCTGCTCCGGCCTTGTCAGCTTCTGTGATCTGCTGTCCAAGCACGGTAAAATCTGCAGATAAAATTGAAGGGCTTAAAATTATCATTACTTAAGGAATTCCTTTACTGATGCGTATACACCCTCGCCGTCAAGTCCATACTTATGAACAAGTTCTGAAGCTGTTCCTGACTCGCCGAATGTATCCTGCATTCCGAGTTTCTTTACAGGAGTAGGTGCAAGTTCAGAAAGTGCATCGCATACAGCGCTTCCAAGTCCGCCTATAACGGAATGTTCCTCAACTGTTACAACTTTGCCTGTCTTCTTGGCAGATGCTGCTACAAGCTCTTTATCAAGGGGCTTGATTGTGCAGATGTTGATTACTTCTGCTGAAATGCCATCTTTAGCAAGCATTTCTGCTGCACTTAAAGCTGAATCTACGCAAATTCCTGTAGCTACTATTGTAACATCTTTTCCTTCTCTGACAACATTTCCTTTTCCAATTTCAAATTTGTAATCAGGTCTGTCATTAATGATGCTGCATGCAGCACGGCCAAATCTGATATAAACAGGGCCTTCATGCTCAACTGCTGCACGTACGCAAGCCTTTGCTTCAATGTCATCAGCAGGACACATAACAACCATTCCGGGAATAACGCTCATAAGAGCGAAATCTTCGTTACACTGATGGCTGGCTCCGTCCTCACCAACTGTGATTCCGGCATGTGTTCCACCAATCTTAACGTTAAGATGAGGATATCCTACAGAGTTACGAACCTGCTCAAATGCACGTCCTGCTGCGAACATTGCAAAAGAACTAACGAAAGGAATCTTTCCTGTTGTTGCAAGTCCAGCTGCGATACCCATCATGTTGCATTCTGCAATACCACAATCAATGTGTCTTTCTGGGAATTTCTTCTGGAAAACTGCTGTCTTTGTAGAAGCTGCAAGGTCAGCATCTAAAACTACAAGGTTAGGATACTCATCACCGAGTTCTGCAAGAGCATTACCATAACTCTCTCTTGTTGCTATTTTCTTTACATCGCTCATAGTGCTGCACCTGTCCTTTCTAATTCTTCCATAGCAAGCTTAAACTCTTCATCGTTAGGAGCTTTGCCATGCCAACCTACCTGATTCTCCATAAATGAAACGCCCTTGCCCTTAACTGTGTGAGCAATGATAGCTGTAGGCTGTCCCTTTGTATTCTTAGCTTCTTCAAAAGCTTTTCTTATTTCATCAAAATTATGACCATCAATGTTGATTACATGGAAGTTAAATGCTTTAAACTTCTCATCGATAGGATAAGGAGAACATACCTTATCAATAGGTCCATCAATCTGTAATCCGTTGTTATCTACGATTACGCAGAGGTTATCAAGTTTTCTGAATCCGGCAAACATAGCAGCTTCCCAAACCTGTCCCTCTTCAAGCTCTCCATCACCAAGAAGTGTGTATACGCGGAATGACTTGTTATCAAGCTTAGCTGAAAGAGCCATACCACAAGCGGCTGAAATTCCCTGTCCAAGAGATCCGCTGCTCATGTCAAGACCTGGAAGGTACTGCATACTTGGATGTCCCTGAAGTCTTGAACCAAGTTTACGAAGAGTTGTAAGCTCCTCCTTAGGGAAATATCCTCTCTCTGCCATTACTGAGTAGAGACCAGGAGCGCAATGTCCCTTTGAAAGAACGAAACGATCGCGGTCCGGATTCTTTGTGTCCTTAGGATCTATATTCATTTCTTCGAAGTAAAGATAAGTGAAAATATCTGTTGATGACAGAGATCCGCCCGGATGTCCTGCCCCAGCTGCATGAAGTGCTGTAATAATACTTTTTCTGACTTCATTAGCAGTTTTTTGAAGTTCCTGATTGGTCATAATTATTTTTCCTTTCTATTTTTATAAGGTAGTTCTGCTCTCGCCAAGTAATTACTTTTGTCCATAATAAGCGTTGGCGCCGTGTTTACGGTAATAGTGCTTATCCTGAAGTTCTTGTGGAGCTGGCTTCACTTCCGGATTAATAGTTTCGCACCTATAGGCCATTTTTGCAACCTCTTCTGTAACTACTGCGTTATGAACTGCTTCATGCGCATCCTTGCCCCAGGTAAATACACCGTGGTTTTTGCAAAGAACTGCAGGTACAGCCACAGGGTCTTTTCCCATGCGCTCAAACTCATTCACAATAAGATGACCTGTGTTCTCTTCGTAAGCAGATTCGATTTCTTCCTTAGTAAGACATCTTACACATGGTATCTCACCATAGAAGTAATCCGCGTGAGTAGTTCCGTAGCACGGAATGCTTCTTCCTGCCTGAGCCCAGCTTGTAGCATAGGATGAATGTGTGTGAACAACACCGCCTACTTCCTTAAATGCTTTGTAGATCTCAACATGTGTAGGTGTATCGGATGATGGATTTAATTTTCCCTCAACCTTGTTGCCATTAAGATCCATAACAACCATATCGTCAGGTGTCATGGTGTCATAGTCAACGCCGCTTGGCTTAATAACAAAAAGGCCGCTCTCTCTGTCAATCGCACTTACATTTCCCCAGGTAAAAGTTACAAGTCCATACTTAGGTAACAATATGTTTGCTTCATAAACTTTTTTCTTTAATTCTTCTAACATTTTTCTACGCTCCAATGTTTATTCTATTATCAGACCGCTAATTAGTCTTCGTAATTATTGCGATAGGCTTATCAATTTATAACATTACTTTAATGAATCAACTGCTGCTCTCTCTATAGCCAGACCTGCGTTGTAATCTTTCATAAAATCATCAAAGCCTGCAACATCCTCTTTATTGGGGTCACAGGTCTCAACTTTTCCACTTGCAAATACCTTATCAGCAAGATATTTTTCAAGAGTCTCACCATCGTTTTTCTGCATCATGAATCCTGCAAGGATTGCCTGTCCCCAAGGACCGCCCTCTCCTGCTGTTTCCATAAGCTTGATAGGAGTATTGAGCGCTGCCGCCATTACTCTGTCACCAACACCTCTTACCTTGAAGAATCCGCCCTGTCCAAAGAAGAAGTCTGCCTTAACATTTTCTTCTTTCATAAGAATGTCATTTCCTGCTTTAAGAGCACCAAGTGCAGTATAAAGATGTGTTCTCATAAAGTTAGAAAGGTTGAACTTGTCATCAGGTCTTCTCACAAACAGAGGTCTTCCCTCGTTAAAGCCTGTAATACTCTCGCCTGAGAAGTAGTTGTAAGCCAGAAGTCCACCACAATCAGCGTCACCTTCCATAGCCTTACGGTAAAGAGTTCCATATAAAGTATCATCATCAAGGTCTTTTCCGATTGCTCCTGCAAATTCTCTGAACAAAGATACCCACGCGTTGAGATCTGATGTGCAGTTGTTGCAGTGAACCATGGCAACCTGCTCTCCTGATGGTGTAGTAACAAGGTCAAGCTCAGGATATGCCTTTGAAAGGTCATGCTCCAAAACAACCATTGAGAATACCGAAGTTCCGGCAGAAATATTACCTGTTCTAACTCCAACTGAGTTGGTTGCTACCATTCCTGTTCCGGCATCTCCCTCAGGAGGACAAACCGGGATACCAGCCTTTAAATCTCCTGATGGATCCAGCTTTTTTGCGCCTTCTTCTGAAAGAACGCCAGCTCTTTCACCTGCAGGAAGTGACTTTGGAAGGATGTCAGAAAGTTTCCAGTCAAAAGAATATGATGCAACCAGTTCATCGAACTGCTCAACCATCTTTTTATTGTAATCGCATGTCTTTGAATCAATAGGGAACATTCCGGAAGCATCACCAACTCCAAGAACTTTTTCTCCTGTGAGCTGCCAGTGAATATATCCGGCAAGAGTTGTAAAGAAATCCACTTTAGATACATGCTCTTCCTTATTGAGAATAGCCTGATAAAGATGTGCAATGCTCCATCTCTGTGGAATATGATATCCGAAAACCTCTGTAAGTTTATCAGAAGCTTCCTCTGTTATAGTATTTCTCCATGTTCTGAATGGTACAAGAAGGTTTCCCTCTTTATCAAATGCCATATAGCCGTGCATCATGGCAGAAAAGCCCATAGCTCCTACTTCCACCAGCTTAACACCGTATTTCTTTTCAACATCATCTTTAAGACCCTTATAGCAATCCTGAAGACCGCCCCAGATATCATCAAGTGTATATGTCCAGATTCCGTTGTCCAGCCTGTTCTCCCAGCCATGTGAGCCGGATGCTATTGGATTATAGTCTTCATCTGTTAAAACAGCTTTGATTCTTGTAGAACCGAACTCGATTCCAAGAAAAGTCTTCCCCTCTTCAATAAGCTTTTTTACGTCACCCATACCTCTTCTCCTTTAAACCAATTCTTTTACTTTTATAGCTAATATTTTAGTTTTAAGTAAACACAAGATAATTATATACGGATTCGCTCTTTTGTGTACACTTATTTTGGATCTCCCCTAAAGGTATTTCGAATCAGCAAAACAGGATTCGCCCGCTTCATTCTAAAGCCACCCTTGGAGATATATAGGGGCTTTCCGCCTTTTTTCCAAATCGGTCTCCCCTCTCCGTTGGGATTTCCGGTTCTTACAAATGCTGCCACGTAATCCATAATCAGTTCTGACGCAGCCTTATCCTTCTCGCCATAAGGCCGAAAGCTCTTATCAAGAGTTCCAAAGAAATACCTCAGATCCGAAGAATGAAAGGCACCGTTATCATCTCCCGGCGCATCAATATCAAAGAAATAGCGATATCCTCTATTGCTCTTTATAAATTTCCAAGCCATGTGGTAAAGGACCACATTGAACATATCGTTGGATGTGGTACCTGCCATATAGTCAATGCGCAAAGGATGCTTCACAAGCTGCGCCGTATCTTTTTCCAGAAGATAACCATCCACAACCGGTTGTGTGTTTACAAGATTGTCATTTCGCTCAGTTTTGATAACTTCAACAGCTGCCATCACTTCTTTTTCATCCAAGTGCCGGAAATCTTCTAAAGTCTTTACCCCGGCTATTTTCATTACTTCTTTCCAGTATTCTCTGGTTTCAGTAGCAGGCTTTGGCCTAGCTTTCTTAGGAAAAAGACCTCCACCAGAGAGCATGATAGCACGCTTAAAGAGACCTTCTGCCTTTTGAGAAAGACAGAGGTATTGCAGAGAAATTGCTCCAGCGCTTTGTCCCATAGCCGTAATATTTTCAGCATCACCGCCAAATGAAGCTATATGTCTTTTAACCCATTTAATGGCAACTAAAATATCGTCAAGTCCAAAGTTTCCGTCGCGGCCATTCTTTTCCTGTATTTCCTCATGAGTCAGATATCCAAAGGCTCCCACCCTGTAGTTAATGCACACAAGTATGATTCCACGCTTCGCATAACCGGCGCCGTCAAGATAGCCCTCGGAATTAGCCATGGAATTAAAGCCTCCGCCATGGATAAATACAAGAACCGGTGCGTTTTGAGCATCTTTTGGCGCATAGATGTTGAGGTTCAGGCAATCCTCACTATAGGTAAAACTTAGTCCCTCTCTGAATTCCCGATGATAAAAAAGTCGCTCCGGCACATCAAGATGGGGAAAGTAGGTCCGGTACTGAGTACAGGCATCGCCGAAGTGCGTGGCATCATATGTCCCCTCCCATTTTTCTACGGGAACAGCATAGGAAAAACGCTCTGCCTTTGCATAGCGAATCCCAAGAAAGGCCAGGTCGTCTTCTCTCTCAAGGCCTCTGATCCTGCCAAGGCCAGTTTCTTTTTCAATAAACTTAATATCACTCATAAATTCTCAACTCCAAAGTATGCTTCCTTTTTTGCCTGAAGTTCTGTCACTTTCTCCTTTGAAAGCGGATACCAGACGATCAGGAATAGCGCCATTAGGGCAAACATTACAGCAGGGATCAGGGTTGCCAGTACATACATTAAAGACAGCTGTGCCCCGGTAAATTTGAATTCCAGCGTACTTGCAGTGTCATAATATCCCATTGCCAAAAGAGCTGCATTTACCGCAATGGCTGAGATTACCTGCCCCAATTTACGGAAGAAATTAAGGAACGCATAAGCTGTTCCGTTATCCTTACTTCCGGTTGTAACTTCGATCTCGTCTATGGCATCCCCCGCCATAGCCCACAGCTGCAAGACAAATAGGTTTAAACCAAATCCGGAGACAAAGCACAAAAACATGAAAGGCATAAGTGCCGCTGCCGGATCCAGGAATTTCAGGAAAAACATTAAAAAGTTCGCTGCTGCCGCAATGATCATACCTACGGAAGTAATCTCTTTTTTGCCATACTTTCTGGCAAGCTTTGGAGTAAATGCCATCAGTATTGCCATTGGAATATAGGTAAGGATAGTCGGAAGTGAGACAAAAATACCGCCCTTTCCAAAATAGTAGCGGATAAGATACACATAGTAGCTTTGAG
Source organism: Butyrivibrio proteoclasticus (assembly GCF_900115735.1). Taxonomy (GTDB): domain Bacteria; phylum Bacillota; class Clostridia; order Lachnospirales; family Lachnospiraceae; genus Butyrivibrio; species Butyrivibrio proteoclasticus_B. Next base: position 41,325 of record NZ_FOXO01000013.1, read on the forward strand.
TAAACATCTGCCCTGCCAAAAGAAGCATTGCTACTACTGAAATAGATAACATGGACTTGTTTCCAAAGATAAGCTTTAAAGCTTTGCCTGCTGCGCCCTTTTCATGGTGCTTTGGCTCCGCCTTCACTCGCTCTTTTGTACCAAGGAATGCAAATAGAAGCGCTATCATAGATAAAAGAGCCATGACGATAACGCCGGTTAAAAGAACATCATATTTTACAATGGACTGACCTGTTGTTTTATCAGTGCTAAAGCAAAGCATTGAAAGCACCATGACAGGCATAGAACCAATAGCCGCACCAACAGCACGAAATACTGACAGTTTGGACCTTTCTTTGTCATCCAAAGTGATAACACTTGCAAGAGAGCCGTAAGGAATCTGCAGCATGGTATAGATCATTCCCCATGCAACATAGGTCACTGTCGCATAAATATAGGCAGGCAAATTGTCTCCCGGCGTACCAAAACCCGGGAATTTACAAAATAACAGAATAGATGCTATAGCAAGCGGTATTGCCACGCGAAGAAACCACACACGATATCGACCATGCTTTGAGACCTTCGCTGTATCACAGATGCGCCCCATAATTGGGTCATTCACCGCGTCCCAGACTCTTGTCAGTACAAACATGATCATGATAAAGAACGGACTTAAGATAAGTACATCCGTATAGTAGGTCTGCAGGATGGAAGTCACCAAACCAAACACCAGGCATCCGCCCGCATCCCCCAATGCATAGCAGACATATTCTGCGGTCCTAAGGCCACTGGCCCTTTGGATCACACTTTTTTCTTCATTTTTCCCCATAGAAATTACCCTCCTGTTCTTGAATAGAAAAAAAGATACTGCTGCATAACCCCATTAAAAGGAGCATAGCTTTCAAAAGAAAAGCCTTTTTGATAATGTGCATCAAGTACTTTTTTTATCCAAACATCAATAGGAAACGCATCAAGCCTGTGATAGCCAAAAAGAATCTCACAATTTGCAACCTTAACCCCAACACCAAATAATTTCAGAAGATTCTCCATCAGCTCTTCATCAGATAGCTTCTCCCATGCCTTTAAGTCTACTGCGCCGCTTGCCACATCAAGTGCCGCCTGATGAACATACTTATCTCTATATCCAAGGCTACAGGATGATAGCTGCTCCATTGATAAAGCTGCTATTTTTTCAGGAGTGGGAAAAGAATATATTTTCCCAAACTCTTCTCCCTCATCAATTACATTCCCCACAAGAGCGCAGAGTTTTTCAATTGAGGCCTTGATAGCAGGAATATTTTTTCTCTGGGATATGATAAAAGAAATAATCATTTCCCACGGATCCTGCCGCAAAATCCTTATTCCTTTGCCGTATTCCGAAGCATTATAAAGATATTCATCTTTGGTTTTATCAATTCTTGCACGAATATCACTATAGCTGATGTCCATATCAAAATAGTTTTTCCAAAAGGAGTCATATTCTTTTTGGTCACAGCTAAATTCGTATCTGTTTTCGTCAATTTTTTTAACCAGCACATGTTTGTCTAATGCTGCAACGCTGTAGTGCTCCTGCGACTCTTCTCCGCACCTGTTAAACCTGAAGCACTGACCGCTGTCAGCTATTTTCCCAAGATCAAAATCATCTTTAATTTCTATTATCACTTTTTGCTCCTGTTTTTCTCATTTCTTTTCCATGTTATCCACATAGCCTCTGTCCCAAAGCATGATGTTGAGCTTTGTAGCCAGCTCCACAGCAGGCTGTGTGAAATACTGATTGGTCATGACAACGCCAACCATCCTGCCATAGTAGTCGCGCCCCGCGTATATCTCCTGGATAGCCTTGACTCCAATTGGCTTATCGTAACATTTACACTGAAAAGCATATGTCACGCCATCCTTTTCAGCAAGGATATCAGCGCCAAAGTCGCCGCTCCCCTTGGTCACTTCAACTTCGAGAAAGCCATTGTCTTTTAACAGATCCGCGCAATAATACTCGAAGTCATGCCCCTCCATTTCATCCATAGGAAGCGGGCGCATTTTATGCCTTTTAATTAGATAAAGTATAAGGACAGCAAGTAAAACCACCGCTGCCCCTATAACTGCATAAATTATATTATCTCTAAACATTAAAGTTTCATATCTCCGTCTTTTACCCAGCCAAGTTTTTTAACACCTGCATTTATTATAAGTGAAAAAACAGCCGGAAGCACTATGGAAATCATTAAAAGTCCAAACCAGTCAAATCCTGTGATAGCAGTCTTGGCACCATTCGCCACATCACTGACCCATCCTGTATAAACTCCGATAGGTCCTACCATTCCGCAGGTTCCCATTCCTGATGAAACCGGAGCTCCATTCATCTGCAATCTGAAAAGACATGTAGCAATAGGGCCTGTTATGGCTGATGCAAGTGTTGGAGCAATCCAGATTCTTGGATTTTTAATGATGTTTCCCATCTGAAGCATTGATGTTCCGATTCCCTGTGAGATAAGTCCGCCCCACTTATTTTCTTTAAAAGAAATAACTGCAAAGCCGATCATCTGGGCACAGCATCCTGCTACAGCTGCTCCACCTGCAAGCCCTGTAAGACCAAAGGCCGCGCAGATTGCTGCTGAAGAAATAGGAAGTGTAAGAGCCACACCAACAAGCACGGAAACCAAAATTCCCATGAGAAATGGCTGTAGCTCAGTTGCCCACATTATAAGGTTTCCAATCCACATAGCTGCCCTGCCAATGGGCGGTGCAATGAGCCATGAGAAAAATACTCCAACGCCTATAGTAACAAGAGGTGTGACAAGAATATCAATCTTTGTCTCCTTGGAAACTGCTTTACCAAATTCTGCTGCAAGTATTGCAACGAACAATACAGCCAAAGGGCCACCTGCTCCGCCAAGAGCATTAGCCGCAAATCCAACCGTGATCATTGAAAAAAGAACCAGTGGCGGGCACTTAAGAGCATATCCTATAGCTGCTGCCATTGCAGGTCCGCTCATCGCTGTAGCAAGACCACCAACTGTATATTCTGTACCGGCAATCGTTGCCACTGTTTTCATCAAAAAAGGAACATGGAACTGAGTACCAATTGTGTTGATGATAGTTCCAATAAGAAGCGAACAGAATAGTCCCTGAGCCATTGCTCCAAGTGCATCGATTCCATATCGCTTTAAAGAAATCTCAATGTCTTTCCGCTTCAAAAACTCTTTAAACTTTTCCATACCATTCTCCCTGTTATAGTTTTGTCTTATAGCATCCCCACGATTATACTATAACACTTTAGAGAATTGAACTAAAAAAGTGACAACAGACAGTATTTTCCGCAAATGCAAGTATATTTTTACTTTTGTGTCTTTATTTTCAGACCGCGCAAATACTCTTTTGCTTCATCCGTAATCCTATAGCTCTCAATTGCCTTCTGAATTGTCTTGTTATGGGTCCATACATCAAGCCTGTGATCTTGGATATACAAAATTGCTGACTCATACTGCTTGGCAAGAGCTGTAGCAAAATACCAGGCTATCATCATGTTGATGTAGTACTCATCTGATCTGATCTTTGACACTTCTTTAAGGTATTTTTCATCAAAGTCCTCGTCCAGAAAATGCTGCATCAGCATGCCAATAGCAAACCTGATTGTGTAGGTTTTATCTGACTTAAGCCACTTTGGTATTTCTTTTAGCAAATCCTCTTTATGCTTCTTGAAAACCTTTGGTGACATCTGGTCGCACGTAGCCCAGTTATCCACAAATGGAAGGAACTCATTTAGCTCTTTTACACATTTATCATAGTCTTTAATCTCTGATATGATAAAAGCCTGAAGTTGATTCTCATCGAAATACTTGTGTGGAAGGTCACTTAGGAATTCATCAATTCCCTCAGTTTTCGCCAGCTCTTTGGCATATTTTCTAAGTTCAGGTGTCCTTACTCCAATGAACATATCCTTTTCCGCAGTTGGTATGAGTCCGCTCTGGAAATCCCTATACTTTATATCCTGCAATTCAAAAAGCCTTGTTCTTATTTCTTCAATCATCATAATATCTCTTTCTCCACAATTATCCATAATGTTTTGCTCCTTGGTTTTCCCTTGAAGAGCCTTCCTCAATCTCATTTATCCGTGTAAAATACTCTGTTGCATTTTCATGATGAATATATGCTCCATTTTTTATCTGCACACGGAGGCTTGCAGGATTATCTTTATTAACAGACATATATACTTCATGAATGCACATCTGTCTTGCCTTCGTAAGGGTAAGCTCAAGTCCTTTCGTTGCATATCCCTTTCCACGATATTTTTTCGAAATACAATATCCAATATGACCAGGCCCTTCTCTCAAAAAATCATTCAAACAATGTCTTAAATTAAAAACACCGACATAAACACCTTCATCAACAAGCACATAAGTAGTATCAGGAACAAATCCTTCAGGAAGATTTTTCCCCATTGACCAATTTCTCTTTTTTTCAATCCACTCTAGAAACTGTTCATAGCTATAGCCGTATACATTATTCATATACCCGTTTTCATTCTCAGGAAAAGACATATAAAGCTCATATGTTTTTCGATAATCAGAATCCTGTACTCTTACTAGTTCCATAACAAATCCTCCATTTTCATTTTATATAAAGGAAGCCTCATCAAACCACTATTGTCTGATGAGGCTTCACTATATCTTATATACAGAAATAATATTAGTAAAAATATTGTTTTTCCTCATCATTCATAACACCAAAAGTCCCCTGATTAGTATTCACGGGATTAGTATTTGGTGTATTAGAATTATTGAGAAATGTATACTTCATATCTTTTCTGCTTTCTTCAATTTTTTTATGAGTATAATCATGTAACGCCGTCATGTCAACTCAAAATCCTCGCATCATAGAATAATCAGCAAGATTTTCATTTTTTACAACAACATGTTTTGTTCTCATTAAGCTATTTCTTCATCATTTCAATTGCTTCTTCCAAAGAAATGCGATCGGCAAATATCGACGTCGTTACGCTTGAGCAACACCTTACCACCAGCTTCAGCATCATAATCTACGGGGAATTTAGTCTCAGGGGCTCAAAAAAGATGTTTATCTTATAATTCCACCATGGAAATAGCATTCGTATACTTTTACATTATTGCAATAGATTTCTTCATATCCCTGAAACCAGGAAAAATCTCCGGTAACACTGCATTTATATGTATATTCACCTGACTGATAGTATTCCGGTCCTCGGTATGGCATTTTTTGATCCGCCTTGCGAAGTGCTTCTTTCAGGAAATCACCACTGAATTGCTGATTTAACACCCTTCCAAGATAATTCATTGCATACTGAATCTTGCCATCGACCCAGATTGCTTCTTCACCGGCAAACTTTTCACTGCCAACATACGTGTCATGATATATATATGGTCCACTGCTATATGAAAAGTCGTGAGAATCTATCCTTGTAGAGTCTGTTTCATTCATATAGGCAGCATAAGTATTTACATTAGCTTCAAGCCTGAATTCGATCAGCTTACTGAGATCATTATCCTCAGTATTCTCGTAACTAACCATACACTCCTGATCTCGGACCAGATAATCTACAGTAACATTAAAAAGATTGCTTATCTGGATAAGATTACTAATATCAGGATAAACCTGGCCTGATTCCCATTTTGCAACCGCCTGTCTTGATACAGCAAGCTTTTCTGCAAGGTCTTCCTGTGTCATCCCCTTACTCTTACGGATTAATTGTAGTTTCTCTGAAAAAATCATACTCATCACCTCCAAGACCAATATACAATTTCTCATTGCTGAGATACATTAGCCATTGATTGCTCTTTTGCTACTTTTGTTATACATCATATCAAAGATCCGGCGTTTTCATCATTCTTTCTCAGAATCGCCACACGGCAGTTGTTTTATACCATCCATACTTACCATGGACAGAGTCTGCATCTGCTTTATAGCAAGCTCTCTGAGCAGCACTATCCTTTCTGACATTGTTTTGCCTTGTCCGATCAGGATTGCGTTATAGCTCTCCATATTTGCCAGCACAAGAATCTGATTAAGGTTGGCATCATCTCTGATGTTTCCTTTCTTACCCGGATTAGCATCTCTCCACTGTTTTGCAGTCATACCAAACAATACCACATTAAGCATATCCGCCTCATTTGCATATTTGAAATAGATCTGATCCTGTGTAAGTTCTGGCGGTATCAAGTGATCCCTTATTGCATCGGTATGAATACGATAATTAAGTTTGGCTATCTCGCGGTTCAGGTTCCAGTTAAGAGACAGGCGGCTGTTCTCATCCTTCTTTAGGCGCTGATAATCCTTAACAATCAGCAACTTGAATGAAGCTGAAATCCATGATGCAAACTCAAGCGCGATATCCGAATGAGCATACGTTCCACCATATCTTCCTGCTTTTGAGACGATTCCAATTGCGTTTACCCCCTCAATCCACTTGGACGGTGACATTGTAAATGCATGTAATCCAGCCTCACCTCTAACCCCCTCGAATTCGAGGGGGTTAAAATCATGATTATGCAAACTTTCCCATAACCCAAGAAATTCTATAGTTTCCCTATTTCTCATAGTTCATAAGAAAGCTTCCTTTCAGTTTACACACCAGTCTGTTGTGCCTTACTCATAATATCTTTAAGAACATCGACACTCTCTATTTTGTTTATGCCAAAGCACTTCTTTCCCGCATCTTTTAAAGAAGACCCTATGTGATATCCATGGACACCATCGATAATAAGAAAACGATCATGAAATGCTGTGGTCCTTTTTACTGTTAATGTTGGATACTGCGCATTAAAACTATTAATGTCTTGTGCAGATATCCTTGCGCTAGGGAGAGTATATGCGAAGACATGAATCCCTACATTTTTCTTTGCCAGAATATTTAGTGTAATTACATCAATATACCCATCAATCAAAACAATTTCTCTTTTAGCTTGCCCTACAATATCTGTGAGTAGACTGAAGGCATCATATATTTGACCATCAAAGAAAATCTTTTGATTGTCTTCTTTATGATCTGCTATGTAATCGAATATTTTATTAAACTTTTCTTCTGACTCTTTTTGATATTCCAACTGTTTTAATTCAATGCTATTTATCCTTTCGAACATTCTCTCATTATTCATAATAAAATGTCGCATTTCCCGAAATGCCCGCATGATAAATATGCTTTGTTTCTCTGCTATTTCACCATTTAATACAGTCGCCAACATATATATTCCTTGCTCTGTAAAAACATGTGGAAGCGATCTGCTTTTTGGATTTATATTTGCGGTCGAAAATTTCGACCGCAAATCTTTCACTTCTTCTTTAGTCATATGAAACATAAAATCTTCAGGAAATCGATTTATATTATTTTTTACCTGTTCGTTAAGTCTCTTTACCTCGTAGCCATATAATATTGCCAAATCACTATCAAGCATTACCTGCTTTCCTCGAATAGTGTATATTATCTTCGAAAGATCAATCATCTGATTAGGCAAACCGACCGTATCTGTAATAGTAACTATTTCATCCATAAAAACCTCTCGTATTCTTCCTATTGTAGTTCATATCTATAGTCACAATTTATGACTTTAAACCTTTACAGCTCTTCCAAACTCTCTATCTTCTTCAGTGCATCCATATAAGCCATAAGACGCTTCTGCTGTTCTTCCTTGAGATTATGATAATCTTCAATCATCTGAACATCGCCTGGAGTGAATTTACTTTCTGGACTTGCTGCAGCAATTTCCTCTTCATCCTCAATTCCTTTACCAGTAAGAAGTTGCTCCGGGGTAATTTGCAAAACATTACAGATGTCCATTATCTTTTCTACCGTAGGATTGGTCTTTCTCTTTTTCCATTCGCTTATGGTACTGGTTGAAATACCTACCTGCTTTGCAAACTCCGCCTGAGTCATATTACGTTCTTTCAAAACCTTTATAATTCTTTCACTGATAATCATGAGTGATACCTCGCTTTTTATTCACTTATATAACATTCATATTAGTGAATTCATTATACTACACCTCATGCTATCCTTCAATGATCTACTCCGTCTTCTTATTCTTCTTATTACTGCATTTTCATGCAAAGAAAAAGCGGCAAGTTTATACTTACCGCTCCATCATTATTATTAGCCTTTTTTCTTTGCCACTATAAGGTATCTGTGAATAGTACCTTCTACAAAACCATTCTTGTCAATTACTTCCTGCATTTCAAGTAATTTATCAAAGCATTTTTCAACAGAGAATCCCGGAAATTCCCATTCGATAATGTGTGCGAACCATACAAATGCCCCAACATCGTAGAACCTGATTGGTTTAAATACTTCTTCAGCTCTTATTATCTCAAAGCCTGCTTCTTCAAACTTCTTTCTCTGAATTGACAATTCAAATTCTGGGAAAGGTGCAGGTACATCCGGTAGAACCATCTCAACAAGATCTCTGTCGTTCCTGCCTCCTACCTGCTGTGTAATAAAAAGCCCTTCCGGCTTGAGAAGTCTATGTGCTTCCACAGGATCAAAGCTTCCATGCCTGTTTATCATTATGTCAAAAGAGCTGTCAGCAAAAGGGATATTTGACTCATCATCGCAAGGTCTGAAATCAATTCCAAAGGGTAAGAGAACCTCTTTACACAATTCAACGTTAGGGGCATATCCTTCAGTCGCTGCAGTGTTCTTGTATGGGTGTTTCAAAGATAATAAAAACTCGCCACCACCTGTATCAAAATCCAACAGTTTCATATCAGGAAGAAGAAAATCTTCAATTATCTTTTTGTAGTCCCATGGGAGGTCATCCTCTTCTTCATATCTATCATGAATATGAGAAAAATCCCAGCCATGTATGTGTGCAACCTTCTCCTCTGCTTCCCACTCTTTTCTTAATTCACTTATTCTATCTGTATTCATATCTGCTCCTTTTCAAATAAAAATCTGTTCTTCATTATTTGTTCGGTGCAGTATGTGACAGCAAATAACTCATATTAACCTCGGTACAACCTGCTGTCAGCATTAAAACTGCACCGAGTAGTTATCTCGCATTCTCATGATTACCTCCCATGCGACATCTTTTTATCCAGATTGTCACAACAAAGATATTATATACAATGCTATAAGCACGCGTAAATACTAATATATATTCCGATAGACTATTGCATTTTATTCTGCTTCTGCCACTTTTCTTGAACTTGTTAAAATAGCAGTCGATTTAATAAGGCCGTACTGCCTTTATTTTAGTTTATTTAATAGTGGCAGTATTTTTTAGGCCTGTCTTTCTGCTTCTATCACATTCTTATAAATATAGGCAGTTTATTTTTTCTTAATTATTCTTCCTATATCGCAAACATCTCAAAAGAAGCAGAATAACAACTCAAATTTCAACTGCCTATATCAATAACACTCAAAATATAGGCAGAAATCATCCCGAATAATCAACTACCTATATCAGCATCACTCGGAATATAGGCAGAACCACAACCTAAAATTGAACTGCCACTAAATGAAACCTCTTAGATAGAGGCAGTTTTACACCAGCTCAAGTTGTACATAATCCTGAAAGATAAATCAGCTACTATATCATCTGAAAATGCCTCAAAGCATCCTCTATAGCTTTAACCTTTTCCTCCGGGCATCCAGGTTGTCTGCTATTTTCTGATTTTGGCTTATTGTAATTCTCTCTTTCTATAATCCCATGTTTCTGCTTCACCTGTGCTATATTGAGGTTTGTCACATGAAATCCATACCTTTCTTGCACTCACTCCTCAATCTCTTTGTACGTCGCCTTAGCTTCCGCACTTGTAAGATCAAGCTCGTCCATATCTACTTTTACGTTGATATGATGTTTTGCTTAATGAAGTTTGGACAATAAACATACCGTTTCAAGGCTCCTTTGATAGTCCCAACCAGAATCAGAAAGATCCACTTCCTGTGTCTCGGCCCCATTGTAGTATACCGGGAACCGAAATTTGATACTCTTCAAGAAGCGTCCATCCTCCTGTTCCTCTTCAAAGATTTCAACACGCTCTACAAAAGAGTTAATAAAGCGCTTCTTTTCTGCATCTGTGAATTCACCGTATATTTTATCAAAGCTCTTAAGGATGCGATAGATAGAGTCTTTGGAAAGCTGCTTCTTGTTTATGTTTTCGATTCTCAGGGAGATGGTATCAATCTCATCTTCTATTGCACCAATTTCCTCATATAGCTTATTCATGCGCTCCTGCATATCATCATATTTTCTGTCATAGAACCTGTCACTAACATCAAGAGCATCCATCTGCTCAGCCAGTTTATTCTTAGCACCGATTGTCTGTCGAAGTCTGGTCCGACAGATTTCTCTTTCTTTTTCCAACTCTTCTGTATCTGTTTTTGCTCCCACTTTAGTTTTGAGAGCATCTTGAAACTTTGGGTTATTGACGAGCTTATATATAACCTCTTCTACGGCAGCATTTACTTTATCCTGCCCCCATTGATGATGGTAGCTACAGTTATGACCATCGACTTTAAGCCTATGCTTACATGCATAATAGAAGAAATCCTTATAGTATGTGCCGTCAACTTTCTTTTTACGATTAACATTAGAATACATAGCGCCATGACAAACAGGGCACCGTAATATTCCCGATAAAATATGTTCATGCTCAAGGCTATGCGTCTTTTCTCTTTTTACTCCAGTTTCTTTACGTTTTTGAGCTGCAAGTCTGAAGTCATCCTCTGAAATAATAGCCTCATGAATTCCATCATATAAATCATATTCGTCTTGTTTTACAACATGATATTCATTTCGCGTTCCTTGAATTTTCTCATTAGAGCGCCTGCCATAAGGCATCTTTCCCATATAAATAGGATTATCAAGCACCCCCTTTATGAAAGAACTTGCAAATGCATCAAGTGTATTATTCTGACGCTTTTTCTTCTTATACCCATGCGTATTTAGGTAATCCGCCACACCATTAACACCCATGTTGGTATGAATGTATTTGTCAAAAATAATGCGAATAATTTCCGCCTCATCTTCTGCAATTATAAGTTCCCCATTAACAAGCTTATAGCCGTAGGGAGCAAAGCCACCATTCCATCGCCCCTCTCTTGCCTTCTGTCTACGACCTTCCATTGTTTGCACAAGAATATTTTCTCGCTCAATTTCAGCAACAGCTGAAAGAACAGATATCATAAGCTTTCCTGCTTCTTTAGAACTGTCAATTCCATCTTCTACACAGATCAGATTAACACCATAATCTTGCATAAGCTGTAATGAGCTGAGAACGTCAGCAGCATTTCGCCCGAATCTTGACAGCTTAAATACCAGAACGTAACTCACTCCATCATCACCGTTTTCTATCTCTTCAAGCATCCGAGAAAATTCAGGTCTTCCATTAATATTCTTTCCGGAATGACCCGCATCAGAAAATTCTTTTACAACTTCCATATCTTGATACTCGGCATATTTAATAAGTTTATCCCTCTGTGCATCTAAACTATAACCATCAACCTGAATAGCGGTAGATACACGGGTATAGATATAACATTTCTGTTGTTTCTTCACTATCAACCCCTCCTAGGTCAGTTGTAATGCACTATTTTGCAACAACTGCTTTATCATAGGTTTGTACTTATCTATTCCAAAATCCTCTACAATACTTGTAATACGACCACCTGCATCTTTTGACGATGCACCGCACAGAAATACACGTTCATCTTTTGTTCCGTAATCAAGAACAATAAATCTGTCATGAAAAATTCCACCGGTACGTTGCATTGTAATTTTTAATGTTGGGTATTCTTTGCAGAAATCTTTGTATTCAATATTGTGGAGTTTTGAAGTACCTACATTATCACTAAACACCTTGATCTCCACTCCCGAAATAACATTTTTCAAGTGTACCAACGTTCTAATTCCAATATAATTATCAACAAGATATACTGATTTCTTGGCTTTACTGTATATTGAAGAATATGCCACATCCGCACTGCAATACTTGGTATTATACATGAGCCAGCCATTATCCTCGTCACTAACAAAACTATTCATCATGTCTGCAAGATCAGATTTTGTCACAACATCGCTAAGTCCATCCATGACATCTGACATTTGTTTTTCCACAGAAACAAGATCCATTCGGAGCTTTTTTATCTCGACCACATTGCTTGCAGTTTGCATTGATAGCTGCATCATTTCACGCTGACCAATAAGACTCTGATTATCAATAATATAGTCCTTCATCTTTTTGAAAGTACGAACTAAATCTATACTCTGTTTTTCTGCCAGTGTTCCTTTTAAAACTGTCATTAACATATACAATCCTTGCTCTGTAAAAACGTATGGATTACTACGCGACATTGAATTAATATTTGCGGTCGCATTTTGCGACCACAAAATTTTCACTTCTTCATCAGTCACTTGAAACATAAAGTCTTCAGGAAATTTTCTTATATTTCTCTTTACCTGCTCGTTTAACCTTTTAGTTTCATATCCATATATTTCTGCCAAATCTGCATCAAGCATTACCTTTACGCCACGAACTTCATATAGTTTTTCTCTCAAAAATTCTTCTGTAACTTCTACTGGAACTAATTCAGTATTATCCACCACTTCGTTCTTTTTTTCGCCCATATTTTCCTTTCCAATCTTGAGGTGAAAAATTTTGACCTCAAGATTCTACGTTTTAACCTTTTTTCTTTTTAACCCCGTCGAATTCGACCGGTTTAAACTTTATAGTTAAAGTGTTCACTTTTGAACACTTTTTGAAGTCCCTGCAATTTTCTGCAGTTCTTTATAATATGCCAGATAGCGATAGGCTGTTCTTCTGCTGACATCCCCCTCTGCCACAATCTCCATAAGAGTCATGCCACTCTCATACTTCAACATGAAATCATTGTATGCTGCCATCCAAGCTTCATCATGTTTTTTGCGACCACCGAAGTTACGGTTACGGAGCGTTTCATTTTCCGCCTTTAGCTCTGCAACCTCTTTTTCTAATTCCTTTATTCTTTCAAGGGCTTCATCAAGAGTTGTAATCTTCATCTTGTGCCACCTCGCTTTCTGACACCATTGTAATTCCGCACTGTGTCACTGTCAACTTGCTTTTTGGCACATGCTCTTTTCTGATTTCATCCCTGAGTCTTGATTGTGATAACATTGCCTATAATAATCTTTGAGTCGATCACCCAAATTTTTGTATGAATAAACAAGTGTGACCGGCGTATTGCCAATATATACGCAATAGTCATAGCCTATATCATCCATAGCAAACTTACCGGCATACTTTTCAATTAGCTCAGCAAGTACATCGATGCATCTTTCAAAAGCTACATTACAAGATGGATTTTCAAAGTAATTCCTTCCCATATTTTCCTCCCTTTCATCATAGTTTTATAGTCTTTCACAAATTGGCAAGCAGTGCATCGGTGTACACCTGATGCGATTTTGCTTGTTGGGGAGTGTGCCCCAATCCCCCTGATTGCCGATTTTCATCGACAAGCTACGCCTGCAAAGCAGGCTAAAAACGAAGTCAATAAATGTCTAAGTATTTGTTGAAAGTCTTTTCTACCTTTTTCAAAACTCGCTCATGATTCTCCTTCATATCAGAAATTGTTTTGCTATCTACAGTGCCACATGAATTGGCAACTTTTGCAATCTGGTTGATATTGTTGCTGTCAATTTTCAGGAGTTTGATGATTTCTAATAACTCACTGAAATCAATGTGGATGTAATATCCATCGATTGCCATCTTCCTAATGTAGGCGCTCATGTTTTTGATTCCTATCTGCTCCATCCTGTCGTGAATCATTTGTAATTCATTTTCGGGAATCTTGATATGAATCTGTTTGTTACATGGAACGTATCCCTGATTTAACAACATTTGCTTTTCACCTCCTCTCGTTATCGTTGTTCATGGACTAATTATCCAAGATTTAGAAGCCCAACTCCGTATATCCAAGAGGTAGGAAATAGATGCTCTACTCAAATTTTTCCACGATATTGGAATTCATCATTTATAGCAAACTTACATTCTGTTATGATTTACATATACAAGGACTTTAGGAAAAGCACTGGGGGAATAAAGCATTGAAGTGTAAATTATCAATTCAGGAAAAACTAAAAGATTTAAGAATAGAAAAAGGCCTGTCTCTGCAAGAATTGTCAGAGCAGACCGGAATATCCAGAGCATCACTGGGAAATTATGAAACAGATGATTACAAAGAAATCTCTCACAAGGCCATCATCACACTTGCGGATTTTTATGGAGTAACATCAGACTATCTTCTGGGACTTACTGAAAATAGAGAACAACATCTATTTCCTATAGATGAACTTGGACTGGATGATGAAACTGTAGATTTACTAAAAAGTGGGAAGCTTAATGTCAGATTGATTTGTGAAATGATTAAGCACCCGGATTTTATAAATTTTCTTTCGGACATGGAAATCTACGTTGATAATCTTGCCGGAATGCAATTTCGAAACATCAACAAAATGATTGAACAGACAAGAGTTCGGCTTCAAAATAAAGGCATTTCCGATGAAGATCATTACATGAAAACCTTAGAAGCAGCAACCATATCTGAAGACAACTACTTCAACAATCTTCTTGGAAACGACATTGTCAAAATAGCAAAAGCTATACGAGATGCCCATGGCAAAGATGCAGAAACCGGTGATGCAACCACACCGGTTGACGATATCCTTGACTCATTTGAGGAATTAAAGACCGCCGACAATGTCACTCAGGCTCAGATGGTCATGTATAGCAAACTCTTCAAAATCAATTTTACTAAGATGGATCCATACGAGTTCAAGACCTTTACCGACATTTTGCAGCGCTACTCTGATCTCTGCAAACCGGTTAAAGGAAATGGACGCGGGAAGAAGAAAAAATAATCCTAAAACAACACAGATATAGTCGTTCCTACCCCAGGTGCACTATCTAACTCAATTTTGGCATCATGAATCTCAACTATGTGTTTTACAATCGCAAGACCAAGCCCTGTTCCACCTGTAGCTTTTGATCTGCTTTTATCAACACGATAAAATCGTTCAAAAATTCGCTGCTGCTCTGAAGCAGGTATTCCTATTCCATTGTCCTTAACTGTAAGCGCAACCTGACCATCAATTGTTCCCACAGAAATCTTTACCTTGCCATTAGGATTATTGTATCTGATTGCATTCTGCCCCAGATTTTCAACCAACTCTTTGAGCATATCTTTGTTTCCGCAAACAATACTCGTTTTCCCCTCAAGCTCTATTGTCACGTTTCTTTGTTTCGCATTAACTGATAAGACTTCCATACATTCTGAGACAGTCTCATATAAGTCAACCTCGGTAAAATGTAACTCAGAATCTTTTCTATCCAAATCCGAGAGTCTCAAAATATCATTTATCAATGCAAGTAATCTGTCGGCATTCTTTCTGATTTCCTGATAAAAATGATTCTGCTTCTCAGCGCCTACCATTCCTCCCTCTAACAATTCAGCATAACCAGAAATAGCGGTCAGCGGTGTCTTCAGCTCGTGTGAAACATTAGCCGTAAAATCCTGCCTGGCTTTTGCAGCAGATAAAATATCTGTATGCTGGGTGCGAAGCATTTCTGCCAAAGGATCCAATTCCCTGTACGGTGATTCATAATCAGCATTCTCCAAATTTTCCGCCATAATCTCTATTGGTTTTAAAAACTGTTTTGTAAGCAGATGAGAAATCGCTATGCAAATTGAAATGATAAGGAGAATAATTAATAAAATAATTGGTATCGCTGATATGAATACCGCCCAAATGCTCTGTGCATTGGTAGCAACACGAAGAACCGTTCCATTATCTAAACGCAACGCATAATAGAAAGTATCCTCATTCATAGTGTCAGATCTTCTAACTGCTTCCCCTTCACCCTGTTCAAAAGCCGCCTGTATCTCTGGTCTGTCAAAATGATTTTGCAATAGCTCCGCTGAGGCATCATTGTCATATAAAACAGTTCCATCTTTATCAATCCAAGTTACACGCATCTCATCTAAATCAGTAGATAAATCTATCTGATCTACATCAATATCTACTGTTTCAAAATATTTGGTATCCTTTAGAAGTTTCGCACTGACAGATAGATCTGATCGCACCTGACCCTCAAAGAGATTGTAATATATAATTGTAATTCCAATAACTGTTGCGATAATTGCTAATATCGCAATTCCAACCAGTCTTATATTTATTCTTATTTTCATTCGATTACATATCCTACATTTCTCACGGTCTTGATTCTACTACCATAATCCCCTAATTTTTGACGAAGAGTTTTTACATGCATGTCTATAGTTCTTGATTCCCCCTCGTAATCAGCTCCCCATACCTGCTCCATGATAGTGTCACGGTTCAGTACGATTCCTTTGTTTAATACAAGAAAAGACAAAAACTCATACTCCTTATAGGTTAGCTCAACATGATTTCCACTGATAGTAACCTCATGCTTTTCATTATTTATAACTAGTTCGTCCAGCCTAAGTTCTTTTATATCCTCAGCCTGAGTTCTACGAAGCAGGGCTTTCACCCTTGAGATTAGTTCCATAACCGAAAATGGCTTCTTGATATAATCATCAGCACCATCCTCAATTCCTCTAACTAAATCAAGCTCTGTTGTTTTAGCTGTAACCATAATCACAGGAAGCTTCTTTGTCTCAGGATTTTTTCTAAGCTTCTTTACTATTTCATTGCCACTCTCATCCGGAAGCATAATATCCACTAAGCATAAATCCGGAATCACATCATTCATCTTGTCATAAAAATCTTTTGCACATGAAAATCCTAATACCTTATGCCCCGCATTTATGAGGGCCAGCTCTTCGATTTCCCTTATGCTGTCATCATCTTCAATTATATAAATAAGCGCCATTCTTCTCTCCTATTGTGCGTCCTTAGACTGTTCTATCTCTTTCTTACTGATGGGGTACTGCTTAATCAGTTCTTCATACTCCTTGTTGAAGCTCTTTCTGTCTTCACTAGATAAGCTTTCAAAATACTCATGCGTATTATAATCATCATCTAAAATAGTTATCATTTCAACAGCTATATTTGAACAATGATCAGATACTCGCTCCAGACCGGTCAATACATCATCCAAAATAAATCCCATCTCAATAGTAGACTTTCCCTTCTTCAATCTATTAATATGATTCTCCTTAATGGTCTTGCATAGTGTATCAATAACTTCTTCAAGAGGCTCAACATGAGTAGCTTGCTCTACATCATTTTTACAAAAGCTATCAACTGTTAGTGCACATATATCATTAACAGCTCCACAAAGAGCTTTCATTTCTCTGAGCTGCCCCTTCTTGAACTCTAAGCCCTTATCTTTTATTTCTTCTGCTGATTCAACAATCTCTAAGGCATGATCTGAAATCCTTTCAAGATCACTGATACTATGCAAAATAATGGACATACTTTGGCTATCTGATTTTGAAATATTCTTACTTGATACTTTTACCAAATATGAGCCAATTGCATCCTCGTACTTATCGACTACAGCTTCAAGTCTTTTAACTTCCTTAACCTTTTTCTTATCATATTCTAATAGGGCTTCCAGTGATAAGGTGATAGATTTCTGGCAATACTCTGCCATTTCTCTTACTTTTCCACGGCATAATTCCATTGCAAATGCCGGCCTGTCCAAGAATCTCTCGTCAATAATGATAGAATCCTTTTTAGCCTCCGGCTCTTCTGCTCCATCTGGTATGGTTATTTCAGCCAGCTTTACAAGCTTATCCGCAAATGGGAAAAGAAGTATTGTCGCACCAATATTAAATAAACTATGAATCACAGCTATCCCTGCTGCATTAGCAGCCTTATCTAAAAAAACAAAATCTATAACTGTATTCAAAGAATAGAATACAACCATAAAAATAATTGTTCCTATAAGATTAAAATATAAATGAATCATCGCTGAGCGACGTGCGTTTCTGTTTGCCCCAACAGATGAAATAATTGAGGTTACACAGGTTCCGATATTCTGCCCCATAATAATCGGAAGCGCTACTGCATAATGTACAGCTCCGGTAGAACAAAGTGCCTGCAAAATACCAACAGATGCAGATGAACTTTGAATTACTGCCGTTAGAATTGCACCAACAGCCATTCCAAGTATAGGATTCCTAAAAGCTGTCATCATTCTTGTAAAAGAAGTATTGTCTGCTAGCCCAGACACAGCTCCACTCATTGTTTCCATTCCAAACATGAGAATCGCAAATCCAAGTAAGATTCCACCAACATCCTTTTTCTTAGATTCTTCTTTGTTTGCCATAACTAAAATAATACCTATTGCCGCTAATATAGGCGAAAATGATGAAGGCTTTAGCATCTTAAGCCAAATGGTACTTCCCTCGATTCCTGTAAGTGAAAGCATCCAGGATGTAATAGTTGTACCCACATTTGCCCCCATAATAATACCTACAGCCTGATTTAGCTTCATAATGCCTGAATTTACAAATCCAACTACCATGACAGTAGTTGCAGATGATGATTGAATAACTGCCGTAACTCCTGCGCCAAGCAACACCGCAAATATCCTCTTTGAAGTAAGCTTCTCAAGAATTATTTCCAACTTTCCGCCTGCCATCTTTGACAGTTCATTCCCCATCATGCTCATTCCATATAGAAACAGGGATAGCCCACCTATCATATTTAGAACATTAAAAATATCCATACAAATTCCTTTCTGGGTATGCTAAAAAAATACGCCAATTATTAGCATACTGAATGAAAGTAAAATGTATGAATGTCCTATGTAAAATCTATGTAAAATTATAAACTTTGCTTACTATTACAATGCTTTATTTCCATTAACCATTAATCTAAACGTTACTCCCAATAGTTCTGAAGCTTTTCTACACATCAGCATTCTACCGAGAAAAATATCAAAATATTCATACATGGTACAGATTTTCTCATCAATTTCGAGATTTAATGAAATTTGCTTTTTATCCTTATCAATAATAAGATCTGTTTTGGTAACAGCATAATTCACTCTATCATGAACATCAAAGTTGGCTTTTGGTTTCTGACGCACCCTGTTTCTTCTAACATCTGTTTTGTCTGCTATAATGAGTGCAGCTGATATTACATCTGTAGCTCCACCTGTTGACTCGTCATGATGGGCGATTGCAGAAACCACTGTAAGTCTCTCCTGCCTATCCATGCCTGTTTTCTTTAATATGTCATTTGCAAGTAATGAACCATACTCTGCATGCCTACTACGATTGATGGCATTCCCAATGTCATGCATAAATGCAGCCACCTTAACAAGTTCAATCTGTTTCTTACTGTATCCAAGAATCTCAAGAATATTGGTAGCACGCTCGGCTACCAAAGCTGCATGTACTTCTGAATGGTCTGTATACCCCAATATTCCAAGGTTTTCATTTCCCTTTGCTATTAATGCCAGTACCTCTTCATTCTCTTTAATATCTTTATACTTCATCTTCATTCTCCTTCTGCTTTAGTGAATAAATTACCCACTCTGCTATATTTGTTGCATGATCCCCTATTCGTTCAAAGTACTTTGCTATCATCAAAATATCGGCTGCCTCCTCACCTTCTTCAGGATTATTTAAGATAAGTTGGATAACATCCTTTTTTGCCTTTACAAACAACTCATCAACAATATCATCATATTCAATAACTTCCCTAGCTTTTACAACATCCTTTTCTACATAAGCTTCAATACTATGATTGAGCATTATCATTGTCTCGCTTGCCATCTCTGAAATATGATTAAACTTATCTATTTGACTATTCTGCCCCATAAGTATAGTCATTTCCGAAATATCTGCTGCATGATCACCTATTCGCTCCATGTCAGTAACCATTTTCATTGCTGCTGTCACTGTTCGAAGATCTCTTGCAACTGGCTGCTGTTGTATCAAAAGATTAAAGCATATACTTTCGATTACTTTCTGGAGATGATCAATTTCTGCGTCACCATCCATAATCAGCTTTGCCTGATCAATATCTCGGGCTACCAACGCTTCTATAGCCTTCTGAATCGAGGATATTATATTGTTTCCCATCTCAATCATCTTATGATTAAGTTCTAAAAGCTGTTCATCAAATTTACTTCTCATTCGAATATTCCCTTCTATAATTCTTACTAATTCACTAAGCATATTAGCCAAACCTTCCGGTGATATAATCCTCAGTTCTTTTATCATTTGGGTAAGAGAAAATCTGCTTGGTTGTGCCAAATTCCACCATCTCACCTACAAGAAAAAATGCAGTATAGTCCGATACTCTCACGGCCTGCTGCATATTATGTGTGACCACAGCTACTGTATAGTTCTTTTTTAATTCCTCCATAAGGTCTTCAATCTTTGTGGTAGAGATAGGATCAAGAGCCGATGTAGGTTCATCCATCAGCAGAATCTCAGGTTCTACGGCCAGAGCTCTGGCTATACATATTCTTTGCTGCTGTCCCCCGGAAAGTGATAAAGCGGATTTCTTTAATCTGTCTTTCACCTCTTCCCAAATCGCAGCTCCTCTCAGGCTATCTTCTACAATTTTATCAAGCTTTTTCTTATCCTTAATGCCATGGACTCTTGGACCATAAGCCACATTATCATATATACTCATTGGAAATGGATTTGGCTGCTGAAATACCATGCCTACTTTTTTTCTAAGCAGCGTAGTGTCTATATCTCTACCATAAATATCCTCTCCATCGATTTTTACCGTCCCATCAATCCTTACTCCCTCAACTAAATCATTCATCCTGTTTAGAGTTTTCAAAAAGGTAGATTTACCGCAACCTGATGGTCCAATAAATGCCGTAATAGCCTTCTCCTTTATTTCCATGCTTACATTTTTTAATGCATGATTTTGTCCATAATATAAATTCAAATCATTAACACTGATTTTTGTTTCTCCCATTACTATTCCTTTCTTGTCACATCAAATCGTTTTGTTAATGCTTTTGTTGCAAGGTTTATAGCCAATACGATAATCAAAAGCACTACAGCTATTCCAAATGCTGTTTCGAAATCACCTTCACTTGTGGCAGATAGATACATCTGAATAGTAAGGGTTCCTCCAGACTGAAATGGTTTAGCTAAAAGTCCGCTAATCCCTTGGGGTAATAACTTGGCACTTCCGGCTGTAAATAAAAGTGCCGCTGATTCTCCCACAATTCTTCCTATGGCAAGTATTGCTCCTGTGATTATTCTCGGCATAGCACTTGGAAGAAGTATTGTTCGTATCATGTGCCATTTGCCACTTCCAAGTCCGATTGCACCATTCCGATACGAACTTGGTACAGTTTTTAATGCTTCCTGCGTATTTCGTGTTATCAAAGGGAGCACCATGAGAATCAATGTTAAAGATCCTGTCAAAAGTGAATAACCTAATCCGAGCTTTTCTCCAAAAAACATCATTCCAAATAGGCCGAAGATAATGGATGGAATACCGCTCAAGGTTTCTGTTGCATATTCTATTGCTGTTACAACTCTCCCAGGCCTTGCATATTCATTAAGATATATTGCACTACCTACACCGATTGGAGTTGCAATTATCATGGTGATAAGAATAATCAGTAATGTATTTACAATATTACCTGCAATCCCCACAGTTCCTTTCAATACGCTTGTTACTGAAGTAAGAAATGTTATGTTAACCGCAGAAATACCTCTTATTAACACATATCCAATAATTCCAAGTAACAAAAGTACTGAAAATATCGAGCAGATATATATTAAAAAGCGCAGGATACAATCAATAAACTTTCTTCTACTAATCGACATCATCAATCCCCGCTTTCCTTGCTCTTAGCAATGCATAGTTCACAATCATGATAAAAATATATAAGACTAATCCCACTGTGAATAATACTTGTCTATGCGTACCTTGGGCATAACCCATTTCACTTACAATTTGAGTGGTAAGAGTACGAACAGAATTAAATGGTAACGGAATATTAACTGCTCCCCCTGCAACCATATTTATAGCCATTGCCTCACCAAGTGCCCTACCTGTACCTAACACTACACCTGTAAGTATTCCTGATTTCGCCGCTGGAATAACTGCTTTGAATATTGTCTGTTCTTTTGTTGCACCAAGTGCTAACGACGCTGCTCTAAGAGTGTCAGATACAGCTTTTAACGACGATGTGCTTACGCTTATTACCGTTGGCAAAATCATGATTGTCAGTACAATAATTGCAGAAAGCATGTTTGCTCCTCCAGTGAACTGATGAGAACTATCGTCTTCAAATATTATTTGCTCAAATCTAAACATAATCGGATTAAGTACCATCATTCCAATTAATCCATATATTACTGATGGAATGGCAGCCAATAATTCTATTGCAGTTCGTACAATGTTTCCTGTTGTTTTTCCTGCCATTTCTGATATATATACTGCAGCTAACAATCCTATCGGAACTCCAAGAAAAAGTGCAGTGGTAGTTCCTACTACCGAAGCCAAAATAATAAATCCAATACCATAAGATGGTTCACTTGCAGTTGGCTTCCATATGGTTTTAAAAAGTAAATCAAAAACCCCGACTTCCTTTAAAGCCGGGGCACCTTTCATGAACATATAGATAGTAATTGCACAAACTGCAAATATAGCCACTACTGCACAAAGCTCGAATAATGTTTTGGCAGTTTTTTCTATAAATGCTTTTCTCTTCATGTATACCCCTTATTGTGGAATAATAAGTCCAACTTGTTTGATAACTTCCTTACCATCATCAGAATTGATATAGTTAAACCAAGCCTGAACCAGTTCATTCTGCCCTGACATTTCGCCCTTTGTAGCCATTACAAACGGTCTCTGAAGCATGTAATTTCCTGCTAGGATCTCTTCTTCTGTTGGCTCCACTCCATCAATCTTTAATCCTGACACGGTGTCATCAACCACATCAAGCGAGACGTAACCGATTGCTCCTGGTGTAGTTGCTACTTTTGCAAGAACTGCTCCTGTTGAATCCAACTCCTGTGCATACACGCAACCATCCTTTACTTCAAGTAACTCTTCAAATGCATCTCTTGTGCCTGAACCTGCCTCTCTACCAATTACAATGATTGGCTGTTCCTCACCACCAAGCTCAGCCCAGTCTGTAATTTCGCCCGAATAGATTTTAGCAAGATCCTTTGACGTCACATCCTTGATACTACAAGATTTATTAGTAATCACTGCAATACCGTCAATTGCCACAATATTTTCTACTACACCACTTGCCTTTTCCTCATCCTTCAGGCCTCTGGAAGCATTTCCGATATCTACAGAACCGGCTGCAAGAGATTCCAAACCTGCACCTGAGCCAGTATACTCAACGGTGACTGTCACTCCTGGGTTCCTCTCCATGAAACTCTCAGACATAGCCTCGCAAAGTTTTTCCATAGATGTTGAGCCTGCAAGTTTAATAGTTCCATTCAATTCTACAGATTCCTCATTTTTTCCCTGCTCTGCAGCATCAGCACTTTGGGGACTCTCGCTTCCACATCCTACTAGCCCAAATGTCATTAAGCTTACTGCTGCCATAATGGCAATTATTCTTCTCTTCATATTATTTTTCATTCCTTTCTGAACTTACATAATTTGGCGCCGTATTTTTTACAATGACAATAATATTCGCCTAATGTAAAATCCATAACCATCTTTATGTAAAAGTTCAGTAAAAGTCTTGAAAAATCATATGAACTCATGATTGTATAGATAGATTGCCCCGCCAAACAGTCCCATAAACACCGCAGGGTACCCTATAAAGCAAAATAGCCAAGTTATTTCAGGTAATATCAATCTTCCAATCAATCCCCATATCAAACCGCCGGTTAATCCATATAGTATTGTTGTAAACCAAATAAACATTGTGATTTTATGATTCTTCTTGACCTTCAAGTCATTTACAAAACTCCATATTTTAGACATACTCTTCACCTCCTAGCGCAATGCTAGCAGATACATGTAAAATCCATTATCAACATTGGTAAAATGTACGTAAAAAAACTCGTGACCACCAAATACCGATAGTCACGAGTTTTTATTTATATCATCTGAAAATGTTTCAAAGCCTCTTCAATCGCTTTTACTTTTTCTTCCGGACATCCAGGCTGTCTGCTGTTCTCAGATTTTGGCTTATTGTAATTTTCACGCTCAATAATCCCATGTTTCTGTTTTACCTGAGCAATGTTCAGATTTGTTACATGAAATCCATAGTGCTCCTGCACCCATTCCTCAATTTCCTTGTATGTAGCCTTCGACTCAGCACATGTAGCATCAATCTCATCAAGATTAATTTCTATCTCGATATGATCATCAGGCTTTTGTTGGGACAGAAGAACTACAGTCTCCACATGACCGGACCAGCTAAACATATCGCAGGCACGGATCTTATTGAGTGCGTAGCCGCCATCAGCAAGAATGCGCAAATCTCTTGCCAGGGTTGCTGAATCACAGCTGACATATACAATGCGGTCAGGACTCATCTTGAGCATTGTCTCAAGGCATTTTTCGTCGCATCCCTTGCGAGGCGGATCTACAACTATGACATCCGGGTGAAGTGCACTTGAAATTTTGCCTGAGACTGCGCCTGCTCCCACTGTTCCGCCTGCCTCAGAGTCCATTATTTCTTTTGCCTCTATACTTTCTTTTACTTCTCCACTTGCATTTTGTTTAGCTTTTTTGCTCTCACTTTGATAGAATTCCGGAAGCACTTCCTCTGCTTTTCCACAGAAAAACTCAGCGTTATCAAGGCCGTTTCTCTTAGCATTTCGCTTGGCATCTTCAATTGCATCAGGAATGATCTCTACGCCGTAGACTTTCCCTGCAGTCTTTGCCATAGCCAGAGATATAGTTCCTATTCCGCAGTAAAGATCCCATACCGTCTCATTCCCTGTTAATCCGGCATAAGTAATTGCCTGCTCGTAAAGCCTTTGAGCCTGTTTGGGATTAACCTGGTAAAAAGAAAGCGGTGATATTTCAAATTCTAATCCACACAAAGTGTCTGCAATCGTATCTTTTCCCCAGATAGTATGGATCTCTGTTCCCATAATAACGTTGGTCTTATCAGTGTTTATGCTGACAGAAATGCTGGTCATACCGTTAATATTCCGGAGTTTCTTAACAAGCTCATTCTGAGCCGCTATAAATTCATTGCTATTTCCAACAGCTTTTCCTCTATAGTTAATAACAAGGCACACCATGATCTGTCCACTTGTAAAGCCTTTCCTTATGAGAACGTGCCTTACAAGACCCTTGCCTGTCGCCTCATCGTAAGCTGCAATTCCATGTTTTTCCATGTGTGCAAGCACAACACTTAAGATCTCTTTATTCTCTTCAACTCCGATAAAGCAGTCATCAACAGGAATAATACTATGGGTTCTTCCTGCATAATAGCCGGCAACAGGCTTACCATTCTTGCCGGTTCCGATTGGGTACTGGGCCTTATTCCTGTATCTCCAGGGCTCTTCCATACCGATTATTGGCTCCATTATGCCGTCAATAAAAGACTCATCAAATCCGCCAAGACGGACAATATTATTCCTTACTTTATTCTGCTTGAACTCAAGCTGCCTCTCATAGGTCATGTTCTGAAGCTGGCATCCGCCGCACTGCCTCGCAATTGGGCATCTTGCTTCCCGTCTGTGAACAGATGGCTCCAAAACCTTTTCCAAATGGGCATAGGCATATTTCTTTTTTGCCTTCATTATCTTGGCACTTACCTTGTCACCTATTACCGCATCTTTAATAAAGAGGGTATAGCCATCAACCTTGCCTATGCCCTCTCCGTCATTTCCTATGTCAGTTATTTCTACTGTAAGCAGATCATCTTTTTGATATTTGCAATCTGTCTTTATTATCTTACCCATACAATTTCCAATCTATTACAAAAAACTCTCGCTTTTATAAACTCCCTGTCATCACTCTTTCCAATGAAGCCTGTGAAGTTCGCCTTCTCTCTCAAGGCCTTTAAAATCATTCTGCCTGAGGGCTTCATATAAAACTATCGCCACTGAATTAGACAGGTTCAAAGACCTTATGTCCTCTCCCATGGGGATTCGAATACAGGTTTCTTCGTTGTCCACCAGTATCTCTTCAGGAATTCCGGCGCTCTCTTTGCCGAACATTATATAATCATCCATGCCAAAAGAAACATCGGTATAAGAATGTTTCGCCTTTGTCGTAGCATACCAGATTTTGGCCCCGGGATGCTTTGCCTTGAAATCTTCGTAGTCAATATATTTGGTAACATCGAGCTTTGGCCAGTAGTCCATTCCGGCTCTTTTAAGGGCCTTTTCATTGATACTAAAGCCAAGTGGCTCTATAAGATGAAGACTTGTGTTTGTTGCAACACAGGTTCTTCCAATATTTCCGGTGTTCTGTGGTATCTCCGGCTGATGTAAAACTATATGCATTTAAATTACTCCTCGTCATCAGCATCCATTACAGCAGACTTTGGAAGTGAAAAAATAAACTCTGTTCCAACGCTGGGAGTACTGATAACATTAATATTTTCTTCATGGGCCTTTATTATTTCTTTTACAATAGAAAGGCCAAGGCCTGTGCCCTTCTTATCTTTTCCTCTTGAAGAATCAGATTTATAGAATCTGTCAAAAATAAGCTTCTGATCCTCTTTTGGAATTCCAATTCCGCTGTCCTTGACAGAAACAAAAACTTTGCTGTGTTTCTCTGTAGTTTCAATCTTGATTGAAGAATCATGATGACTGAATTTTATAGCATTATCCACAAGATTATAAAGCACCTGCTGGATCTTATCCACATCCGCGTTTACCAGCATCTTCTCATCTGTAAGAATCAGTTCAATGGCGATCTTTTTACTTCTGCAGGTTCCTTCAAAAGACTCTGCGACTTTCCTGATGGTCTGGTTTATATCAAAATCAGTTTTGTTGAGCATCATTCCTTTTGTATTTAGATTGTTTAAAGTCAGAAGCTCATTGGTAAGCTTGGTCAGCCTGTCCGTTTCATTGATTACAATCCCAAGGTATCTCTCGTGCATCTCCTGCGGAATTGTACCATCCTGCATCGCCACCAGATATCCCCTTATAGATGTAAGCGGAGACCTGAAATCATGTGAAACGTTAGCAATAAATTTTTTTTGATCATCTTCTGCGCGCGCAATTTCACCCGCCATATAAGACAAAGATGCTGCCAGATATCCCATTTCATCTTCCGATTCAACTGAAAATTCATATCCCATATTTCCAGCTGCGTACTGCTCGGTCGCCTTGGTTATCTTTCTAAGCGGAATATATACAAGCTCTGTAAAAAAGATAAGGATTATCAGAGACAACAGGAAGAGAACTATCAGCATCAGATAGGATATATTCAAAAATTCATTGGCTGATTCCACCAGATCCGATACAGGTTCATGAATAACCACATATGCCTGAACCTTATAATTGGCAGTTATAGGCGCAAATACACTTATGACATCTTCTTTAAAAGAGCCCCAGAAATTGCCGGTTGTATAGTAAGACCCTCCAAGCACTGAAGGATTAAAGCCTTCTATTACTATCTCATCTCCTTGCCCTATTACTCTCGATGAATCAAGGACAAGTCTTCCTGATGGATTGATTATCCATATGGGTTCATTATCCATATATTTGGACAATGTGACCATTTGTGTATGTACTGCTTCCAGCGAAGTTTCACTATTATAAAGATCTGCCGCGTACGTGTTTGCAATCTGAGTAGCAACCTGATACATGTTGTCAGTTTTATCTCTTCGCAGTCTCTCATAGGTCATGCTGTATACGAATGTCGCAACAACAATAAAACCGAATACACCAAACAGAAGATATGCAAGAAGAAACTTCAAATAAAGAGTTCTCTTCATTTATTCTTTTACCTCAAACTTGTATCCTATTCCCCAGATCGTTGCAAGACGCCAGTTTTCGTGATCGCTTAATTTCTCACGAAGTCTTTTTATATGTACATCTACAGTTCTGGTATCGCCAACATATTCATAGCCCCAGATCTGATCAAGAAGCTGTTCTCTTGTAAATACGTGGTTTGGCGATGCTGCAAGGAAATACAAAAGTTCAAGCTCCTTTGGAGGCATATCCACACGCTCACCCATATAATTAACAGAATAGTTGGTCATATTAATCTCAAGATCAGGATATCTTACAACCTTGTCATTAGACTCAGGAACTTCATGAACCTGCGGCTTAAAGCGTCTTAAAACAGCCTTTACTCTTGCCACCAGTTCTTTTGAATCAAAGGGCTTTTCCATGTAGTCATCAGCGCCCATCTCAAGGCCAAGAACCTTATCAAACACCTCACCCTTTGCAGAAAGCATGATTATAGGCGTCTGCGACCTTGTTCTTATCTCTCTGCAGACCTGGTATCCGTCAATTCCCGGAAGCATCAGATCAAGCAAAATAAGATTTGGTTTAAATGTGTCAAAAGTGTTGATCGCAGATTCACCGTCATTACATATCTTTGTTTCAAAGCACTCTTTTACCAGATACAAAGATATGAGCTCTGCGATATTATTATCATCATCTACTATAAGTATTTTCTGTTTGTTAACCATCTTTTCCCCCGAATTTATTTAATAAAAGTTACTATTGTAACCCCGGCATCGCCTTCGCCAAATTCCCCAAGTTTAAAAGACTTCACGTAAGGGATGCCCTTCAAGTAATTATGCACCGCCTGCCTAAGGATTCCTGAACCCTTACCATGAACAACTCTTACATTGTTAAGATGTGACATGTAGGCGTCATCCAGATACTTATCAAGGGCCGCAATGGCGTCATCGCTGTTTTTACCAATAAGATTTATCTCAGTCCTGATGCTGGCAGCACGGGAAAGATCCATCTTTGAACTTCCACTTGTCCTGCCATAGAACTTCTTCATAGCCGTTTTTGCATCATCATCCTTTATAAGAACCAAATCTCTGATATTGGCTTTAGTCCTCATGATTCCGCACTGCACATAGAGATTGCCGTCCTTGTCAGGCTTTGAGCTGATAGTTCCTTTAAGTCCCATGGATACGATCTTTACTGACTCGCCGAGTTTTAGTTGAGACTCTTTTAATATAGGATGTGTTTCTTTTGTCTTTTCAGCTTTCTTGGAAATCGCCTTATTCTTGTCAGATATCTTTTGACCGACATTTGTTCTGGCTCTCTCAAGATCCTGTATTGACGCATTTGGTCCTGCTTTTCTGAAAGTCCTTATGGTCTCATCAGCAAGATCCTTTGCTTCCTGCAAAATAGCCCTTGCCTCTTCGTTTGCCTCTCTTATAATGTCATCCTTGCGGCTGTCGAGCTTTTCTGTCTTTTCCTCAAGCTGAGACTTAAGCTGCTCAACTTCTTTTTTATACTCGGAAATCTCAAGTCGCTCATTCTCAATGATCTTTCTGCTCTTCTCAAGGTCAGCCAAAAGATCTTCAAAGCGCTTATCCTCAGTGCTGATCTGCTCCTTAGCGGCTTCGATTATTCTGTCCGGAAGCCCAAGCTTTGAAGAGATGGCAAAAGCATTACTCTTTCCTGGAATTCCGATAAGAAGCTTGTAGGTTGGTTTCAGTGACTCTACATCGAATTCGCAACTGGCATTCTTAATTCCGGGAGTGTTAAGGGCATAAACCTTAAGCTCGCTATAGTGAGTTGTTGCAAGTGTCCTTATCCTTCTGCTGTGCAGGTCGTTAAGTATTGATATGGCAAGAGCCGCTCCCTCTGTGGGGTCAGTACCTGCTCCCAATTCATCAAAAAGACAAAGTGAATTCTCATCAGCTTTTTCAAGAATCGATACTGTATTGGTCATATGTGACGAGAAGGTAGAAAGAGACTGCTCAATACTCTGCTCATCTCCAATATCAGCAAAGACCTCATTAAACACTGACAGTTCAGACTTATCCCCTGCAGGAATCGCAAGGCCGGCCTGTCCCATAAGTGTCAAAAGACCTACCGTCTTAAGAGTAACAGTCTTACCACCGGTATTTGGACCTGTGATAATGAGCATGTCAAAATCTCTTCCGGCATAAACGTCAATAGGAACCACTTTATCTTTTGCAATAAGAGGGTGTCTTCCCTTCTTGATATCAAATACATGCTGGTCATTGAAAACAGGTGTCATTCCATTTATCTCAAGCGCATAGGAAGCCTTGGCAAATATGAAATCAAGATCAGTCATGATATCAGCGTTGTACTTTATAGAATCTATGTGCTCTGCAACTTTAAGACTTAGCTCTAACAGGATCTTTTCAATCTCAGCGCTTTCCTGAAGCCCCATTTCTCTGAGCTTATTGTTCAGCTCAACAACTGCTGCCGGCTCTATGAAAAGAGTTGAACCGGATGAAGACTGGTCGTGAACAATACCATTTATCTGCGATTTGTACTCAGCCTTAACGGGAATGCAGTACCTGCCGTCTCTCATGGTAACAACAGCATCCTGAAGGTATGTCCTCATGGAACCGTTTAGCATCCTGCCAAGCTGCTCATGTATTCTGTCATTGGTGAGCATTATGCCCCTTCTGATATGCTTGAGCGCAGGGCTTGCATCAGAGCTTATTTCATCCTCTGACACTATACATCTTCTGATCTCAGCCGACACAAAAGTAAGGGGCTCAAGAAGTTCAAAAGACTCTGTGAGAGAGTCCCCTGCCTCATCATCCCTTGTGGGCCTTCCATAGGTCTTTACCCTGTTAACATTGTCGAGAAATGCCGCTATTCTAAGAAGCGACACAGGCTCAAGAGCACTTCCTATCTTAAGTGCCTTAAGAGTTCCCTCAAAATTCCTGTTATCCCCAAAAGAAGTGGATCCCTTTTTGAATATTCTGGCAATAGCATCAGAAGTCTTTTTCTGATTATTCCTTATCTCATTGATATCTGAAGAAGGAACGAGCTCTTTGCAGAGCTTTCTTCCCGGCTCTGATGTGGCGTGATCCGCCAGTTTTTCTATTATTTTATCGTACTCAAGTACGTGTAATGCTTTTGCGTTCATAAATACCAGTCCTTAACATATGCTTTTTTACACAATTACCCAAAGTACAGTTTATCATTTATACCCCCTCATGGCTAGATTTAACCTATAAAAACGTCTATAATAAGTTAAATGTTTATTGGGGGAATACGAAATGCCACTTAATCCTGAAGATAACAAAAACGAGAATCTGGCGAACACAGATTTTATCAGTGAAAAGATAAAACAACGTCCTATCAACAGAAAAAAACTTCTGCGTCGCACGGTCATCACCGTTTCACTGGCAGTTATATTCGGAATGGTCGCTTGTCTTACATTCCTTATACTTCAGCCGGTTTTCAGCGACAAACTCTATCCCGAAAAAGAACCGGAAATGATATCCTTCCCCGAGGAAAAGCCAAGTGAAGAGCTGACTCCCGAGGAAATGTTTGCAGATGACAATCAAATAGCTGCAAGCGAGGCTTTAAGCCTTGAGGAGAGCCAGAAGGATCAGATTGATCAGGCAATTGCCTCGTACTCTTTTGACGCTTACGACTATGAAAAAATGATCACTTCCCTTCGCAAGGTTACCACTCAGGTAGAGAAAAACATCGTAAAGGTAACTTCTATCTCAAGCGACTCCAACTGGTTTACGGATTCCTATGAGACAAAAGGTTCCACCTCCGGACTCATAGTTGCTGACAACGGCACAAATCTTTATGTTCTTGTTCCTTCAGCATCTGTGTCTGATGCTGAGTCAATCGGTGTAACTTTCTGTGATGGAGCTACCGCAACTGCTGAGATCAGTCTGATCGACACCATTACAGGGCAGTGCGTGCTTACTGTTCGCAGAACACAGCTTGCAGAGGGCACAAGGCAGACAATTTCTCCTGCAGAGCTTGGAAGTTCCAGCGCCGGAAGCCTGACCGGTTCTCCTGTTATTGCTGTTGGCAGCCCTATAGGGATCCAGGACTCAATAGCTTATGGAATTGTCACTTCAGAAAAGAGTCCCATGAATCTTGTAGACTCCTGCTATAAGCTGATCACTACCGATATCTACGGAAGCAGCGATGCTACCGGTGTTCTCATAAATTTAAAGGGACAAGTCATCGGAATAATAGATACATCCCACAATTCTACAGGTATGAGCAATCAGATCTGCGGCATTGGGATAACTGAACTAAAACCACTTATTGAAGACCTTTCAAACGCAAGGCCAAGACCATATCTTGGAATCCACGGCGCAACAGTTCCTCTCGACATGCAGAATACACTGAATCTCCCTTCGGGAGCTTACATATCAAGCACCGAGATGGGATCTCCTGCCATGAGAGCCGGTCTTCAAAGCGGCGATATCATCACTTCTTTTAACGGTTATGATATCAACACCTATGACCACCTTATAACAAGGCTTGCGGGCTGTTCCCCTGATGATGTAATATCAATTACGATCATGCGACAGGCACCTAATGAGTACATAGAACTTGAAATAGAAGCAACAATGTCAAGCTCTACAACTAAATAGATATAATTTTAGAAATGAGGATTTTTTAATGAAGTTTATCAAAGATTTAACCCCAGGTGACCGCATTGCGGACATCTACATGTGCAAGCACAAGCTCAGCGCAACAACCAAAAACGGAAAAGAGTACTACTCTGTAACTCTCCAGGACAAGACAGGCACTATCGATGCCAAGATCTGGGAGCCAAACAGTGACGGAATAGACGAATTTGACGACACAGATTACATCGATGTATTCGGGGAAGTAACAAGCTTTAACGGAGCTCTCCAGATTAATGTAAAAAGAGCCAGAAAATGCCACGAAGGCGAGTATGATCCATCTCTCTACCTTCCTGTTTCTTCCAAGGACATCGATGTTATGTACAAAGAACTCCTTGGAATAATAGGAACTATTGGAAATCCATATCTCAAAAAGCTCCTGGAAGAATTCTTTATTCAGGATGAAGCTTTCATCACAGCTTTCAGAAAATCAAGTGCTGCCAAGACTGTACATCACAGCTTTATCGGCGGACTTTTAGAGCACACACTCAGCGTAACAAAGCTCTGCAACTTCTATTGCACAGCATATCCGGCTCTTAACAGAGACCTTCTTTTAACTGCTGCAATCTGCCATGATATCGGTAAGACAAAAGAGCTCAGTCTCTACCCTGTAAACGACTACACTGATGAAGGCCAGTTCCTGGGTCATATTGTAATGGGAACCGAGATGGTCGGAGAAAAGATCCGTGGAATCGAAGGCTTCCCTGTTATCCTCAAGCAGGAGCTTCAGCACTGTATCCTTGCCCACCACGGTGAGCTTGAATATGGTTCTCCCAAGAAACCTGCCATCATTGAAGCTGTTGCTCTTAACCTTGCTGACAACACAGATGCCAAGATGGAGACCTTCACTGAGATCCTTGGAAATGTCACTACTCCAGGCTGGCAGGGATTCAATAAGTTCTTTGAGTCCAATATTTTTTCAACAAAAATGGAATAAAACAAGACGCAAAAATGCCACTTACCTTGAACAGGAAGTGGCATTTTCTTATTCTATAGCACTATATCCAATTTTAATATTGATATCCTGATTATAATTGCCAAAGCCCTTGCCAAAAATGGTAAGTCCTCCAACATGCTCCGCATCCTCAGGAACTTCAAGTTTAAGTTTCAATTGACTCTTGGCTGTGAGTCCAAGCTCATCTATCACCACATCTGAAATTCTTCTTCCATCTACGAATGTTCCATCATGATTTATAACAAGAGTCTTAAGCATTCCATACTGATTCCAGTTTGGGAACCACCAGTCCGGTGTAAACAGCCCCTTAACATCTCCAAAATCTCCAGGTGATGTCCATGTTCCAAGCAGAGTCTCATTCAGATAAAAATAAATATCTGAGGGCCATACATTATTTACTCCCGGAGCTTCTGAACTCAGCTCTGCGGAAATACATATCTCATCAACCTTTTGATTGGCAGGAACAAAATTGGGAATCATATACTCAACATACCCTTTGGCAAACCAGAGTATATCTGCCTCAAATCTGTCAGGATGAGCAAAGTATCTTGTGTCATCAACTTCACCGATAAGCCTGCTTGAATTGGCAAGTCCGCAGGTAGGATAAACTGAATAATCAGAAAACAGCCCCACCTTGATATCAGTGGTGTAAATATTGGCGTTTACAGGCTTATCCTGAAGTTCGATCAGAATCTTATCCAAATGAACTGAGCACACCTTTTGATTACCATGCCCGGGCGCTTCAGAAGATACTGCAACAACGCCGCATTCCTCAAGTTTTTTAATATGACTCGTCAACGCCCCGTTTGTGATTCCAAGCTTACAGGCAAGATCATTCATATTTAGCGATCCCTCGTTTAGAAGAATCTTGATTATTTCCACCCTTACATCTGAACCAAGCGCCTTAAAAAGCTCTAACCCATCATCTATGGATTTAATATGAAGCATTTTTCACACTCTCTTTCATAAATGGTATATTCAATTAATCTTCTTAATGAAATTCTCAAGCCTTTCCATAGCAAGCTTTAAATTATCCAGTGAATATGCATAGGAAATACGAATAAATCCTTCACCGCAATCACCAAAAGCTGTTCCAGGAACTACCGCAAGTTTCTCCTCCTTAAGAAGTCTTGTACAGAATTCATCGCTGCTCATGCCAAACTTCTTTATGGATGGGAATACATAAAAAGCCCCAAAAGGCTCAAAACAAGGAAGCCCTAGTCTCTTGAACTCATTCAAAAGGTATCTTCTTCTGTGATTATATTCCTCACGCATGATCCTTACATCTTCATCACCGTTTTTAAGGGCCTCAACCGCAGCGTACTGGCTGGTTGTAGGAGCACACATGATGGCAAACTGATGTATTTTTATCATCTGCTTCATGATTTCTTCAGGTCCACATGCATATCCAAGTCTCCAACCGGTCATAGCATAAGCCTTGGAGAAACCGTTGATAAGAATAGTTCTCTCTTTCATCCCGGGGAGAGATACAATTGAAACATGCTTGCCATTGTATGTAAGCTCGCTATATATCTCATCGGAGATAACAAAAAGATCTTTTTCGATGACAACCTTAGCGATAGCTTCAAGGTCTTCTTTTCCCATTACTGCGCCCGTTGGGTTGTTAGGGAATGGAAGAACCAGAATCTTAGTCTTATCTGTAACCTTCTCAAGCACTTCCTCTGCAGTAAGTCTGAACTGGTTTTCCTCTTTTAACTCTATGATAACAGGAACAGCGTCAGCTAAAATAGCGCAAGGCTCATAGGAAACATAGCTTGGCTGTGGAATGAGGACTTCATCCCCCGGATCGACCATAGCTCTAAGCGCCAGATCAATTGCCTCAGATCCGCCTACTGTAATGAAGATCTCTTTTAGCGGATCATAAGTCACATTCTGTGTTCTTTTAATATAGTTTGAAACTTCCTGTCTAAGTTCCTTAAGCCCAGAGTTAGATGTATAGAAAGTTCTTCCTTTTTCAAGGGAATAAATACCCTCATCTCTTATGTGCCAGGGAGTATCAAAATCCGGCTCGCCCACACCAAGAGATATAGCGCCCTCAGTTTCCTGTACGATGTCAAAAAACTTTCTGATCCCTGAAGGTTTGATGTCTACTACCTTTTTTCCTATTGGATTTCTCATGGTGTAATAATCTCCCTTGTGTCTTCGTACTTTTTGGTCAAAATAGTTCCGTGATCCTTATACTTCTTAAGGATGAAGTGTGTAGCTGTACTAAGTACGTTGTCCAAAGTAGCAAGCTTGTTGTTTACAAAGCCTGCAACCTCCAAAAGAGATTTACCTTCAACTATAACCATAAGGTCAAAGCCGCCACTCATAAGGTAAACGCTTGTAACCTCAGGATATTTGTAAATTCTTTCTGCAATATTATCGAATCCCTGACCTCTTGTAGGCGTAACCTTAACCTCTATAAGGGCATTGACCTTTTCTATGCTTGTCTTAGACCAATCTATCATTGAGTGATATCCGCAAATCACTCCCTCATCTTCAAGAGCTTTCAGCTCATTGGCAACAAGTACCTCTTCCGCCCCCAGAAGAACACTGAGTTCATGTACATCAATGCGGCTGTTTTTCTCAATAATGCTTAATATCTCTTCTCTGGTATTCATAAACAAAAAGCTCCTCCAAATTATCTTTATCCAAGGATTTTATGGATCTCATCTGCCTGTGGCATCTCCAAAAACCTTGATTCATCTTCGTTAATTATATCTTTTCTATTACCTTCCTGCAAAAAACCTATGACAGAAGCGGGGATTCCCGCATTCTTAAGATCATCTACAAGCTTTTCTCCGTCATCTGTGGCAAAAAGAAGCGCCCCACCTGATAAAAGCTGATAAGGATTTATCTCAAAAAACTCGCAGATCTCAACTGTTTCCTGCCTCAAAGGTATACTCTTCAAATTTACTTTTAGTCCACAGCCTGCGCGTTCTCCCATTTCCCAAAGAGCTGCAAAAACTCCGCCATTTGAGAGATCATGAACTGCACTGACTCCGGACTTAATGGCGACTGCAGCCTCTGACTCTACAGACATATATTCTTTAAAATCTATAGCGTCATTGATAAAGGGCGCCGGATACTTAGTTGTAAGCTCCTGCTTTTTTTCTTTTGCCAAAAGAGCTGTTCCCTCAAGGCCTACCCACTTACTTATTACGAGCGCCTGTCCCACTTTCGGCTTTTCAAAAGAAAAATCACTTTCCTTATAGCCTACACAGGTTGCTGTAATCACAGGTCTTTTTACAGCTGTTGAAACTGCTGTGTGTCCGCCGGCATACACTATTCCCGCAGCCTTACTGCCTTCTATGCAGTCTCTTACTATTTCTTTTAATTGCTTTTCTTCTATGTCTTCACTTAAGAGAATGCTCACATCAACGTGATCCGGTATGATTCCCTGCGCAATCAGGCCATTTGCAGCCTTAACCACAGCATAATATCCTACTTCTTTAGCATCCAAAGCGTAAGTTGCTACAGATGAAAATACTTTTTTAGATTCAGAAAAAGCGCAGTCTGCCCCTACAGCTGCGCCTGTTCTTTCTTTAAATTCTGTTTTTATTAGTTTTAACACTGAACGCTTTAAAGCATTCTCAGTAATTTTTCCAATTCTCATATAATCGCCAATGATCAGCCTTCTGTCTGTATTGTTTCTGCAGTATCTATCTCTTCAGCACTCTCGACCGGTTGAGCTTCCTGCGCTGCCTGTGCCGCTGCCTGTTGCTGAGCAAGCTGTGCATTCGCCGCATTAACGGCATCTGCTGCCGCCTGAGCTGCTGCAGCTTCATTTTCTGTTCCTGCCGCACTTCTGGCTGCACCAAGTGCTCCTGCGACAGCCTTAACAGTAGCCACATCTCCTGTAGCTATTGCTGTGTTTATCTGTGCCATCGCTGTCTCATCAGCTCCTGCTGTACCAATAGTCACAATTCTAGGAACCATCTTGTAATTACTGCTATTTACAACTTCTCTGCTTACTTCAACGCCGTTCTCGGTAACAATCTTCCAAAGCTGAGCCTTATATCCAAGATGCGCTGACTGTGTTCCAACATAACCAACAGCATGTGAGCCATCACATACAAACTGATCTGCTGAAGCAGGTGTTGTCTCTAGCACTTCACTCTTAAAGCTGACATTACGTCCGGCGTCTCTTGTCTCCACTCCGTATATTGTAAAAGTAATATGCTTGTCAGATGTTGTCGTGCCTTCAATATATATTGGATACTCAGTATTATTAACAAATTTAAAGTTCTTTCCACCGGATTCTGCGATTGCAGCATCCGCAGAAGGCTCTACATAAGTAACTATCATTGAGTGGTTGTGACGCTCAGTAACCTCAAGCTCTGCCAAAAGAACCGCATTGTAAAGTGTAGTAGAAACCTGGCAAATTCCACCGCCAACACTCTCAACCACAAGTCCATTCAAATAAGAACCTGCAGGGAAATATCCATTTGATTCAGTAAATGGAGTAATTGTATCAAGTACAGAGAACTCCTCTCCGGGATAAACAGTAGTACCATTTATAAGTGAGCAGCCATTTGCTACATTAGCACTTCTGGCAGCACCTGAGCTTTTATAGCTTGTGGTAAAAGTGCCAAGAACATCTTTTACCATTGCCAGATCCTCCGCGCTTCCAAGAGGCTTATCCTCCTTCACAGAAAGCATGACTGTAGCGTTCTCAGGTGTAAACTCATTTTGAACAAAACTCTTTATCACAGAAGCTGATGCTTCTTTATCCACAATGTAACCAGTCTGACCATCAGTAACAACAAATCCCTCATCTGTTTTCTTTAGACCGTAGTTAACTTTTTCCTGGTCAAAAGAACTACTGCATCTGTCAATGACAGCTGCAAGAGCATCATTATCAAAACCATATTCAATTTCAAAAACATGATTGGATTCCTCAAGATCTTTTAAGGCTTTATATCTCTGTATGACATTGCCCTGATGTCCAAGTGCATAAGCCTCGTTCACAACATCAGTGTTTACCCATGTTATTCCAAGATCAGAGCCAAATACTGTAAGATTCTTATCTTCACCAACAGTAAGCGTTATTTCTGAATTTTTCTGACTTTCAACTAATGACGAAACTGCCTGTTCCGCCTCGTCAACAGTCATTCCCGAAACATCAATAGAACCAATAAACACACCATTGGCTATTGCTTTAGAGTCAGCAGCGTCTACAGGCGTTCCTGGCCAGATTACAAGAAAAGACAAAAAAAGGACCAACACTCCAAAAAATTTTTTCATAATGCTTCCTCTGTGTTATGATGAAAATAAGCATAACTTATTACGGTTAACTGAAAGGATATTATAGATGAAATTACCATTTTTAGCAAGTTTCATTATACTTGCTGTGTTTTTTAATATCAGCATGCGAAGGGTATCCAGAAAGATAGAAAAAAAGGAAGCTGACTTCTGGGAAAAAGAGCGAGAAGCTAACAACGTAAGGCGAAAAAGTCTGGAAAACCTTGAGTATATACATATTCCCTACCACCTGCTTCCATTTGACAGCGCAGGTGACAATGAAGCACTTCAAAAGGCTGAAGATGACTTAAAAGCATTGCAATTCGAAAAAATAGTCAATTTTACGGGAATAAGCAACACAGACTTAAAGCTCGAATACGGCACTGCCAATATCACTGCACTTACCCAGTATGATCAAAATTACACCACTTTAGTGCGTGCGCTGCAAAACTGGGGCGAGCTTCTTTATAATATGGGAAGATTTGAAGATTCTGCTAATGTTTTGGAATTTGCTGTTAAGACAAGGACGGATATTTCCGGTACCTACAGACTTCTTGTTGATATGTACAAAACAAAGCTTGGCCTGAACGAAGAAGAAATTCAAAAAAAGATCGATGGTCTTATCCCTATAGCTAAAAGTCTGAATTCATTAAGCAAAAATCAGATTCTTAACATGCTTGGTGTTGAAACTCCCACTAAAAAGAAAAAGGCTCCACTTGTAACTTTTTAACATTGTAACTCCAGCTCTCCAAAAAACAGGAGAGCTTTTTTTAACATTTTGACAGGCTTATAAAACAAAGAGATATTTATCATAAGTAACTTAAAGGGGTAATATATATTCACAAAATACATATTTGTCTGGTTAAAACCAAGGAGGTTATATGATCGATCAGGAAATGAAAAAGGCTGTTCTCGAAAGTTTCGAGAATACTTATGGAAAAAAAGAAAATGTAAAAGCATACTTTGCTCCAGGCAGAGTTAATCTTATAGGAGAACATACTGACTACAACGGAGGTCATGTTTTCCCATGCGCTCTTACAATAGGTACTTATGCAGCAGCTGCAAAAAGAGATGACAGAATGATCCAGCTTTTCTCCTTAAATCAGGACAAAGTTGGTGTTGTATCATTTTGCCTTGATGACACAATTGCTCCTTCAGAAGCTGCCGGATGGACAAATTACCCTATGGGAGTAGTCTGGGCCTTTGAAAAAAGAGGTATGAAACTCGATAAAGGTTTTGACATTGTAATCTACGGCAACATCCCCAATGGTTCAGGTCTTTCATCATCTGCTTCCCTCGAAGTATTAACAGGTTTTATACTGCGCGACCTTTATGGCTTTGATGTGTCCAATCAGGATCTTGCTCTTATCGGCCAGTATTCAGAGAACAACTTCAACGGATGCAACTGCGGTATCATGGATCAGTTTGCAGTAGCAATGGGACAGGAAAACAGTGCTATATTCCTTGATACAGCAGATCTTTCATTTGAATACGCACCAATCAAGCTTGACGGTGCAAAGATTATTGTTACCAACACAAATAAAAAGCACAAACTCACAGATTCTCAGTACAACGCTCGTCGTAGCATGTGTGAAGAAGCTCTTTCTATCCTTCAGAAAAAGCTTGATATCAAGGGACTTGGAGATCTTTCTATCGAAGAGTTCGAAGCCAATAAAGATCTTTTAACTGATCCTGATATGCAGAAAAAGGCTAAACATGCAGTATACGAAAACCAGCGCACCATTGAAGCTGTTAAGGCCCTTAAGGATGGAGACCTTGAGCACTTTGGAAAGCTTATGAGACAATCTCACGAGTCTCTTCGTGATGACTATGATGTAACCGGTATTGAACTTGATACTCTTGCAGAAGAAGCATGGAAGGTTCCTGGAGTTATCGGCTCACGTATGACAGGCGGCGGATTTGGTGGCTGCACTGTTTCTATCGTAAAAGATGAAGCAATCGAAAACTTCAAAAAAACAGTTGGAGAAAACTATCTTAATAAAATCGGCTACGAAGCTACATTCTATACAGTAGAAATCGGTGGTGGCCCAGAGGTCATCTAATCTGATCAGTAAATTTGAGGAGTTATCATGGATATACAAAACGCAATCAATAACCTTGTTGCATATGCCCTTAAACAAGGTCTTATAGAAAAAGAAGACATAATCTACGCTATCAATTCAATTCTTATTGATCTTGGAATTGACGCTGCTGATTATGAAGCCGCAGACATTGAAACCCTTGCAAAAGAGCTTTCATCTGAAGAGATCGAAAAGGGAACATTCCTTGAAAATGTTCTGAAAGTTCTTGATGATTATGCCGCTGCAAATGGTCTTTTAGAAAATGACAGTGTTGTCTACAGAGATCTTTTTGACACAAAGCTCATGGGCGAGCTCACAGACAGACCAAGTAACATCATCAAAAAGTTCAATGAAAAGCTTAAAGAAAGCCCTGAGGCTGCAACAAACTTCTACTATGAATTTTCAAAGAATACAGATTATATCAGAAGATACCGCATTTCCAAGGATATGAAATGGATTGCTCCTACAGAATACGGCGACCTTGATATCACAATCAATCTTTCAAAGCCTGAAAAAGATCCTAAGGCAATCGCCGCTGC
The DNA here is from genome assembly GCF_900115735.1 of Butyrivibrio proteoclasticus. Taxonomy (GTDB): domain Bacteria; phylum Bacillota; class Clostridia; order Lachnospirales; family Lachnospiraceae; genus Butyrivibrio; species Butyrivibrio proteoclasticus_B. The sequence continues at coordinate 82,559 of NZ_FOXO01000013.1, forward strand.
AAGAAATGCCAAGCAATCAGGCTACCCTAAATGTCAGCTTTGCTGGGAAAACGAAGGCTACTCAGGAAGAGTTGACCATCCTGCAAGAGAAAACCACAGAATCATTCCTGTTACTATTCAGAACTCAAAATGGGGATTCCAGTATTCTCCATATGTTTACTATAATGAGCACTGTATCGTGTTTAATTCAAAGCATATTCCTATGAAGATTGAGCATGATACCTTCTGCAAGCTCTTTGATTTTGTTAAACAGTTCCCTCACTACTTTGTTGGATCCAATGCAGATCTTCCAATTGTTGGTGGTTCAATCTTAAGCCACGATCACTTCCAGGGCGGACATTATACATTCGCCATGGCAAAGGCCCCTGTTGAAAGAACATTTGCAGTTAAAGGCTTTGAAGATGTTAAGGCAGGCATTGTAAAATGGCCTATGTCAGTTATCAGAATTTCCGCTCCTGATGTAGACAGAGTAATCGCCCTTGCTGATGTAATCTTAAATAAGTGGAGAGGCTATACTGACGAAGCAGCATTTATCTATGCTGAGACAAATGGAACACCTCATAACACTATTACTCCTATTGCAAGAAAACGCGGTGAAGACTTCGAGCTTGACCTTGTTCTTAGAAACAACATTACAACAGATGAGCATCCTCTAGGTGTATACCACCCTCACGCAGAGCTTCATCATATCAAAAAGGAGAACATCGGACTTATTGAAGTTATGGGACTTGCAGTACTTCCTGCAAGACTTAAGAAGGAGATGGCTGATCTTAAAGAGGCAATCCTTTCAGAAAAAGATATAAGAAAAGACGAAGTTCTTGAAAAGCACGCTGATTGGGTTGATGCCTTCAGCAAAAAATATGATCACATTGACGAGAGCAACATCGATGACATAATTCAGAATGAAATCGGTGAAGTATTCATGCATGTTCTCGAAGATGCGGGTGTTTATAAGAGAACTCCCGAAGGACAGGAAGCTTTCGATCGATTTGTAGCTACTCTTTAACCGAGTCGAGGCTTACTGTAAGTAACAAAGTGGTCTTGAGAGTCATGCTCTCAAGACCACTTTGTCTACTAACTGATAAGACTCTGTCACCTGAGTCTCCATATTATTCTTTTTATAAGGTTCTTGGTACTGCTGAATCCTGACCAACAATGAATCTCATAAAAGAGATTGGTCCTAAAAAAGTTGACAGGCGGAATTTTATATCGCTGTTGTACATATCATTTTCAATTGCCATTTCTCTTTTTAGATTATATACATTAAAAATGTTTTCCCAATTTTTAGGACTATAGGATTTTTTCTCTTTTAAGGCTTTTCGTTTCGTGCTCTCATAACGATACAGTTTTTTTTCAGATATAACGCATTTCTGCGCTTTCATAAGAGCATGAAGCATTATTATCTCATCATCATAATAGCGGATTTTTTCATCTGCATATTCCTCTAATCCGTTTAAAGCATCCCTACTTATCAAAGTATTCCATAGATATCCAGTATAAGAATTATCATCGCTATCAAGCCTTCCAAAGAGCATCTTGCCAAAACTATCTATTATTTTTTTACTGGAATATTTTCCCGGAAACATATCTGCATCAAAGATCTGGGTATCGCAACCTTCCTTTTTGATTATAGCGCCAAAGAATATAATATCTGCATCATTATCAGAAACTACCGAATGCATAACTTCAAATCTCTTTTCAGCACAGACATCATCGGCATCAATAAAGCTCACATATTCTCCCGTTGCTATTTTTATCCCCTCTAATCTTGCGTTGAACAGTCCTTTTCTTTCCTGTTGTCTATATATTATATTGGAATAGTTCCATGCATAATCCATACATATATTAGATGTATCATCTGTTGACCCATCATCGATTATTATGAGCTCATCATATTCACGAAGGCTAAGTAAAGCGTTATCTATACATTCTGCTATTGTTTTTTCTGAATTATAAACCGGTAAGATCACACTGATGTTTTTTTCACTCATCACTATATAGCCCCCTTTCATCAAGTCAAAGTTTTGTTGTTAATAACATAATAAAATTTTACAGTGCTAAAGAAAAGTGACAGAGTATTTTACAAAAAAATCATGAAAGTAAAACACTCTGTCACTTGAAATATGGTTTTTTTTATTTTATTTTAATAATCAAAACTAATATTTTGGGAGGATACTAAAATGAAAAAAATTAGTAACTTACTTGTTCTTGTACTTGTTATTTTTAATCTCACATTTACTATTTCATTTCCTTACGTTACTGTTTCAGATAATACAACTACAAATACTGAAACAACAACTGTTTCTGTAAGTGATTTAGTTGGTGAAACACCAGTATCTGAGGAGAACATCATTACTCTTCAGTCACACTTTCCAAGAAACGTATTGTTTAATCAGTAATGTTTCCAATCTTCTTTTTTTTCAATCATTTCTTTAATTAACTTATAGTACTCTTTGTGAACAGAGTTGTTGATAAAATCACATATCTTAATCATTTTATCAATGCTCTGTTCATAATATCTATTTTCTCTTTCCTCTATTTTCGCATTATTTCTAAACAGCATGTATAGTGCTCCATGAAGTTCAAAGAGCCTATGGCTTTTTAATTCTAAAGTTAGCAGCTCCCTTGCTACTTCTTCAACCTTTTCTATCCTATCTACATCACTATACTCATCTGCCAGCCAAATCATCACCATTTCATAAGTTCCGTAATTCACAGGATAACCACCGGATTCATGATTATCGCAACAGTATTGCAGATACTCCATCAAGTGGCCTTTTTCTTTTTCTTCATCAATATACTTTCCTATTGCGATTAACAAATCTAACTCAGAATGAAGAAGATAGCCCTCTTTTATTTCCATAACAGGAACAGGAAGTGTTAGTGCTAAATCTTCCTTTAATTTGTATATATACTGTTCTCTTGTAATTTTCCCCCCGCCCAATGCAAGAAATAATTCTATAATATCTATAAGCTGCTTGTTGTTATCGTATGACATATCTATTCGCTCTTCCAATTCCTTACAGAGCACATCATAATCTGCTGCCACGTAATTATTGATCATATTTGTCAATGCGTAATATCTATCAACAACCTCCCTATCATCAGTAATTATATCTGAACGAGTATAATCGCAGTTTATATTCAGTTCATCCATAATAGGGCGCAAAACAGCTTTCTGGGCAGAAATAGCGCTATTCTCTATACGCATCAAAGTCCTATATGAACATTTTACCCTGTTTGCAAGCTCCTCTCTGCTTATCTGCAGCATCTGCCTTCTGGATTTAATAACATCTCCAATGCAGTAAATGTCTGAATCCCTATAGATATAGCAATTATAGTCCATATAATAATCTACATCGTATTCACTATAGATTTCTGCAAAAAGCTCATAGAGTTCTTTTGCTTTTCTTAACTCTTCATCATTGCCACTTTCTTCCAATACGCTGATTTTTCCCGAAAGAATCTCAGCAATATAATAGCTTCTGCTCTTTTGCTTCAGGTATTCCAAAGCCTTGTCGTACTGCTCAAGAACTGTCTTTTTGTCCACCTGAACATAATCATTCTTATGAGCAATGTTCCCCAAAGCAACAGCTCCTGCTGTATATACTTTCGCTTTTCCCAGAATATCAATAGCTGACTCTTCAAGATGATCAAGCAATAACAAGCAAACATCTGCTATCTTAGAGCTTCCATCAGGTGTAACTGAGCACTCTGCCTTGGCTTCCAACAATTTAAACAGCAAAAAGTATTCAGGAATTGCCCACACGCCAAACTTTTTCTCACATACTTCTTCAATGATCATCGTCAGCGAGCAAGCCTTTTTATACATTTCAAAAACTTCTTCCCAGGGAGCCTTTCTAAAATGTAGGCATCTTGCCTTCATGTCATAGTAGAATTGCAGCTCTAATTTATTCAGATTTAAGTCTTCATCAAAAATAACCGGATTAACCTGATCTTCTGCTTCAGCAAATTTTTTTGACTCTATAAGCTTAATAAGCTCCATTCTCTTTAGGTATCTTTTGTACTCATCAGGCTGCAAAAAGTCCTCATATCCTTCTGAAGATATACCTAATCTGGACATAATACGATTGCGCATCATATAGTCAGGAAGGGTGGTTCCTTTTTCAATCTGTGCCATCATACTCTTTGTATATAGTCCTTTTCCTGTTTCTTCAAGAGATACATTGGCCGCCTCTCTAGTCATCTTCATAAATGCATGGAACTTTATGTCGTCTCTCATCCTGTATTACCTTCCTAATAGCAGAAAATCCGGAGGAATTTCCTTCTATACAAAAGGAGCATAGAATCATTGATGGTTCTACGCCCCCTCATACTATATTCTTTAATCTTAGTTCTTTGCAGCTTCTAAAAGCTTATCCTTAAGCTGAGTTTCAATCTGCGCAAGCTCTGCCTCGGCTTCACGACGCTTTGTCTTGCCTTCTGTCTGAATTTTTAATACTTCATCGAGAGTTGAGATAAGAGACTCGTTTGTATGCTTAAGAGTTTCAATATCAACTATTCCTCTCTCTGCTTCTTTAGCACTCTCAATCGTAGCTGTCTTAAGTGCATCCGCATTCTTTCTAAGGAGCCTATTTGTCATATCATTAACTTCACGCTCCGCCTGAGCAGCCTGAGTTGCATGCTCGATACCAATAGCGATCACCATCTGGTTTTTCCAAAGCGGAATTGTGTTTACAATTGTTGACTGGATCTTTTCAGCCATTACTGTATCAGAACTCTGAACCATGCGGATCTGTGGACCTGTCTGCATTGCTATTGTTCTTGTAAGTTCCAGATCATAAATCTTTTTCTCAAATCTGTCACACTTATTAGCGAAGTCTTTTGCCTTCTCAGCATCTTCAGGAAGACCTGATTCCTCAGCCTTTTTCTGAAGTTCTACAAGAGTTGTGTTTCTCTCTTCTTCAAGTTTTTTCTTACCTGCAAGGATATACATTGTAAGCTCTTTGAAGTAGTTGAGGTTAAGATCATACATTCTGTCCAAAAGCTCAACATCCTTCATAAGTGTTACCTGATGTTTTTCAAGTTCGTTGCTGATTGTCTGGACGTTTGTCTCAACCTTGCTATATTTGGCCTTTAATGCCTCAATCTTATTGGAACTCTTTTTGAATAATGCCTTTAGACCTTTCTCTTCCTCTTCGACGTCGAAGTTTTTAAGCTGTGTAACAAGATCAGTGATCATATCGCCAACTTCGCCCATATCCTTGGTCCTGACGTTATCGATTGCTTTCTCAGAGAAATCTGCAAGCTTTTTCTGTGTGCCAACACCGTAGTTCATAATGCCTGTTGAATTGGAAATATCAATCTGTTTACTAAACTCATCCACCTGCTTGAGTTCTTCAGCGGAAAGCTGCGCTTCCATAGCAATATTTCCGTTGTCTTTTTTCTCTTCTTCAGGTGCCTGCGCTGTAGCAGTCTGAGTCTGCTCCTCTGCCCCAAATGTTAGTGATGGTACAGCTGGTGCTGCATCAAATTCTAAATCTACTCCCATTTTTTCCTCCTCTATAACGCCAGTTCATTACTGGCTTAATGTTGTCGGATGTCCGTTTTAGTAATGTCGTGCAAAATACGCGCGACAACAAAAAGGCTCCTAAATCCTCATATAATACTATTAACAGCCGGGTCGCTGTTTATACCACAGTTTATTCAGTCTTACTTTGGCATAGTCTGCATTGCCATGCCGCCTTCACTTGTAAGTCCGTCCTGCGCCATCATGGTCTTCATAACAGAAATGTCAGAAGAAATATCCCATGCCATATCCTGAAACAGACTATCTAAAAGTTTCTCAAAGGCTTCATTTATCGTATCCATTGCTGAATCTATCTCGTTCTTTGTCTGCTGAACATTCTCTCCCTGAACAGTCTGCCTATCCAGTTCAACATATGCTTCCAAAAGTTTCTTGGTAGTTGGGAGATAATAATTCATAAGTTTGTGGAGATCATCAGCGCTCTGAGGGTTCTTTTTCACCTGCTCAAAGATCCTGTTCATAATGCTCTCAAGTCTGTATAACTTGTTAGACATATCTTCTGTGTCAGGAATAATATCATTGGTGGCTCTTACGTACCTAATGTATTCCTCACCATCTGCAAGGATTGCATCAACACCTGTAAGACCTTCTCTTGACCTTGTGTCCAAATTCACTGCTGCCTTTTGCTGATCAAGTTCTCTCTTTTCTCTCTCAAGTCTGTCTCTCTCAGCACCAAGATAAAGCTGATAAGCTTCATCCGTTATCATACAGGTTGTCTCTGTTGCATCGAGTCTTGCTCTTGGAAGATAACCCTTTTTTATCATCTTCTTTATGTCTTTTAGCACTTCAGAATCTGACTTAAGCGCAGCCTTGGCAAGATCGGAAATTTTGAAATATTCGTTGTTCCCCACAATATTGCCATACTGATGAAAAAGCTTGGCAAATTTAAGCTTACCTATCCCGGCCAAAACTATTATCGCATTTATAGCCAAAATACCTGTAAGCGGAAGTCCATATGCCATTCCACCCATAACTCCGCCTACAATTGCAACAGGAAGTAAACATGCAAATATTGAACTTCCAAGTATGACCTCTAAAAGACCATTATATTTACTGATTTTTTTGGCAAAAAACGGATACTTTTTAGATTGTGGCGCCCTTGTATAGTTTTGATTCTGTGATCTGTTCCCACTGGTATATGTTGTTTTTGTTTCGAAGCTTACCGATTTTATTGTGTTTGTAATATCGCCTGCAAGCTTGCTATAATCATTCTTATCTATGGCCGCGGTCACACTTTTTAATATTTCACCGCCGGCTCTTATTACTTCCTGTGTATTATTGTCCACAACAGCCTCCACTGCATATAGATAAATCGCAAATGCAAATATATTTTACAGTAAAAGAAATAGACATTCAACTTATGAAAGCGCAAATTATGAGCATTTATTTATGTTATAATACCGATTAGCAGAAAGGATAGACAAATGGAAAAAGCATATAAACTTCTTTTTAATACTGAGGAATCTGATGATCTGTATGTATATTGCTGCGGAGTGTCCAAAACAGAAGCGCATCACAGCTTTGGACCGGCACTCAAGCCTCATTTTATGATTCACTACATCATGAGTGGCAAAGGCTCTTTTTCTATTGGCGGAAAAAACTATCCTCTGGAAGAAAACTATGGATTTTTGATCGTACCGGATGAACTGGCCTATTATGTGGCTGATGAGGAAGATCCCTGGACATATACATGGATAGGTTTCGGTGGAAAAAAAGCTGAATCAATTGTTTCACAGCTTGGTTTATCATTACAACAGCCAATATTTAAAAGCGATAAATCCGAAACTATTTACAATCTTATAAAAGATATGATGGACCACAATACTTTCAGTGTTGAAGATGATCTGCGTCGAACCGGGCTTTTAGCAATGTTCTTGTCTGTTCTTGCTTCAGGTTTAAGCGTCACACCCAAGAGCGATTCAGGAACAGATAATGACTATGTCACAAAGGCTCAGGCTTTTGTAAGAAGTAACTACTGTAATCCCATAAAAGTAACAGACATAGCGGACTATGTCTGTATCAATAGAAGCTACCTGTATACACTTTTTCAGAATCGTCTTGGAATATCGCCACAGCAGTATCTTTCAAGTTATCGTATTGCCAAGGCTACAGAACTTCTCCAGTTGACATCCTTATCAATTGAATCAATAGCCATTTCCTGTGGCTACTCTGATCCACTTGTCTTCTCCAAGGCATTCAGACAGGAAAAAAAGCTTTCGCCGTCACAATATCGTAAATCTCTTCCCAAAAGCGACACTTCGGCCGAAAGCAAAGAACATTTAAAACAGGTAGAACAATTTATAAAAGAGCGTTATATGTCATCAACAGATCCTAATTAATACCGTTTTTATCGTAGTAATAAACATAATGGAATATTGGATTTGTAAGGACAAAAAATTCGCTAACTACAAAGAGAATTACACTTAGAATTTTGGCGATTACAGGGATTTCAGAACAAGTCCCTGTAACCACCATAACATAATTGAACAACGCCAACTTTCGCTGTTACATTTCAAGCTTATCCAGATGCCATACTTCATCAACATACTCTTGAATAGTTCTGTCTGACGAGAACTTTCCGCAGCTTGCAGTGTTAAGAAGTGCCATTTTGGCCCAACGCTTCTTGTCCTGATATGCGTCAGATATTCTCTTTTGAGCCTCGAGATAAGACTCGAAGTCCTTAAGGATAAAGTACTGGTCTGCCTTATTAGAATTTACTGTATTTAATAGGCAGTTATAAAGTGGTCTAAAGAGCTCTCTGTCATTAGAGAAGGTTCCATCTACCAGCATATCAAGAACTTTTTTCACATTAGGATTGCTGTTGTAGATATCCATTGGATTGTAGCCGCCATTTCTCTCATAATCCATTACTTCCTGCGAAGTAAGTCCAAAAATAAATGCGTTCTCTTCTCCAACTTCGTTAACAATCTCAACGTTTGCTCCGTCAAGGGTTCCAAGAGTTATTGCACCATTAAGCATCATCTTCATGTTACCTGTTCCTGACGCCTCTTTTGATGCAGTGGAAATCTGCTCTGATACATCTGCTGCCGCAAAGATAAGCTCTGCATTGGATACTTTGTAGTCCTCAATAAATACAACTTTTATCTTTCCATCAATGTCAGGATCATTATTTACAACGTCTGCCACTGCATTGATAAGCTTAATTGTAAGCTTGGCTGTAAGATAACCTGCAGCTGCCTTTGCGCCAAAAATATATGTCTTTGGGTAAAAATCCTTATTAGGATGTGTCTTGATATCGTTGTACTTATGGATAACCTGTAGGATATTAAGGAGCTGTCTCTTATACTCGTGAAGTCTCTTTACCTGTACGTCAAAGATTGACTTAGGATCAACTTCAATTCCGTTGTGCTTCAGGATATACTTAGCAAGACGCTTCTTGTTCTGAAGCTTGATATCCATAAATTCCTGCTGAGCTTTCTTATCATCAGCAAAAGCTTTCAGTTTCTCCATCTGTGAAAGGTCCACAATCCAGTCATCACCAATCTTTTCTGTTACCCAGTCAGCTAAAAGAGGATTTGCATGCAAAAGAAATCTTCTCTGCGTAATACCATTGGTCTTGTTATTGAACTTCTCAGGCATCATTTCATAGAAGTCCTTAAGCTCTCTCTTTTCAAGAATCTCCGTGTGAAGTCTTGCTACGCCATTGACTGAATGTCCGCCGACAATTGCAAGATGCGCCATCTTGACCTGATTGTCATAGAGAATAGCCATACTTCTGATTTTGGCCTGAACATCGATTCCTGCTGAACCTGAATACTGGCGCATGATCTGATCAACAAATCTTCTGTTGATCTCGTCAACAATCTGATAAATTCTTGGAAGAAGTCTCTGGAACAGGTCTACAGGCCACTTTTCAAGGGCTTCTGCCATGATCGTATGGTTGGTGTAGCAGCAGGTCTTAGTTGTTACATCCCAGGCCTCATCCCATGAAAGATAGTATTCGTCCATGAGAAGTCTCATAAGCTCTGCAACTGCAACAGTTGGATGAGTGTCATTTAGCTGGAATACATTTTTTTCATAGAACTTTCTGATGTCCTCATGATGCTTAAGATATCTCTGAAGAGCAGTCTGCACTGAAGCAGATATAAAGAAATACTGCTGTTTAAGTCTCAACTCTTTTCCTGCTATATGATTGTCGTTTGGATAAAGGACTTCACAGAGCTGGCTTGCAAGATTCTCCTGCTCAACAGCTTTCTGATAATCACCCTTGTCAAAAGAGTCTAGCTGGAAGCACTGGATTGGTTCTGCATCCCAAATTCTAAGAGTATTAACCACGCCGTTTCCATAGCCAACAACAGGAAGATCATAAGGTACAGCTCTTACCACCTGATAACCTTCTTGCTTGAACATGGTTCTTCCACGCTCGTCTGTATACATATTTACGTAACCGCCAAACTTAACCTCTTTGGCGTATTCATTTCTTCTAAGTTCAAACGGATTGCCGTTTTCAAGCCATGTATCAGGTACCTCAACCTGATAGCCATCTTGAATCTTTTGGCGAAACATTCCATATTTATATCTGATTCCGCAACCATAAGCCACATATCCCAGCGTTGAAAGAGAATCCAAAAAGCATGCGGCAAGTCTTCCAAGTCCGCCGTTACCAAGCGCCGGATCCGGCTCCTGATCTTCAATTAGGTTTAAATCAATATTAAGTTCGTCAAGAGCCTCTTTTACAGGTTTATAAGCCTGCAAATTAATCAGGTTATTACCAAATGCTCTTCCCATGAGAAATTCCATGGACATATAATACACAATCTTCGGATCCTGCTCAGCAGCCTTTTTCTGTGTTGTCATCCAGTGATCAACAATCGCATCCTTTAAGGCATAGGCTGACGCCTGATAAAGCTCCTGCTCAGTAGCTTCTTCCATAGTCTTTCTATAGAGCGTCTTTACATTGTACTGAACACTTCTTTTGAATAGATCCTTATCAAACTTTAGTGGTTTTTTCTTCATGTTGCCTCCTCATAGAAACAATTTGTAATCCATATTTTCTTATAGTAAAAAATATCGTATACGGGATAATTTTACCGCATATTCGTTTACAATTCCATAAAAACCAACGAAAAAGACATAAAAAAAACCTCCGGACTTCCCTGTCCATGAGGATTCACATTTGTTTTTATTATTATTGTAATAACGCTAACACTCCCTGATTTGTCTGATTGGCCTGGGCCAGCATTGGCTGACGCCTGTGTAAGTCCTCTTACCTGTCTATTAGAATTCATAGCAGTTATATTGTGCTGAATTACCATGGCAAAGATCCTTCTACTATTCCTATTGATTTAGGGATTTCCTAAGCACAAGCATCCTTGCATGTAATGCCGCATCCTTACGGCTATTAATGATATCGGTTATTATTGAATAAAAATTACATCTTTATTAAAATCATAGAATTTAAAATACAGTTTCAAAAAAAAGTGTTTAAAAAAAGACGGTTTTATAAAAATGACCGTCCTTTTACCATTAATACTATTTTTCATTATGCGGTGATGCGACTGTTGCAAGTTTTGAACGGTCAAACATCCAAGAAAGAACTCCCATGACTTCCACATATGCCTTTTTTAACGTTTCCCTGCGCTTTTTGGCGCAGAGAACACTCTATCACAGCTGTCATAACAGTACAATTAGCAATACAATACAAAAAAATATGTCGGATTTGTGATAACTCTGTTGTTCAATTTCAACACTCGTTTGTTGGTTTGAAATTTTATTATCGCCATTCACAGAATATCGATAATTACTAGCAAAAGGAAATATCGCTTATCTGCCGTTGTTTCACGCCGCTAACATAATTATATGTGTAATTTGTGAAAAAATAATCCGTTCTGAATCGCACGCCCCTTATATTAATCGTTTTTTAGATTTGTATTATTCGGTATAATAATTCGATTGATCGGTTTCTTCTTATCACCCGGAAAACTTGCTCAATGTTTTGTTTATTTTTTACCAAACAAACGTTTATCAAAATCTTCTCAAGCATGCCACAAAGCGCATACTCATAGCATTTTCTTGCTCTTTCCTGTTATTTTCCTATGTTACGATAACTAAATAAAGCGCAGCTTCCCTTGCTACGCTTTTTCTCATTATCATCAAAAATGATACAACTATTATCGTCACCATGAATAACTACTACTCATTTGCATTACGATTGTTCCTAACTATTATTCTTACCATCTCTGTTGCCATATTCTTATTCTGAGGCGATAATTGGTGATAGTAATATATCAGTTCCAAATCTTCCGGTTCCATCCATTCTTTTAGCTCTCTGTCACTCATCTCCGGACAGTTATTGATAAACTCAAGATATAACGGATCAAGCGAGGATGACATTGGATTTTCAATGAATAACCCGTCAAACCCTCCTTTTCCTCCTTGTTTTAACTTTTCAAGCTCTTCTTTCTTTGACACTGCTGACAGTTTTATAAGATGCATCAACGGAACTTCATAAAGGATAGAAAGCTTGTTCAATATATCATTTGAAGGAATCGTTATGCCTGTTTCATAGTGTGAGTAGTTGGCTCTTGTGGTGCCAATATAATCTGAAACCTTTTTCTGTGTATAATGATGACGTTTTCGTAACATTCTTAGCTGTTTTGTTAATGGGGTGTCCGCCATGATTATCTCCTGAACCGCTTATTTATTACATAATCTCTATATTTAGGCTAGCCCAGTAATTATCATAATGTAATAGCCAGAAACACTTTTTATCATATTTATAAAAAAGGTAAGTATTTTATCCTTTTTTATTCCCATCACTTAAACAGATATTTATATCGCCTTTTCATCTCCAGAATCACTTCCACAACACGTTCTTTTTCCTTATTTGTGTAATTGTTCTCTGTAAAACATATATCCTCCACCTCTTCTTGCGAAAAATGAAATGAAATATTCTGTCCATAGAGTTTTTCTGATATTTCAAGTTGCTCCTCAAAAGATGTTGAAAAAGTTTTGGCATTCGCATCATTTACCATTTCATATATGTCTCCATTCAAAGGATAATCCATCTTTGTATCTGAAAGAAGGCCTGCTCCATTATCAAATACCGGACACAATCTAAACTCATGCTTATCATTCATAAGAACTGCTATATTGTGCGTATGTCTGTCTTCATTAAGAAATAGCGCATCAATGGTAAGCAATTTGTTCATATAAGCCCCAAAACCTGTAAGCCCTGTAATGCGCTCGGTCTGATTAACTATCAGTTTTAGTCTGTCTTCATGGCTCTGAGTTCGATATATCAACTTATTAAGCGACTCTCCAAAATTATCCGCAAAAAGCCTTTCAAGAGTAATTAATTTCCATCCATCGGTGAAATCAATGCTTTTACAGCCTCTATAAGTGTTTCCCTTATAACCTATTGTCTCAAAGTCATAGCTCACATACTCATCTTTTTCAAGGGATGATTTTGTTAAAAGAGCTGATATTACACATTCTGCCAATCCCTCATAGCCCATATTATCAGCCTTGTACCACACTCTATCTCTCTCAAATTTGAGTTGATTACCTTTTGAAGACTTTCGATTTTCAGTTTTTATATCTTTATCAAAAAGCTCTACCATGCTTTACCACTCCAATTTTATCCAAAAGTCATCGTCAGCCATACGGCCTTGAGTTTTCTCAATTATCATGATTGGATCATAAAAAGGTATGTCTAATCTTTTTAGCTCAAGTTTGAGTTTATCCCTGCTCTCCGGAAAACACCTGGATTTTATAAACTCGACATATTCGTCATAGGTGGGCTCAGTATTAACTCCAAATGCTCTATACAATGGATTGGAAATATAGTTGTGTATTAACACCTTCTTTTCCATCTCGTCAACATCAATTATTGTGCACACGAAATCATGATACATGTACCACAAACGCATTTTGTATTTTTTCTGTGGAACCGAAAGTTCTTCCGCCAATCCATGATTCTTTATTATTAAATCCGATAACACCGTAATAGGACCTGTTATTTGCTCATCTGTGGATTCCCATCTTTCAACTGTACGCTTCGAAACATTTACAAACTCCGCAAATTCTTTTTGCGTCATTCCCAAAATCTCTCGTACAAGCTTTATTTCTTCTGCGGTTACTCCTGTAGGAGTTATGTACTTTGCCATAGCTTAGTCCTCCATAAATTATTATAACCACATTTTTGGCGGCTGTTCAACTTAATTTTACCGACAAAAATGTGGTAGTAATTATTGTTTTTCCATATCCGGTAAAGTGGTATTATTTTTTCGGAGGTGAAAAAAGTTATGTTACTAACAATCGCAAGCATCGTTTTTGCTATAAAAATCAGCACCGGAATGATAGTTGGTATAGGACTTATAGCTGGGGGAGCTCTTTTTTCCTATATCTCATACAGAATAGTAAAGTCTACTAAAGAGATGATCAAAAACTGCAGCGGCGCATGCACCGGTAAAGTCATTGATTATTATAATGACACTGACCACGAAGGCCACAGAATTTACATTCCTGTTGTTCAGTATGTAGTGGGCGGCACGGAATATACTATAGAAGGTAGCCAGAGCCACCTTGAAGAAAATCTCCCTCCAATTGGAGAGATTTTGCAGATTCTATATAATCCTCAAAATCCAAATCAGGCGTATACTGCTACAAATTTTTCCGCTGAAAAGATTATTTCTACAATGTTTATCATCACCGGTATCATTCTTTTCCTGGTTGGATTTTTCATTTTATTTTTCAGTTTATAAACTCTTTTTGCAAAGAGAAACACCCTATAGAGCAATGCTTGGCATTAACTCTATAGGGTGTATTTATTATCAGACTTTCTCTACGCCAATTGTAACTTTCTCGCCGTTGATATCCCACTCTTTTGCATTTGCTACATCAGAGCCATAGATGATCTCATTAGCAAGAACCTTTGTTGAAATACTGTTTTCATTAGCCTTGATAATCTCAGCAAGCTTGTCATTGCCGTTTAAGGAAACCTTGATGTGATCCATAACTTCGAATCCGGAATCCTTACGCATTGTCTGAATCTTACTGATAACTTCAAGTACGAAACCTTCATTCAAGAGTTCTTCTGAAAGGTTTGTATCAAGAACAACTGTGATACCCCAGTTCTCCTGAGAAATAAAGCCTTCCTTCTGAGCCATCTCAATAAGAAGATCTTCCTTAACCAGCTCTACATCAACATCATTTACTGTAAACTTGATGCTTCCACCTCTGTTAAGCTCATCCATTGTGGCATTTCCATCAAGACCTTCAAGATAACTCTTGATAGCTCCGATGTTCTTACCATACTTAGGTCCTAATGTCTTAAGCTGTGGCTTGAATGTGTAGCTTGTGAAGTCACGAACATCATCTGTAAAGCTTACATTCTTAACATTGAGCTCTTCTCTGATGATATCAGTATAGAACTCACCAACAGTCTCTTCTGCTTTTACATACATCTGACCGATTGGCTGACGATTCTTGATATTAGCTGCATTTCTTGCTGCACGTCCAAGAACAACGATATCAAGCACTTCTTCCATATCTTTCTCAAGTTTTGTATCGATCATGTTCTCATCAACCTCAGGGAAATCGCAAAGGTGAATACTTTCAGGAGCATCCTTAAAGCTATTTCTTACAAGGTTCTGATAAATCTCCTCAGTCATGAATGGAACCATAGGAGCTGCTGCCTTACATACAGTTACAAGTGCTGTGTAAAGAGTCATGTATGCAGAAATCTTATCCTGCTCCATTCCCTTAGCCCAGAATCTCTCACGTGAGCGACGTACGTACCAGTTAGACATTTCGTCTACGAAACCATCAAGTGCCTTGCCGGCTTCAGGAATACGATAGTTTGCAAGGTTCTCATCTACAGCTTTTACGCAACTGTTAAGCTTTGAAAGAAGCCATTTGTCCATAACTGTGAGCTTGTCTGTCTCAAGCTTGTAGTTAGCCGCATCAAATCCATCGATATTTGCGTAAAGTGTAAAGAACGCATATGTGTTCCAAAGTGTTCCAAGGAACTTACGCTGTCCTTCCATAACAGCATCACCTGAGAATCTGCTAGGAAGCCATGGAGCGCTGTTGGTGTAGAAGTACCATCTGATAGCATCTGCGCCGTATTTTTCAAGTGCATCAAATGGATCAACCGCGTTGCCCTTTGACTTACTCATCTTCTGTCCGTTCTCATCCTGCACAAGTCCCAGAACTATAACATTCTTAAATGCCGGCTTGTTGAAAAGAAGTGTTGCCTCAGCGTGAAGTGAGTAGAACCATCCTCTTGTCTGATCTACAGCCTCTGAAATAAATTCAGCAGGGAACTGCTTCTCGAAGAGTTCTTTATTCTCAAATGGGTAGTGAAGCTGAGCAAATGGCATTGCTCCTGAATCGAACCAGCAGTCGATAACTTCTTTTACCCTGTGCATCTTCTTACCGCACTTAGGACATGTGATTTCAAATTTATCAATATATGGTCTGTGAAGCTCACAAGTTTCTGCTGAAGGATCTCCTGAAAGCTCAGCGAGTTCTTTTCTTGAACCAACAGAAAGCTGATGTCCACAGTCATCGCACTCCCAGATATTAAGAGGTGTTCCCCAATATCTGTCACGTGAAATACCCCAATCCTGGATATTCTCAAGCCAATCACCAAAACGTCCCTTACCAATTGACTCAGGAACCCAGTTGATCTCTTTATTGTTGCGGATAAGGTCATCCTTAACTTCGGTAACTTTGATGAACCATGATGAACGAGCATAGTAAAGAAGTGGTGTTCCACATCTCCAGCAGTGAGGATAATCATGCTCCATCTTTGGTGCGCCAAAGAGAAGTCCTCTCTTATCAAGGTCTTTTAATACCTCTGGATCTGCACTGATAGCACCCTCGTCCATTTCCTTCTGTGTAGGCTTACATCTCATGCCTGCAAAAGGAGTCTCAGGTTTAAGACGTCCCTCTGAGTCAACCATCTGAACAAGAGGAGCATCATACTTACGACCAACTCTTGCGTCGTCTTCACCGAATGCAGGAGCGATATGTACGATACCTGTACCATCTGTCATAGTTACATATGTATCGCAGTAGATAAAGAATGCCTTCTTGTGCTGTTTCTCTGTCTCATCAGCTGCGCACTGATAAAGTGGCTCATACTCTTTGTACTCAAGGTCTGTTCCAACGTATGTCTCAAGAACTTCATAAGCTTTTTCGCCTTCTTCTTTTGCAAGACTTCCAAGTACGTTATCTGCAAGAGCCTGAGCAAGATAGTATACATTGCCATCTGCAGCCTTAACCTTGATATATTTCTCATCAGGGTTTACGCAAAGTCCAATGTTTGAAGGGAGTGTCCAAGGTGTTGTTGTCCATGCAAGGAAGTAAGCATCCTCACCCTTAACCTTGAAACGAACGATAGCTGAACGCTCTTTTAATGTTTTATAGCCCTGTGCAACCTCGTGTGATGAAAGAGGTGTGCCACAACGAGGACAGTAAGGAACTACCTTAAAGCCCTTGTACAAAAGACCCTTCTTCCAGATTTCATTAAGAGCCCACCATTCAGACTCAATGAAATTGTCATCATATGTGATATATGGGTGTTCCATATCAGCCCAGAATCCAACTGTGCCTGAGAAATCTTCCCACATTCCTTTATATTTCCAAACAGATTCCTTACATTTTTTGATGAAAGGCTCTATTCCGTACTCTTCGATCTGCTCTTTGCCATCAAGACCAAGCATCTTCTCAACTTCAAGCTCAACAGGAAGACCGTGTGTGTCCCATCCGGCCTTACGTGGAACTGTATATCCCTTCATTGTACGGTATCTTGGGATCATATCCTTGATAGCACGGGTAAGAACGTGTCCGATATGTGGCTTACCATTGGCTGTTGGCGGGCCATCATAGAACATATACATTTCACCCTTACTTCTGGTGTCAACACTCTTCTGGAAGATGTTTTCTTTTTTCCAGAATTCTTCAATCTTTTTCTCTCTGCCGACGAAATTCATGTCAGTTTCGACTTTTGAATACATTTTTGAGCTCCTTTCTTAACAACAAAAGCCCCGTCCTTGTAAAAAGGACGAGGCTGTAATTACACTCTCGTTATACCACCTGTTTACACATACGCGCCATCTAAAAATGGTTGAATACGCTTCCCATTAACGAAGGGATACTCGTCAGAATTTACTATAGGTTCAATCCTGCAGCTCGGAAGTGATTTTCGATAGTGCCTACTCACACCGGCTCACACCAACCGCCGGCTCTCTGAAAGCTTTCACACACTGCCTACTGTCTTCGTCACAGCTTTTTTATTCTTAATAACGTTCATATAATACTACTTATTTTTTTACCATGCAAGATAAAAAATCACTCTTCAAGATAATTATACAAAAGAGCTGCAATTGCTGCCCCTGCAAGTGGTCCAACAATGAAAACCCAAAGGCTTGCAAGAGGTGCTGAATTTCCTGTAAATGCTGCAAATAATGCAGGGCCAAAGCTCCTTGCAGGATTAACAGATGTTCCTGTAAGGCCGATTCCAAGAATATGAACAAGCACAAGAGTAAAGCCTATAATAAGTCCGCCAAAAGAGCCATGCCCAGCCTTCTCTGATGTGACGCCAAGAATAGTAAATACAAACACAAATGTAAGAACTATTTCAACACACAGGCCTGCCAAAGGATTACCATTAACACCTGCGAGTCCGTTTGCACCAAAGCCTCCTGTCTTATCTGTCACACCACCAACTCCAAATATAATCGCCAAAATTCCTGAACCGATTATTGATCCTATAACCTGAGAAATCACATAACCGATGAAATCGTTAAGTGATAAGCCGCCTCTCATAAATACTCCAAGTGATACTGCCGGATTGATATGGCATCCTGATATATTACCAACACAATACGCCATACCAACGATGGTCAGACCAAATGCAAGCGCAGTCAAAAGATATCCACTGCCATTTGCTGCATCGCACCCAACAAGCATCGCTGTTCCACAGCCCAATACCACTAATACTGCTGTTCCAATACACTCTGCTACATATTTCTTCATACCTTTTCCCTCCTGATGAAAAAAATGCCGCCCCATCGGCAAATTTCAAGTTACAACTGTATTATAATCCTTTTGTTTAGAATTTTGCATATAATTTTAATGCTTTTTCGTATGGTTGAAACTGCGTGATTTAAGGTCATTTTCAGATAGATTCATTTTTTCTCTGCACGTATGATGGATTTATACATTAGAAAAGAGGATTTCCTATGAGCATTTGTTTTGATTTTCTTTTAGACTACAGAGTGGCAGATACATTTGCAGAAGTTTTTTGGGATCTTCCGCTTGATGCAGATCCTGATTGTGAGTATCTGGTTGTAAATGCCAATACCAACAAAACCATAAAGACCAATAAGACCCACGTTTCTCTCACTGGCCTTACTCCTGATACTTCTTATGAAATATCAGTTTATATCGTCTACTCTCCCAAGAAAGATGGGCCAGACAAAAAAGAT
Organism: Butyrivibrio proteoclasticus; assembly: GCF_900115735.1. Lineage (GTDB taxonomy): Bacteria > Bacillota > Clostridia > Lachnospirales > Lachnospiraceae > Butyrivibrio > Butyrivibrio proteoclasticus_B. The sequence continues at coordinate 101,567 of NZ_FOXO01000013.1, forward strand.
CCTGTTCTATTGGGTGGTCTTAATATCCACACGCAAAAAACACGAGATAAAATTGACATAACAAAAGCTCCGTACTATGCAATTGGGGATGGAAAGACATTGAATACTGAAGCTATCCAGGCAGCTCTCGATGCTTGTGATGAAAAGACGGCTCTCTATATTCCATCAGGAACTTTTTTGACCGGAGCTCTAAACGTTCATTCAAACACCGAAATATACCTTGATGAGGGAGCTCTTTTGCAGGGAACTGACGAACCATTCGACTATCTTCCCAAAATAAAGAGCCGATTTGAAGGATATGAAATGGAATGCTACAGGAGCCTTCTGAATATGGGAGAACTCGACCATAATGCAAGCTATAATTGTGAAAATGTGCTGATCCACGGAAAAGGGAGCATCATGGGTGGCGGGGCTACTCTTGCAAAAGCCATCGCCAGAATTGAGGGTGAACGATTAAAAGACTACATCGCATCCCTCGGAGATAAAATAAAAGACTATGAAAAACCTGAGACAATTGCCAGCAGATTCCGCGGCAGACTCATCAATATGAGCAACTGCCAGAATATCTGGATCCATGGTCTTACCCTTGGGTATGGTCCCTCATGGAATCTCCATTTCATCTATTCAGACAGAGTGGTAACTGACCACTGCATTTTAAAGTCTGAAGGTGTCTGGAACGGAGATGGCTGGGATCCTGATTCATCGACAAACTCCACGCTTTATGCCTGTGAGTTCTACACAGAAGATGATTCAGTGGCTATCAAATCCGGTAAAAATCCTGAAGGAAACGTTATAAACAGACCTACCAAACACATTAGAGTATTTGACAGCATCTGCCATTTTGGCCACGGACTTTGTATTGGAAGCGAAATGTCCGGCGGCGTTGAAGATGTAAGGCTTTGGGACTGCAATATGGGGCCAACATGGTCAGGAATTGAGATCAAAGCCACCAAAAAACGAGGCGGATATGTCAAAAATGTCATTGTAAGAGATATCACAGCCTCTCACATACAGATGCATTCTGTTGGCTACAACGACGACGGGGAAGGCTCAAAAGTTCCTCCAATCCTTGGTTTCTGCCGCTTTGAAAGACTTCATATTCTTGGACGATACCTTGACAACAACGCCGGCAAAAACGAGTGGCACGACTGCCCTTCCATCCTCCTATGCGGATTTGACGAGCCTGGTTACGAGATAAAAAACATTTCTTTTAAGGATATAAAAATGGAAAATCCTGCAGAAGGCACTGATAGCATTCATATGGAATATTGCGAGAATATTTCTTTTGAAAATGTAAAATGCATTCCCAGAAGCAAATGATAAAAAAGAATGTCGCTTGCGACATTCTCGCGCCGAGCGCGCCTATGTTATAAGAAAAGCTTACCTCATGAATAAAGGTAAGCTTTTTATTTATTCGAACATCAAAGATACTGCAAAAGCGTATCTATGTCCTCTTTTGTTGTTGCCCAGTCTGTGGCAAATCTCACGACAGTATGGGTATCATCGAACTTCTCCCAAAATCCATATACTACATGCTCTGAAAGCTCTTTTAACCTATTATCTTCCATAACAACAAACTGCTGGTTTGTCGGGGAGTCGATGTATATCTGATAACCTCTCTCAATAAGCTTATTTCTAAGGAGTTCAGCCATTTCAATTGCGTTTCGGCTGATCTTCATGTAGAGATCATCTGTAAAAAGAGTGTCAAACTGAAGGCCCAAAAGCCACCCCTTTGCAAGAAGTGCGCCGTGCTGCTTTATTACAGGAACAGGATGCTTAACAGGGACACCCTTTGTAAATACAACTGCTTCTCCAAACAATGCTCCGACCTTGGTTCCGCCCACATAGAACACATCTACAAGTCTTGCAATGTCTTCTATTGTGACATCAGTTCTTTTGCTCATAAGGCCATACCCTAGTCTTGCTCCGTCAAGAAACAGAGGAATCTTGTACTCTCTGCAGATTCCTGATATCTCCTCAAGCTCAGCCTTGGAGTACAATGTGCCATATTCTGTGGGATGGGAAATGTAAACTGCCCCTGGGAAAACCAGGTGCTCATGGTTGTCATCGGAGTAAAAATCATCAATGAGTTTCTTTAGATCAGCGCCTTTTATCTTTCCGACCTGGTCTGAATAACAGGGCTTTTCCTTGTCCGTAAACTGCGGTTCTTCATTAAAACTTGGAAGAGTCAGGACTTTATGGCCTGAGAATTCGATTGCTCCGGCTTCATGGGCGGCAACATGGCCTGTCTGCGCCGCAACAACGCCTTCATATGGCTCAAGAAGCATATCGATGACCGTTTGGTTTGTCTGAGTACCTCCGACTAAAAAGAACACATCTGCATCTTTTGCATTGCAGTTCTTCTTGATTTTATCTGCTGCACTCTTGCAATAATCATCTGTTCCGTAGCCGGTGATCTGTTCAAAATTTGTCTCCTGCAAACGCTGCAAGATCAGTGGGTGAGCGCCCTTTGTGTAATCACTGGAAAAAGAAATCCTATCCTTCATATTGTTATTTTACCCCTTATTGTTCCTGCATTTTATGATTATAAACAGACAATTAAGCGTTTATAAACTGTTATTCAAAAGATATTCCACTAAAATCCACTACTTCTTCAAGCGCTTTTACAAAGCCCTCAAGACCAGTTTTGTCTTCCTCTGTAAATCTGCCAAGGCTGGGGCTGTCGATATCAAGTACAGCTACCACCTTTCCATCTTTGTGGATCGGTACGACGATTTCAGAATTTGACGCGCTGTCACAGGCAATATGTCCGGCAAACTCATGAACATTTTTTACAAGCTGTGTCTCATCATTTCCTGCTGCTGTTCCGCAAACGCCTTTTCCAAGCTCGATTCTGATACAGGCTACCTTTCCCTGGAATGGTCCCAGCAAAAGAGATCCTTTATCCATTAGGTAAAATCCCGCCCAGTTGAGGTCCTCCATGTTTTCATATAATAATGCTGATGCATTGGAAAAAACAGGTAAAAAATTGGGTTCATCCTCTGCCAACACCTTGATCTGCTGTGCAAGTAAATTATAATCTGTCATAACTCTGCTCCTTATTACTATTATCCGATACCGGGCAGGCATGCGCCCACCGCTCATTAGCACGATTCTATCATTATTTTGTCTTGTGTACAATCTATTAATAATGGTGACCGGAACAAAAGTTTTCACATGAGTGCTATAATAGTGAATTATAGAGGAGCACTATGATTAACAGAAATAAGATCAAAAACAGGATAACCAACCAGGAACAAATCTCAAATTCTTTATTTTTAAACCTTATATTAGCCTTCAGCGGAGGTTTTCAAGACGCTTATACATATATAGTTCGTGATAAAGTCTTTGCCAATGCACAGACAGGAAACCTCGTACTAATGAGCACTTATCTTATGGAAGGACACTTAGCCAGAGGTCTTAAATATCTTTTCCCGCTTTTCTCTTTTGTGAGCGGAATATTTATTGCTGATATTGTGAAAAGCAAATATAAGAATGCAAAAGCGCTTCACTGGAGACAGAGTATCGTCCTTGCTGAAATCGCAATAATGATCGTGGTAGGTTTTCTTCCACAAAATATTAATACATTGGCAAGCTGTATGATCTCTTTTGCCTGCGCATTACAATTATATTCATTCCAAAAAGTTCATAAAAACCCTTACGCCAGCACCATGTGTATCGGTAATATGAAAAGTGGCACCACTGCTTTTGCAGCCTTTTTAAGAAGCAGAGATAAAAAAGATCTGTTCAAAGCTTTTGATTATATCGCTGTGGTCTTTACCTTTGCTTGTGGAGCAGGCATCGGCGGTAATTTTTCGCAATTATTTGGTGAGGTAACAATATGGACATCTGCGGTACTGCTTTTTGTCAGCTTCCTTATAATGGATCTGGACAGAAAGGCCGGAGATAATGCATTTTAAAATTATATGAGGTAAGTACTATGAAAATTGCAATGGCTAATGATCATGCTGGAACACAGATGAAAGAAGAGATAAAGGCATACCTTATCTCTCAGGGACACGAAGTTAAGGACTTTGGCACTTACGATAACAACTCATGTGATCTGTCCGACTTTGTTTATCCTGCCGCCCTGGCAGTTGCCAAAGGCGAATGCGACCGAGGTATTTTTTGCGACGGAGTAGGCTATGGCAGCGCTCTTATCGCCAATAAAATAAGCGGATGCTACGCAGCAGTTTGTCAGGATCCTCTTTGCGCCAAGCTCGCAAGAGAACACACAGATTCTAACATCCTGTGCCTCGGAGCTAAGATCATCGGCGGCCTTATGTCCATGGAAATCGTTAAGACATGGCTGTCAACTGATCCTCTCATGGAGGAAAAATACAGAAGAAGAGTTCAGAAGGTCTGCGACATAAACGACAAGCACTGCGTCCCTGTAAAATGAAGAGCAAACAACCTCAGACATTGTCTGAGGTTGTTTCTTACAAGAGCGATAGACGGGGCCCGAAATATTTTATCAAATCGTTTACTAATAGCTGGAAATTATTACTGCTTTTTAAGATACCCATCTGTAAACAGTATCAATAGTATTCTCATTCTTCATACGAATGACTGCATCTCCATTGAACATCTTTGTTTCGCCATTCTCCTTGTACAATAGGCCAATCCTGGAAGTCAGAAATCCTTTGTAGCATCTTGCATCATATATATTTAGGCTGTCCAGCTCCAAAGGACCTGCCAAGGCAACGTCATTATGGGTAATAGCAGATTCTATAATATTTTTGGATTCTTCATTAAAAGCAGAAAGGGCATTCTCGACATCAGTATCTATTATCTTATTATCAGGGCCAAACATCTTAGGTGTTATTTTTTTAAGTACGGATACAATCACAGGTCTTTCACTCGTTGCAAAAGAATAGTTATCAGCACAACTCATAGCATGAATCATAAGCGCGCCGGTATTATAACTTGAAATTCTAATAGGGAAAAAATACTCTGGCTGTAACATTACTTTTTTCATTTTTTCTGTAAATTCATACGCCTTTTTTTCATCTAACTGCTTCAAAACCTGCCACTCAACATAAGTTGCTGTTCCTTCAATCTCTTCAACCTTAGTTTCGTAAGAAAACTCATATGGAAATGCTTCGCTACGATATTTCCTTAAAGACATGAGTTCATTGTATTTAGTCTCGTTATAATCAGCTAGAATATCCAATAAAAGCTTGTTCTCGTGAAGCTTTATGCTCAGGTTTTCTGCGCTATACTGATATTTATAAAGTGCTTCGAGTTCTTTTGCCCAGCAATTCCACCCTTGCATCATCTGAAAAGCATGGAACATTTCATGTACTATGCTTGATGTTAATATAGTGGGTTCCAATTTATCAGCAACATTCCATATGGCTATTGTCTCGCCATGAAACTCTATAGCTGTATTGGCGCAAAAATCCACTGTTTTTTCTATGTATTCCCCGTTAAAGTAGCACTTCTCATCATCATAGAGTGCAAATTTCAGCGGTTTGAAGCCCTCCCATATCTGATCAAAATCTAATGTTGCAATAGCTTCTGTTACCTGATTATAAAGCTCTTTTAAACTATATTTCCCCATTTCATTTCCCTACCTCATCATTTTTTCTTATTAGCAGCCAGAAGTGATTATTTCCGTCTTTAGAATTGTTAATTTTGCAATCCAGCTTTCTTTTTCTAGCTTTATTCTTTAGGATAAGCATTCCCAAAATAGTATTGGCAAATCCTGTCCAGTTTGACTTATCAGATGCAAGTTCGAAAAGAAGCATATATTCTTGGCTGTCATTCAAATCAGAAAACTCGTCATAAAAGTCTTTTACCGCATCCCATCCATGTTTTTCATAACAAGTTACTAAATTGGGATCATTCAATAAATCCTGTTTGATTTCTTCGCTGTTCTCATCATTATCAATATATTCCAATTTGTTATAATCACGGTTTTTTATAATGCTATCAAAAAAGTCATCAACCTGCCCCTTCACGTGATCGTAGGTGGCATTACCGATTCCAAATTCCAAGCTTGGATTGTAATCCTCCATTCGCATTATGATCTCAGCTCGGACTTCTTCAATTTTCTTTGTCATTTCTGTTATTTCGCTTTGATATGACTTCTGAATCTCAAGCATTGCATTAAGTCTGTCTTCCTGCTCCTTGATCTTCTTTGTAAATGCTTCATAAATAGCCTCATTATCGGCATCGAGGAGTTCTTTTATCTCATCTATTGTGAAACCAGCAGTTTGAAGATTCTTTATCTTTACAAAATCAAGAGCCTGCCTTTCATCATAAAAGCGATATCCTGTCCAATCATCTACCTTAACCGGTTTCAGCAGATTCATGCGATCATAATATCGTATTGTCTGTGGGTTACATCCACACAGATTAGAAAACTCCTTTATTGTCATATCTCGCATCTCCTTCTGAAACAGTTTTAACATTATAGTTAAGTATAAGGTCAATATTATTATTGCTGTATTGCTTAGTGGATTTCAAGCGAACCACGAAATAAATCAGGACACATGGAAAAGGAAGATGTTCAGATGCACATCTTCCTTTAATCATCACTTGTCTTGATATTCGTCTCTTTTTTCATAGTCTTCATTATCTATCTGTAAGCCAATAGCTTTTAGATTAGCTATCTGCTCATCTATGGTCATAGCCTGCTGATGTTTTTTAATGTCTCTGCCATGTTATACTTCCTTATAAAAAAATGACCCGACGTGGTCCGCATCATAATGAGAGGCGTGTCGGGTTCTGTTGAAAATATTATATGGTTAAAGTAAGTTTTCGTCAATAAATAGGCGTGATCATCTAAATCTGAGGACAAACGCCTGTATATCAGCTTTCATAGGAATTATGTACCACATATGGGTTATTTTATGTGGTTGTTTTTGTGTTTATCAAGTCTCCTCCAAGAATTTTCCCATCATTACGAAATTTTTATGGGCCTGCTATGTTCATGCATGTATCAAATACGTTCAAGGGGAACAGCTTTCAAATTCAACGCTTATGGATAGATTTGGCCTAAAGGAAACATCTTCTGGTAGTATTTCAAGGCTAATAAAAGAAGCTGTCGAGATGAAGTTTATAGAGCCGCTGGATCCAACTACTGCACCAAGATATATGAAATATATTCCGTTCTGGGCATAATTTAACTTGCCGGTAACTTGCTGCATGACAATGCTGTGTGTGATTTTTACCAATAAATAGTGGTAGTTAACAGTTTCTTATACAAAATATGGAAAAAAATAACTTGCTGGTAACTTGCTACGTTATAATTCATTATTAGAAAATACAGATTGACACTGAGATATCTGTCAATTATACTAAAAACTAACAATTTTCAGAAAGCGAGTAGCTATGATAAGATTCATCCTCACTACAACAGAGACAGTCACTACTACATCCGTGAATACAGTTCAGGGATCTGTTTTTGTTATGTTTGATGAGGAAGAAGTTTTGTGTAGAGCATAATCATTGCTATACAACTTATAATGTTTCTAAAGCCTCATCAAGCGAGAGTTTGATGGGGCTATTTTTATGAATATAAAGGAGCTTTTGAAAATGGGATATGTTTTTAATGTTAATGATAGACAAAATACTTTTGATGATATCGTATCAATTGCTAAAGAATGCAATAAAATAATTTCCCTGGTTCAAGTCGGATCTGGATCTGCAGGATATCATGACGAAAAGTCTGATCTGGACTTTGTGGTAGCACTTGATTCAGGTAATTCCATGTTGGAAGTGATGGATTTTATGCAGCAAAGAATATGCGAAAAATATGATGTTTCTTTGTTTAGACAGGATGAAGCAAGGCATCTACAAGTTTATGTATTAGCAAATCTTTTAGAGATAGATATTGGATATGGTGGTTATCAGCATGCGGCAGCCATAAAACCAGGTTTTAAAGTCATCTATGATAAATCAGGTACTGTTGAGGATAAAATGAATCAATCAAGAAAGTATATGGACGACAGGATATTTGGAGAGAAGTATAAGAAGGACGTGGAGTCTATTCAGAATTCTTTTTGGCTTCATCTAATGCATGCAGCGGTAGCTGTTAACCGCGGAAATACTTTACGAGCGATTGGAGAACTTGAATTTGTCAGAAATCAGTATATTGATTTGCTTGGGGATCGCCATAAGTTAGAAAGCGCGTTTAATCGTGAAATGGATAATCTGCCAGAAGATGCCAAAGATAACATTAGAAGTACATATGTATTTAGTGAAAATCCGAAGGATCTATGGAAGAGCATATTAAATCTTACAGATTTGATATATGAAGAGATGAAAGACTATTCAATTCCAATCTCGCAAGAATTGCTTTGTGAGTATTATAATAGCCTTAAGTAACTACAGAACAAATAATAATGGGGCTGTCGCACTAAGTAATTAGTGCTCAGCTCCCTTTTTATGCCCAAAACACAAAAACCAGGCTTCGAAAAGCCTGGTTTTTGCTGTAAAATATATTTATGCTACTAAATAAAATCTTACAAGGAAATTATAGCCTTTCTTCCTTAAATCATCAAATAAAACTTCCGCTCGACATAGACCTATCAGTAGCAGATGACGATCCGGTACGCCTGGTAAGCGCATTCGTGGAGGAGATGGACCTTTCTGATCTTTATGCAACATATGAAAGAATCAGAAAAGGCCAGGCAACGCCCCGTCATATGATGAAGATAGCAGTCTATGCAGCAATGAACAGAATCTTC
>NZ_FOXO01000026.1 GCF_900115735.1 Butyrivibrio proteoclasticus
TTAATGATATTTGAGAGGCATGCGAACTTAAAGTACAAGTACGGCAATAGACATTTCTGGTGCAGAGGCTATTACGTAGACACTGTAGGTAAAAATGCAAAGAAAATAGAGGAGTACATAAAGAATCAGTTAAAAGAGGATTTAGAGTACGACCAAATGACACTAAAAGAGTATATTGACCCGTTCACGGGTGAGCCGGTAAAGCAAAACAAATAAAAATGAGCCCAGGGGGCTCTGTAGGAAAATGATGTTGCGGCTGGCGAACCATTCGGCGAGTCTTTAGACTCAGTGCCGGCAACAGGCCCTTATAGGGCCAGAACAAACCACCGGCTAAGCCGGTGGTTCTGATTAGTCATCCGCTGCCAGTTCACGCTCAATATCTTGTATAAGCGAGTGTTATAGATATTGATAAATTATCTTAAAGCCTCTGTACGATTGATATGCAGGGGCTTTTTTGAAAAAAAGCGATAGTATGTGTCATGGGTGAGAGCATTTCAGACAAAAATGAACGTGAATATTTATGGAAAATCTCGGATAGTCATGCAGTTTCCTTTATTGTACAATGTTAAAAGGAGATTAATTATTTGTTGGAAGGGGATAGAAGGGGATATCTTATGGCTAAAGTAAAGACTATGGCTGATTGGAAAATCGGCGATCCAATGATCAATGAAAATGATTATTGGCAGGATCCTGATTATAAAGCAGAGGATCCGGAAAAAGAGAAACTGGTTCTTGAACTCGCTAAGCTTATTACAGACCGTTATGTAAAAAAACTAACTAATAAGATCAATAATAGAGATCCGGAGTATTGGATGCTTGATCTTATTCTTAATAAGGAACAGGTGAAGTTTCTTTTGAACTTTAAAAAGACACGTGTTCCATATTCTATTGAAGAACTCGCAAACATGAATAATATGAGCGTGGAAGATACAAAGAAGATGGTAGAGCGTCTTAGATGGATGGGCATCATTGAGCAGAATCGTGCTAAGACACCTGATAAACATCTTCAGTATGAACTTCCTATCTTTGTTCCGGGCTCAGCAGAGTTTATGATGATGCAGGAAAAGCTCACTGATGAATTTCCGCAGCTTGCAACTTTCTTTAATCTTATGACACAACTTCCACTTGCTGGAATTACACAGATGGTTCCACCCGGAGGAGCCGGAATAGGAATGCATGTTATTCCTGTTGAGAAGGCTATTTCACTTGAGAATCAGTCAGTTCCTGTTGAGCATCTTTCAAGATGGATCGACATGTACGATAAATACGGTATTTCAGAGTGCTCTTGCCGTAAGCAGCAGGCTATGCGTGGTGAAGGAAGTGGAGAAATCCGAGGAGATTACTGCATAGGTATGGGCGACATGGCTGAGTATATGGATGATCGTGGAATCGGTCACTATATCTCCAAGGAAGAAGTTTATGAGATCCTTGAGAGAGCAGAGAGACATGGATATGTTCACCAGATCACCAATATCGACGGTGAGGGCAAGATTGTTGCTATCTGTAACTGTGCTCCCGGAGTATGTAATGCTCTTAGAACATCCCAGCTCTTTAACACACCTAATATGTCTGCATCTGCATACAGAGCACATGTTGAAAAAGATAAGTGTGTTGCCTGCGGTAAGTGCGTAGAAGTTTGTCCTGTTGGTGCTGCCAAGCTTGGTCAGAAGCTTTGCAAAAAAGACGGATCAGAAGTTAAGTATCCTAAGACAGAGCTTCCTAATGCAAAGAAGTGGGGCCCTGAGAAATGGAACTACAACTACAGAGATGATGCAAAGATTAACTGCTACAATACAGGTACAGCTCCATGTAAGACAGCTTGTCCTGTACACCTTTCAGTTCAGGGCTATATCAAGATGGCTGCAGAGGGCAGATATGAGGATGCACTCAAACTTATAAAGCAGGATAACCCATTCCCATATATCTGCGGTGCTGTATGTAACAGACGTTGTGAGGACGCCTGCACAAGAGGAACTATCGATCAGCCTCTTGCTATCGATGAGATCAAGAAATTCATTGCTTCTTTAGACCTTAAGAGTGACAAAAAGTACATTCCACTTTGCGAGAAGCATGATGGCGGAATGTGGTCTGATGATTATAAGGTTGCTGTTATCGGAGGAGGCCCTGCAGGACTTGCTGCTGCTTACTTTCTTAGAAGAGACGGCTATCCTGTTACAGTTTTTGAAAAAGAAAAGAGACCTGGCGGAATGCTCATGAATGGTATTCCAAGCTATCGTCTTGAAAAAGACATAATCGATGCTGAGATTGATGTTATCCGTCAGATGGGCGTTGAGTTCAAGTGTGGAGTTGAGGTAGGAAAAGACATTACTATACAGAAACTCCGTGAGGAAGGCTACAAGGCATTCTTTATCGCTATTGGTATGCAGGGCGGAAGAAAAGCCGGAGTTCCTGGCGAGGATGCTGAGGGCGTTCAGACAGGTGTTGATTTCCTTAGAAACATAAATCAGGATCATTCCATTAAGTTAAATGGCGACACTGTTGTTATCGGCGGCGGAAATGTTGCTATAGACGTAGCCAGAACAGCTGTAAGAGCAGGAGCATCCAAGGTTACAATGCTTTGCCTTGAGGGTGAAAAAGAGATGCCTGCAGCAGCTGATGAAGTTGCAGAAGCAAAAGAAGAAGGAATTGAAGTTAAGAATGGATGGGGACCAAAGGAAGTTGTTACTGAAAATGGTCATGTTAAGTCCGTTATTTTTAAGAAATGTGTGAGCGTATTTGATTCAGAGCACCGTTTCAGTCCTAAATACAATGAGGAAGAGACAATAGAGATCCCTTGTGAGAATCTTCTTTTGTCAATAGGTCAGTCAGTTCAGTGGGGCGGCCTTCTTGAGGGCACAAAGGTTGAACTAAACAGAAATGGCACAGCAGTTGCTGATAAGCTCACAAGGCAGACAGCTGAACCTGATATCTTCGTTGGCGGTGATGTATTCACAGGTGCGAGGTTTGCTATTGATGCTATCGCCGGCGGCAGAGAAGGAAGTGTTTCTATCAATCGTTTTGTGCATAAAGGAAACCGTCTTGACCTTGCTCGTGACAGAAGAGAATTTATCGAGCTTAATAAGGACGACATAAAGGTTGAAGGCTTCGATGATGCCAAGAGACAGATTCCAGGTAAAAAAGCCGGTGTTGCAAGTAAGACCTTTGATGATCTTCGACTTGTATTTACTGAAGATCAGGTTAAGGCCGAAGCAAACAGATGCCTTGGCTGCGGAGCTACAACTGTAGATGAGAATCGTTGTATTGGATGCGGACTTTGCACAACCAAGTGTGAATTTGATGCTATTCATCTTACAAGAGATATACCTGCTGCAAGTACAATGGTAAGGTCAGAAGACAAGCTTAAAAAAGTTGGACCATATGCCGCTCATAGAGCAGGAAAGATTCTTATCAACAAGATTGTTGGTGACAAAACCAAATAAACTTCAGGGGTAAGTAAAAATGCCAAAGGGTGCCAATCAAAAATTAAAATTGTATTATCTCGCTAAAATAATGGTCAAAATGACAGATGATCAGCATTTTCTGACAATGCCTCAGATAAAAGAGCGTTTGGAAGAGTGCGGAATTACTGCGGATAGAAAGAGTCTCTATGACGATATGGAGGCTCTGCGCACCCTTGGTATAGATGTTATTTTAGAGCAGGTAGGTAGAAATTATTATTATCACGTCGGCAGCAAACATTTTGAAATAGCAGAGCTAAAGCTTTTGGTTGATGCCATACAGTCTTCAAAATTTATTACAGAGAAAAAGTCCAACGAACTTATCAAAAAGCTTACAGGTCTTGTAAGTGAATATGAAGCGATGCAGCTAAAAAGGCAGGTAGAGGTTCAGGGCAGAATAAAGACCATGAACGAGAGTATCTACTACATTGTAGATGAGATACATACTGCCATATCCACTAACAGACGCATACAATTTGAGTACCTTAAATGGAATCTGAATAAAGAACTTGTTCCGAGAAAAGAAGGCTTATATGAAGTGAGTCCATGGGCACTTACCTGGGATGATGAGAATTATTACCTCATTGCATTTGATGCTGAGGCTGATAAGATAAAACATTACCGTGTTGATAAAATGAGAAACATCCGTATTATGGATGACAGGAGACTTGGAAAAGAGCATTTTAAAGCTTTTGATATGGCTTCATATTCCAAGATGAATTTTGGAATGTTCGGGGGAACAGAAACCAAAGTGAAACTGAAGTTTAAAAACGACTTTGTTGGAGTTTTGATAGACAGATTTGGCAAAGATATGAGCATTAGAAAATCAGATGAGGAAGGATGGTCTGAGACAAGTGTTGACGTTGCAGTAAGTGACCAGTTCTTTGGATGGCTCTTTGCCCTGTCGGATGGAGTTATCATAACTTCTCCGGAAGACGTGAAAGACAGGTACAGACAGGAACTTCTTAAGATAACAGAGAAATACTCTTAAACGGCTTAAAGAGTATTCAGATGAATTCGAATTGCATTCGTCTGAATACTCTACCTAAACCTACAGCTAAAAACTAGTAGAATATGTTTTTAGTTAACAATTGCCTGGAAATCTTTGAAGAATGATGGATAGGAGATTCCGACACAGCCTTCATCAAGAATCCTGGTTGTTCCTGTAGCTGCCAGAGATGCTACAGCAAATGTCATTGCAAGACGGTGATCATTATGTGAGTGAATATCAGCACCATGTAGAGGCTTTCCACCATGGATTATCATGCCGTCATCTGTCGCTTCTATGTCACATCCCATAGCTTTTAAGTTATCAACTACAGTGGCTATTCTGTCTGATTCTTTTGCCTTAAGCTCTGCAGCATCTTTAATGATTGTATCAAAATTACCTGTGGCAGCAACAATGGCAACGACAGGAAGCTCATCTATCATAGTAGGGATATCTTTTCCGCCAATTTCAAAAATACCGTTCTCATTACCGTTGAGCTCGCTGTATTTAACAAGTATGTCAGCTCTTGGTTCGCTGTCATTGGTTTCGTTTAGAAGAGTGATATCAGCTCCCATTTGTTTAAGTACTGTTATGATACCGGTTCTGGTCTGATTGATACCAACATTTCTGATAAGGAGTTCAGATTCGGGAACCATTAATGCTGCAGCCATAAAGTAAGCAGCAGAAGAGATATCTCCGGGGACGTTAATCTTAATACCATGTAGAGGCATGCCGGGATGCAGTATTGCGGCTGCACTTCCATCTCTTGCAAGTTCATTATGAATATCAGCTCCAAACATTGTGAGCATAGTCTCCGTGTGATTTCGTGACAGTGCAGGCTCATAAACTACAGTGTCGCCGTCAGCATAAAGACCTGCCAGTACAATAGCAGATTTTACCTGAGCTGAAGCAATTGGATTTCTATAGGTTATGCCTCTAAGGCGCTTACCTCCTTTAATAACGAGAGGAGCGCAGCCATTATCCATAAGAGATGATATATCCGCCCCCATTTGAGAAAGAGGGTTGATAATGCGATTCATGGGACGCTTTTCTATGGACATATCACCTGTGATATTGGAGTCAAATGGCTGAGCTACAAGTATTCCGGACATTAGTCTTGTAGTGGTTCCGCTGTTTCCTGTATATAAAGTCTCTGATGGGGCTTTAAGACCACCAAGACCTTTTCCATGGACTGTTATTGTTGGAACGCCGTTTGTGGGACGCATGGCGTGATCTATATGAATGCCAAGTTTTCTGAAACAATCTATAGTTGAGAGACAATCGGCACTGTTGAGAAAGCCTGTTATTTCAGTTGTTCCTTTTGCAAGTGCACCAAACATGATACTTCTGTGTGATATGGATTTGTCACCGGGGACAAAAACATCTCCTCTTAATGGGTGCATTGCTTTTTCTAACGCTATCATGTTGTTTCTCCTTTTTATTAGCTGTTCCTGATAGGATAGCCGTTTTCATTAAGTATTTTTAACGCGGCGTCTTTTCCGTTCTGATCATGTAGTTCTATGCGAAGGGTTCCACGCTCATATTCTCTGTTATGGACAATGCCGATATTCTTTATGTTTATCTCATTATCAGATAAAAGAGTTGCTACTCTTGCAAGGTTACCGGGCTTATCTGCAATATCAACGTGAATTGTAAAGGCTTGCATTATAGGACCACTGCTGGTTTCTATGAAAGATTCTCTATATTCTTTGGCAGAGTTAAAAAAGTTAAATATTTTATTGCTGTCATGCTCATCAATAGCAAGTTTGATATCGATAAGAGAATCAATATATTTTGAAAGCAAATCTGAAATATTAAAAGAATTTGTAGTACAGATCTGTTGCCACATAACTGGAGAAGAAGAGGAAATTCTGGTTATATCCTTAAATCCACCGGCGGCTATAAGCTTCATCAGCTGATCTTCTGAGTCGTTGTCATGGACAAGATTTACAAGGCTCGCTGATACTACATGAGGAACATGACTTATGGCTGCAGTAATATAATCATGTTGCATGTAAGGGATTACCAGAGGTATTGCACCTATTTCTTTTACCAGATCGTAGTAGTATTTTAGCTTTTTTTCATCTGTATTGTCTGTTTTAGTGAGAATGTAGTAGGCATTTTCAAAAAGAGAAGCCTTGGAATTGCCAAAACCTATGCGCTCAGTACCTGCCATTGGGTGTCCGCCGATAAATTGCTTTTCAAGGCCAAGCTCTTTTACTTTATCATGGATACCGGTTTTAACGCTGCCGATATCGGTAAGTAATGTATTCTCATTTAAAAATGGAACAAGTTTTTCTATATTTTCGTTGTTAATCTCTACCGGGGCACATAGAAAAATGATATCACACTCAGAAAAATCGGCTCCGATTTCGTAAACAGGTTTATCTACAATGCCTTCATCATGAGCCTTGTCTACGGTTTCTTTATGCAATGCATATGCTATTATAAAAGAATCAGGATGATTTTTTTTGATAGCTCTTGCTATAGAACCACCAATAAGACCAAGTCCCAAAAATCCAAATTTACTAAATGACATCTATATAATTCCCCCAAGAAAGCGTCTTTCAATTCACTATAACACTTTAACGTGCGAAAAACAATACTATTCATGCATGATTCTTACTGTTTTTTGATACGGAAACTGTATAAGTACATTATAAGTTACTGTTCAGACAGAAATGCGCACTAAGCTGCGCATTTCGTGAGAACTTGATACGGGAGTGAGCGCATTCCATCGACGAAGTCGATTTGGAATGAATGCGCGAAGGGGTTACTGGAGCGAGCTGTATGCGAGTGAACAGTAACCATTATAATGATATATTTGTGCAAAAAGAACACAAATACTTGTTATAGTGCATTTTTTTTAGTAAAATATCATTATAAATCTTTTGGGGGAATTCATTTTTTTTCACGATTACAAATTAATAGTGTTTTGGGATTTCCTCGGAATAATGCGACTGGAGGACAAGATATGAACGTTTACACAACTGACAAGATTAGAAACGTAGTACTGCTTGGACATGGTGGCGCTGGCAAAACAACTTTAGCAGAGGCTATGGGATATCTTGCCGGACTTACATCAAGGATGGGGAAGGTAGAAGATGGAAACACTTTAAGTGATTTCGATAAGGAAGAACAGAAACGTCACTTCTCAATCAGTACTTCAACTATCCCTCTTGAGTGGGATGGTCACAAGATCAATATTCTGGATACTCCGGGATTCTTTGATTTTGTAGGTGAAGTTGAGGAAGCTATCAGCGTTGCTGATGCAGCAATCATCGTTGTATCAGGTAAGGCCGGTATCGAAGTTGGAACAGAGAAGGCATGGGAAATGTGTGAAAAGTACAAGATTCCACGTATGTTCTTTGTTGCTGATATGGATATCGATGATGTTTCATACAGACAGGTAGTTCAGGATCTTACTGATAAGTATGGTAAGAAGATGGCTCCATTTAACCTGCCAATCCGTGAGAATGAAAAGTTTGTTGGATATGTAAACGTTATTCAGGAAAAGGGATTTAGATGGGAAGGAAAAGAGGTTGTAGAGTGTCCCGTTCCGGAGTATAACCAGGCTAATCTTAAGCTCTTTAGAGATACACTTCTTGAATCTGTTGCTGAGACTTCAGAAGAATTCATGGAGAGATATTTTAATGGTGAAACATTCTCTGAAGCTGAGATAAGAGCAGCTGTTAGAGGTAATGTATGTGATGGAAGTATTGTCCCTATCGAAATGGGATCAAGTACTCTCTGTCAGGGTATTTACACACTTCTTGATGATATTGTTAAGTATATGCCTAGCCCGGAAAACCGTAAGATGGCTGGTATCAATACAAATACCAACGAAATCTTCGAAGCAGATTTCGATTTTTCAAAGCCAAAGACAGCATTTGTATTTAAGACAATGATTGATCCGTTCATCGGTAAGTACTCACTTATCAAGGTTCGTTCAGGTGTTATTAAGCCTGATGATGTTATGTATGTAGCAAATAAGGATGTTGAAGTTAAGATTGGTAAGCTTTATGTCCTTCAGGGCAATAAGACTACCGAAGTTCCTGAGCTTCACGCAGGAGATCTTGGCGCACTCCAGAAGCTTGAGATTGCAACAGGAGATACCCTTTCAACAAAGGCTAATCCTATTCAGTACGCTAAGATGGATATCTCAACTCCATATACAGCTATGAGATATCACGCTCAGAATAAAGCAGATATTGATAAGATTTCTCAGTCTCTTGCTAAGCTTGCTGCTGAGGATCAGACACTTAGAGTAGTCAATGATGCAGAAAACCGTCAGACTCTTCTTTATGGTATCGGCGATATGCATCTTGAAGTTATCCAGAGTAAGCTTCAGAACGTATATAAGGTTGCGATCGACCTTACAAAGCCAAAGGTTGCATTTAGAGAGACAATCAGAAAGAAATCTGACGTTGAATATAAATACAAGAAGCAGACAGGTGGTCACGGACAGTATGGTCATGTAAAGATGCGCTTTGAGCCTTCAGGTGATCCAACAACTCCTTATGTATTTGAGCAGGAAGTTGTCGGAGGAGCTGTTCCAAAGAACTACTTCCCGGCTGTAGAGAAGGGCCTTGCAGAATCAGTCTTAAGAGGACCTCTTGCAGCTTATCCTGTAGTAGGCGTTAAGGCAATTCTTTATGATGGATCATATCATCCGGTAGACTCTTCAGAAATGGCATTTAAAGTAGCTGCATCAGGCGCATTCAAGAAAGGCTTCATGGAGGCTTCTCCTGTACTTCTTGAGCCTATTGTTTCTCTTAAGGTTACAGTTCCGGATTCATATACAGGTGATGTAATGGGAGACCTCAATAAGAGAAGAGGAAGAGTGCTCGGCATGAATCCTTCTCTTACAGGCAAGCAGGTTATTGAAGCAGAAGTTCCTATGATGGAGCTCTTTGGATATAATACACAGCTTCGTTCTATGACAGGTGGCAGTGGCGAGTATGAGTACGAATTTAACAGATACGAGCAGGCACCTTCAGATGTTCAGGCAAAAGAAGTTGCCGACAGAGCAGAGAAAGTTGCTGCAGCAAACTCAGAAGAATAAAGAATGGTAGCATAAAGATTTGGGACTGTGAAAAATGAAAAATCATTTTTTACAGTCCCATTTTTAAAATGATTGACCTTCGCTTTTGTTTTGGATATATTCACGTGGTGAGTGACCATCAACTTTTTTGAACACCTTTGAAAAATAGTATGCCGATTCAAAGCCAAGGGCATCTGCAACTTCATAGATCTTCATGTCACCTGATAAAAGCATTTCTTTTGCTTTATCAATTTTCTTTGTGTAAACATATTCGGAAAAACCTGTGTCTGTTGTCTTTTTGAAAAGAACTGACAGATAAGCGGGCGAAAGCCCGAACACTTCTGCAACTTCATTTAACTGGAGCTTTCCGTTTAAGTTGCCATCTATGTACTGCTGTATGGTGGAAATTAGTTTGTCTTTTCCTGAACGTCTGTTGCTGCCAACTATATGGCTAAATAGTCTTATAGGTGCGGCAGAGTCTGACTGGGACTGGGCTGTTTTTGCCTCGTCAAAAGAAACAGCTATGTCAAGTGGTGTAGATACAGCACTTCCTATACCAAAGGTAAGGTTTGTCTTAAAGTAGCTTGTTATCATTGTTCTGGCATTTTCAAGTGCCTCAGTGATCAGATCCATTATTGAAGCTATTGGCTTTTCCTCATTAAACATGAAGATGATTGCAAAGTGTGTAGGGTCTATGGATACTATCTGGCATGGTGCGTGGCGGGAAATTATCTCTTTTGCCATGCCTATACTTGATGAATAAATTCCGATGGCTTCACTTGACGAGTCAGATGAAGCAGGAGAGGGCGTTTTAATTTCGCCATACACTACAATATTTCTGTTGTAATCAAGTTTAAGACTAAGGGCCTTTGTCTCTTTTGCAAGATCACTTTCAGAGGTGATAAGGTGATTGAACAGCTTTATCAGAAATTTCTGCCTGAGGTCCTCAAGAGAACTTTCGCTGGGAATAGAAGCCTTTCTTACAGGATTTGATTCATCAATTCTTTGAATGGCTTTTTTGAGAGCAGAGTCTAAAGTTTCTGAGTTTAGCTCTATTTTTACAAGGTAGTCAACGGCCTCACATACAAGAGCCTGTCTAACCATTTCAAATTCTTCATAGGCTGTGAGCATGATAAATGCCGGAGTATTTCCATATTTCTTGTGGCTTTTATCAAGAAGTTCAAGCCCTGTCATAACAGGCATTCTTATATCAGCGATGACAATGTCCGGGGGATCATTACAAATTATATTCCAGGCCTCCTGCCCGTTAGATGCAGTTCCAATTATTTCACAGTTGCCGGAGTGGTCCTTGGCAATCATGGTTTTTAGCCCTATCTGCACCAAGGGCTCATCATCTACTATTAGTATTCGGTACATAAAAAACTCCTGATTTCTTTTACATGTATTTAAGTGGAAGAATAAGTGTGGTCGTTGTAAAGGAGCCAACTTCGCTTGTTATGTGCATTCCGTATTCTTCACCGAAGGTATATTTTATCCTCTCATTGACGTTGCTGACTCCAATCTGTTTAAAGAACTCGTTGGATGACTTGGCTTTGCCGCTAAGGACATCATCAATAGTTTCTTTTGTCATGCCAACTCCGTTGTCGGTAACATCAATGATAAGCTTATCGTCATTTTTATAGGTGTGGACTACGATCTTTCCGGCGCTGCCCTTTGGCTCGATTCCATGGAATATGGAATTTTCTATAATGGGCTGGAGTGAGAAACGGTTTATTTTGCATTTTAAAAGATTTTCATCTTCAGTTTCATATTTGAGTTCAATAGTTCCGCCATATCTGTATTTCATTATGGTGAAATAATCATCTAAAAGTGCAAATTCATCCTTTAGTGAAATAATGCTCTCAGTTCCCTTTGCTATATTTTTCATAAGACGGGAGAGGGCAGTTGACATGTCTGCGATGCCTTCAGATCCTTGTATTGTTGCCATCCACTTTATTGTATTTAATGTGTTGTACAAAAAGTGAGGATTTATTTGTGATTGCAGGACCTGGTATTCCAAATCGTGCTTTGTCTTTTCATCAAAGATTCTTTTCTCCATAAGATCAGAGACATTCTGCGATAGACTGTTTATTCCTATTCCAATCTCACCAAGTTCGTTGTGCCACTCAATGGATGGGTCTCTTGAAAAATCTCCAAGTCCTATTTGATCTAGCCTTTCAATCAGCTTTGATACAGGTTTTGTAATTATTCTGTGCAGTGAAAGAGAAAGAACTATTCCTGCAAAAAGAATAACCGTAAATATAAGTATGATCAGTGCCAGATACAGCTTCATTCGGGCTTTGAGGGCACTTTCTGATGGCAGATATGAGAGCTTCCATCCGGTTTCCGGCAAAGTGTAGGTTACAAGATCAGCCGGAAGAGAGGCTTTAACAAAAGACCTGCCATCATAGCGGTATGATACGCCTTCAGTAAATGTGAGAAAAAGAGCATCATCATTTTCAAAGACAAAACTTTTCAGGGAATCATGTATCACAGAAACTGGAATGTCCATATATACCCAGCCCAAAACTTCAGTAGAATCTGCTTTGTATATCGCCCTGATTATGGGAATTATAGGTGGATTGCCACTTTTGGACATTGGATTTTTGCATATTCCATACCAGCTAAAGGACGGGGATGAAATAAGGGAATTGTAAAAATCTGAATTCATGATCATTTGTGGGGGATTTGAACTGCTTGATGCACCGCCTCCTGCAATATCCTGCAGAAAATTTCCTCCATCAATAGTAGAGATCACTACGCGGTCAACGTAATTTCTGACTCCAACTATATTGAATTCATTGTTTAAG
Organism: Butyrivibrio proteoclasticus; assembly: GCF_900115735.1. GTDB lineage: Bacteria > Bacillota > Clostridia > Lachnospirales > Lachnospiraceae > Butyrivibrio > Butyrivibrio proteoclasticus_B. The sequence goes on from NZ_FOXO01000026.1 coordinate 12,301, forward strand.
TGGTTCCAGGTCAACATGGATAGCTTTCTGCCAAGGATTCTGTCTTTGGCATAGTTCTCATCGACATATTGAATATAGTTATTTATGGTGCTGTCCAGGCATATCCAGTTAGAGAAAGTCATAACTGTATTGATGTCTGAATCTATGTTGTTTCCAAGAACATGGATATTGGTCAGGGCTGATTGATGCTGATTTTCTTTTAAATAACGCATGGAGAGAATATAACTTGTAGTTGCTATAAATAAGGCAAGAACAAGAGATAACCCCACAGCCCATATGACAATTTTAATTCTGATTGAGTGACTATTTTTACGCATAGATATATATTAGAGCAGTGGAAAAATAAATAAAATACAATTTTATATAAAAAAATTGCATTTTTTTACCAATAAGTGTTAAAGAATGTACATTCTTGGAAATAAGTGGCTTTGTTAGAATTTTAATAGAAACAAAAACTGCCAATGGGGTAGCAATGATTAAAAGGGAGGCAAAAAATGAAAAAGAAAATTATCAGTTCTTTACTTGCAGTTTCAATGATCACAGCAAGCATCGTTGGATGCGGAAGTGCTTCACAGGCACCTGAAGCTGAGGCACCTGCACAGGAAGAGACACCGGCAGCAACAGAGGCACCTGCTGCAGAACAGACTACAGAACAGACTACAGAAACAGCAGAGGCTACATCTGACGAGCCTGTAACACTTAAGTGGGCACTTTGGGATGTATCAAGCACAGTTTACTATCAGCCACTTATTGATGCTTTTACAGCTGAGCATCCAAACGTAACAGTTGAGATGGTAGACCTTGGATCTACAGATTACAGCACAGTTCTTGGAACACAGCTTTCAGGTGCTGGTTCAGACTTTGATGTAGTAACAGTTAAGGATGTTCCAGGTTACGTATCACTTGTAAACAAGGGCGTTCTTGAGCCTTTAGGAGATCTTATCTCAAAGGATGGTGTTGATCTTTCTCTTTACAATGGTGTTACAGATCAGGTTACAATCGACGGAAATCTTTATGAACTTCCTTTCCGTTCAGATATCTGGGTTCTATACTACAACAAGGATATCTTTGATAAAGCAGGAGTTGCATATCCTACAAACGATATGACTTGGGAAGAGTATGACAAGCTTGCAAGAAGCGTAACAGACACAACTCCAGGTGCTGAAGTTTATGGTTCTCACTACCACACATGGAGATCAACAATCCAGCTTGATGGTATTCTTGATGGAAAGAACACAATCGTTGATGGCAACTATGATTTCACAAAGCCTTACTACGAGATGGTTCTTGCACAGCAGAAAGATGGTGTCTGCATGGATTATGCAACACTTAAGACACAGGGACTTCACTATTCAGCAGCATTTGCTCAGGGTAACGTAGCTACAATGAACATGGGTTCATGGTTCATCGCAACACTTATCCAGAAGATCAAAGATGGTGAGTACACAGATTGCACTAACTGGGGTATTGTTAAGTATCCACACGCAGAAGGTGTAGAGCCTGGCTCAACTCTTTCAACAATCACAGCTCTTGCAATTCCTACATCAGCTCCTAACAAGGATATGGCTTGGGAATTCGTTAAGTTCGTAAGTGGTGAAAAGGGTGCAGAAGTTATGGCTTCAACAGGTAACATCCCAGCTATGACAAACGAAAAGATCGTTGATCTTATCGCTTCAATGGATGGCTTCCCAACAGATGAAGCTTCAAAGGAAGCTCTTGTAACAAGCCACACATATCTTGAGATGCCTGCAAACGACAAGTCATCTGAGATAGAGACAGTTCTTAACGAACAGCATGACCTTATCATGAATGAAGAAGTAAGCGTAGATGACGCTATCGCAGCTATGAACGAAGGCGTTTCTGCAATCATCGGAAAGTAATTTTTAATCAAAAAAATAAACCGGCACTTGAATTTCAAGGCAGCTTGAGTTCAAGTGCCTTTTTAAGAGGAAAAAGACATGGCAGCACAGTTATCCGCTATGGAAAAAAATATGAAAAAAAGACAGCGTAGAAGGAATCTTGTAGCATATTCCTTTATCGCTCCTAACTTTCTTGGGTTTGCAATATTTACATTGGGACCAATAGTACTTGCACTTCTTATGTCATTCGCTGAATGGGATGGAAGTAATAAGATGAAATTTATAGGTCTTTCGAATTTTGTAGAGATTTTTAAGGATGACAGATTCCTTGCATCATTAAAAAATACAATTGTTTACAGCGTGTTTACAGTGCCTATTACCCTTGTGATAGCACTTGGGCTTGCTATTTTATTAAATCAGAAGATAAAAGGAAGAAATTTCTTTAGAACAGTAACATTCTTCCCTTATGTAGCATCACTGGTTGCAGTAGCAGCAGTTTGGAATATGCTCTTTACACCTGCAAAAGGTGGAATTGTTAACCAGTTTCTTATGAATGTACTTCATGTTGAGCCTTTAAAATGGGCAGCATCTTCAAGTACTGTAATGTTGACTATTATCATGTTCTCCGTATGGAAAAACATGGGATATTATATGGTAATCTACCTTGCCGGACTCCAGGGAATCAGTGAGGACCTCTATGAGGCAGCTTCGCTTGACGGAGCCAATGCATGGCAGAAATTCAGACATATCACTGTTCCTCAGCTTAAACCAACAACATTCTTTGTAACTATCATGCTGACGATCAACTGCTTTAAGGTTTATGACATCGTATACATGTTGGCTGGTGGTTCTAACGGTGTAGTAAATAAGAGTGCAATGGTACTGGTTTACTATATTTATGAAGAGGCTTTCAGAAACTGGAAGCTTGGAAAAGCATCGGCATCAGCACTGGTTCTTTTTGCAATAGTTCTGGTTGTTACCCTTATTCAGTTCAAGGGTGAAAAGAACTATGCTAATGACTGATCGGGAGGATTGAAAAAGTGAAAAGCAAAAAAAGAAACAGAATTATCGGACAGACTATTGTCTATGTGCTGCTCATCCTCCTGGCACTTTTAATGCTAGTGCCTTTTGTATGGATGTTATCAGCATCACTTAAGTTTAATAAAGATGTTTTTGTAATACCTTTTGAGTGGATTCCAAAAGAGCCAAGATGGCAGAATTATCTTGATATCTGGACAAAGATACCTCTTGCAAAGTTCACACTTAATACAGCAAAGCTGACTATCATAGTTACTTTCCTTCAGCTTCTTACATCAAGTTTTGCGGCATATGCCTTTGCCAAACTTGAGTTTAAGGGCCGTAACGTGTTGTTCCTTGCTTATGTAGCCACGATTGCTGTGCCTTGGCAGGTGTACATGGTTCCTCAGTTCATGTTCATGAGAAGCCTTGGACTTGCTGATACACATCTTGCAATTATCATACTTCAGGCTTTTTCTGCGTTTGGAGTATTTATGATGAGACAGTTTTATGAAGGAATACCTGATTCTCTTTGCGAAGCTGCAAGAATTGATGGTATGACAGAGTATGGCATATATGCCAGGATTATGCTTCCTCTTTCCAAACCTGCTCTTTCGACTCTTCTTATATTTACTTTTGTGAATACATGGAACGATTTCCTTGGACCTCTCATTTACCTGACAACAGAGTCCAAGAAAACACTTCAGATCGGACTGAAAATGTTTATATCACAGTATTCAGCTGAGTATGGACTTATTATGGCCGCTTCAGTTCTTTCTCTTATCCCTGTATTTATAGTGTTCATTTCACTTCAGAAATACTTTGTGGCTGGTATCACAACAGGATCAGTTAAAGGGTAATTTATTTTTTTTACCAATATTCTTTACTTTGTGATACTATTAAAATATGTATATTGAATCATTTGTAGAGTATAACTACATAGGTGAAATAGCAGGACTCCTTCTTTCGGGGCTCCTGCTATTTGTGATGTTATATGTAAGACCAAAAAAGACTCTTCTTTTTAAGTATATTTTTAATGGTACCATTCTTTCGATAGTTGCCATTCTTTTTCAGATTTCTATTATCAAAGTAGCCAATAATCCCGATCAGTACTATAACAAAAACTTATTCGGAATACAGCTGATTTCTTTTTTGCTGGTTTATAATGGAATTCTTTACTGCATTTTTTCCTACGTAAATATGATGTCGGTGGTGAGACGCAATCAGCGAAAAGAGTTTATTTTGATGTACGCTGTTCTGTCAATTATCTACGTCATTGGAATTATTATTGAGATAGCTGCCAGTGGTCTCTACACATTTACTTTAGACGGCATTGATATAAGGCATTTCACCAGATACTATATTTCAGCGGGAATTGTCTGCGCTGTTGTATGTTTTATAGCAAGTGCCTTGAACAGGCGAGAGATCAGCAGGATCACCTGGCATGCAGTATGTCTTTTTGTTCCCACAAGCCTTGTTGTCCTGATCGGTCAGATGATATATGTAGTTAAGGCCCATTATATTTTTTCAGCCACCACTTACGTGCCTATTTTTATGATAGGATTCTTGCTGTTCCATAATGTTCCGTATGATGAGCTTTCGGGAACTCAGAGTATCTACGCTTTGGATGCTTATCTTATGAAGAATATGGGCAAAAAGAAAATCTGGGTAGTGTATGTTATCCTTAAGACCTTGGATATTGAGAACTTTATAAAAAAAGACATTGATTCTTTGTACTATGGAATCAGTATTTGCAGAAACCTTGAGAATTTAAGCCCTTCTCTAAGGCTTTATAAAATGTCTGATAATAAATTTGTAAACATTCTTGAGGAGAGTGACCCTGGGAAGGCAAAACTGATCATTCAGGAAATCAGAGGTATATTTGACAAGAGCCGAGTGGATCTCGATGTTCCATTTAATTACACGATCATTGCAGGAGAACTTAGGTCGGAGACAGACACTATTTTGAAGGTGCGTCAGTTCTTTGAATTTATAAGCAAAAGATTTATAGACCATAATAGCAGTCAGTTCTATATTACAAAGGAAAGCGATTATAAAGGCTTTAGTGAGCACTATGAGATATCTTCTGTTATCAGGGATATAAGGCTTAGAGAGAATCTTGATGATGAGAGGATTGTGGTTTATGCTCAGCCTATTTACAGTGTGGGAACAGGTAGTTTTAAATCTGCAGAAGCTCTTATGAGGCTTAAAGTTGGTGATAAACTGATATCTCCTGAAGTGTTTATTCCTATTGCAGAGAGCAGCGGTGCAATACATATGTTGACCTGCATAATACTCAATAAAGTCTGCAGAGCAATAGGCAGTTTTAGTGAGTATTATGATTTTGATGCAATATCAATTAACTGTTCGTCCAAAGAGCTTTCTATGGAAAATCTTAACAGAGATTTTATGGAAATCATTGAAAGATATGATATTGATCCATCCAAGATAAGACTTGAAGTGACTGAAACAGCTATGTTTGAGAATTATGAAAGAGCCAATAAAAATATGGAAAGCCTTTCCTCGGAGGGAATACAGTTTTATTTGGATGATTTTGGTACGGGGTATTCATCGCTTGAAAGAGTTATGAATTGTCCATTTAAGACCATCAAATTTGATAAGACGCTTCTTTATAAGTCACTTCATGACGACAGGATGAATGATATTCTCAGCTATATGATAGAAGTTTTCAAAAAGAACGGATTTATTACTCTTATAGAAGGAGTAGAGGATGAGTCACAGAAAACTTATAGTGTAGACCGTGGCTTTGATTACATTCAGGGATATCTTTATGCTAAGCCGACTCCTATAGAAGAAGTTAAGAAGTTTTTTAACAGAAAGAGCAGTTTTTAAGAAATAACCTCGCCTTGACAGCAATGTATAAAGAATAGTATGATTGTATACAATTATACGAGAGATACATTGTAAGAAGGTGAGGTTATTTTTATGAGTGATACATCCGCGTTTCAAAGTAGACCTGTAACAATGAATGACAAGAATAATCTGCTCAAGATTGAAGAGCACATTTATATTCTTGATGACGTAAAAAAACCAAATGTCTTCAGAAATATGTTTCCTTACGAGGAAATTCCAAAGATTCCCTTCAATGACAGAATTGTTCCCCATAATATGCCAAAAGAAATATGGATAACAGATACCACTTTTCGTGATGGTCAACAGTCCAGAGCGCCCTATACTACTGAGCAGATTGTGAAGATTTATGATATGCTCCATGAGCTTGGCGGGCCCAATGGTCTTATCAGGCAGAGTGAGTTCTTTTTATATAGTAAGAGTGATAGAGATGCAGCTCTAAAATGTATGGAAAGAGGTTATAGATTTCCTGAGGTGACCAGTTGGATAAGGGCAAGCGAAGAGGACTTTAAGCTTGTTAAAGAAATTGGTATGAAGGAAACAGGTATCCTTGTTTCATGTTCTGATTATCATATTTTTCTTAAGCTTAAAATGACCAGAAAGCAGGCTCTTGAGCATTACCTTAGTATTATACGTTCCTGTCTCGAGGCAGGTATTAGCCCAAGATGCCATTTGGAAGACATTACTCGTGCGGATATATATGGTTTTGTAGTCCCATTTTGTATTGAACTTATGAAGCTTAAGGAAGAATACGGCATACCAGTTAAAATTCGTGCTTGCGATACCATGGGATATGGAGTAAACTTCTCAGGTGCCGTTATTCCCAGAAGTGTTCAGGGAATCATTTACGCAATCAACACAAACGCCAGTGTTCCCAGCGAACTCATTGAATGGCACGGACATAACGATTTTTATAAAGCAGTTACAAACTCTACAACTGCATGGCTTTATGGCTGTTCATCTGTTAATACTTCACTGTTTGGAATTGGTGAGAGAACAGGTAACACACCACTGGAGGCCATGGTATTTGAATATGCCCAGCTTAAGGGCACTTTGGATGGTATGAATACTACAGTAATTACTGATCTTGCTGAGTACTATGAGAAAGAGATTGGATTTACTGTTCCTGCCAATACACCATTTGTTGGTAAAAACTTTAACGTTACAAGGGCAGGTATTCATGCTGATGGACTTCTCAAGAACGAAGAGATCTATAACATTTTTGATACAGAAAAATTCTTAAAGCGTCCTCCTGTGAGCGCTGTTTCAAATACATCAGGACTTGCGGGAATTGCTCATTGGATCAATATTCATTACAAATTAAAACAGGAGCATGCCCTCTCAAAAACATCACCACTTGTAACCAAAATCAAGGAGTGGGTTGATAACGAATATGCAAACGGACGAGTTACTGTCATGACTGATAACGAGCTTGTTCGTGAGATAGAAAAAGTTTCAAAAGAACTGGGGATCGTAGTAAAAGAGGGAGAGATAGTAGGGGCTGTATAAACTAAAGGAGAGACATGGAAAATCAAGACTTAAAACAGGAAGTGACAGATAAGTATTCTCTTAGAGGACGTGTTTTTCACAGAATAAGAGAAGACATACTAAACGGCAAATACAAAGACCATGAGGAACTAAAAGAAGTTGCGATCGGCCAGGAACTTGGAGTAAGCAGGACACCTGTAAGAGAGGCTTTCAGACAGCTTGAACTTGAAGGCCTTATTCAGATCATCCCTAATAGAGGAGCTTATGTTACCGGAATCAAGGTAAAGGATATTCAGGATATCTATATGATAAGGTCCAAACTTGAAGGTTTATGCGCAAGATGGGCTTGTGAGAATATCACCAAAGAGCAGCTTGAAGAGATGGAAGAGAATATCTATCTCGCAGAGTTCCATGCTGCTAGAGGCCATATGGAGCAGATGGCTGAGCTTGATAACAGATTCCACAATATTTTATATGAGTCATGTAATTCAAAGATGCTTGAGCATCTTTTAAAGGACTACCATCAGTACGTTTGGAGAGTAAGACAGCAGACTCTTTCAAGCAGCAGAGGAGCTGTTTCAAACGTTGAGCACAAATTTATTATGGAAGCCATTAAAGAGAATAACCCTGATAAAGCAGAAGAACTTGCTAATCAGCATATGATCAATGCCTATGAAAATATGCTGGAAAAGGGGCTTTTAGAGCTTTACGAACAGTAAATAATACTTGAAGGAGAAATGGGATATGAGCAAAATTGTAATGACAACTCCTATCGTTGAGATGGATGGGGATGAGATGACAAGAGTTTTATGGCAAATGATCAAAGATAAGCTGATCTTGCCATATATTGACCTAAAAAGCGAGTATTACGATCTTGGTCTTAAGCACAGAGATGAAACTGATGATCAGGTCACAGTTGATAGTGCAAATGCTACTTTGAAGTACGGAGTTGCCGTAAAGTGCGCAACCATTACTCCTAACAACGAGCGTGTCAAGGAATATAACCTTAAGAAAATGTGGAAGAGTCCTAACGGAACAATCAGAGCAATCCTTGATGGAACAGTTTTCCGTACACCTATAATGGTAAAGGGCATCGAGCCTAACGTAAGAAGCTGGGTAGAACCAATTACACTTGCCCGTCACGCATATGGCGATGTTTATAAGAATGTTGAGATAAGAGTTCCAGGCCCTGGAAAGGCTGAGCTTGTATTCACAGGAGCTGACGGAAAAGAAGTAAGAGAAACAATTCATGAGTTTGACGAGCCTGGTATCATTCAGGGAATCCATAATAAGGATTCATCAATCAAGAGCTTTGCAAGAGCATGCTTTAAATATGCACTTTCTGAGAAGAAGGAACTCTGGCTTGGAACAAAGGATACTATCAGTAAGACCTACGACAGAAGATTTAGAGAGATCTTCGATGAAGTCTATGAGAATGAGTTCAAAGCTGAATTTGAAAAGGAAGGAATAACATACTTCTATACACTTATAGATGATGCTGTTGCCCGTGTTATGAAGTCAAAGGGCGGATTTATCTGGGCCTGCAAGAACTATGACGGTGATGTAATGAGTGATATGGTTTCATCAGCATTCGGTTCACTGGCAATGATGACATCAGTTCTTGTATCACCAACAGGTGTTTATGAATATGAGGCGGCTCATGGAACAGTGCAGCGCCATTACTACAAGTACCTTAAGGGAGAGCCTACATCAACAAACCCTGTTGCTACAATTTTTGCCTGGACAGGTGCTCTTAGAAAGAGAGGAGAGCTTGATGGAATCAAAGCTCTTTGCGATTGGGCTGACAAGATGGAAAGGGCAACGCTTTCAGTTATCGAGTCAGGCCGCATGACCGGAGACCTTGCACTTATCACATCACTTCCAAGCCCGGTAAAACTTGGCAGCGAAGAATTCCTTGATGCAATTGCAGAAGAATTTGAGAAGGCTTGATGATTGGATAAAACACGATGTGAAAAGCTGATTCTTGTTATATTGATTCTAAAGCTGTTAGCTTGACATTTAGACTTGAAATGTTGTTATATAGTTACAGGTGAGTCCTACCTTAAGTGGAAACTATAACAGTTAGTCCTCGCTGATAGCGTGGCTATAAAAAAGCTGTGTGTGTCAAAGCACACGGCTTTTTTCTTGTGATATAGGAAATTTCTCCGAAATACTTATATCATAAAAAATGCTCCGCTATGGATGTGCACCTCGCGCAATTCGAAGACGTTGCATAAATGCAACCGCGCTCGGCGCGAGAATGTCGCAAGCTCCCTGACGGGAGTGACTGGTTTTCCTGCCTCTGGATCCGAATCCAGAAACGGTAGGGTGCTTTCAAGGATACCTGGGATTATTGCGAGATTTACTGAGATGTGGGATAAATGCGAAAGATTTGTAATAATTATCCCATTCTATCTAAGCTGATTTTTAGAGGAGTAGGATAAAACATGAAATTTTATCGTAGTTATCCCACATTTTCAGCCTTCTGAACACTGCGATTGACCGAAAAGTGGGATAATTGTGAAAAAATCAATTGTTTTATCCTACAAACCTGCACAATTCTCAGTCAGAAATTTGAGAATTGTGGGATAAAATGAATAAAAGTCGGTCCTTTATCCTACAAACCAGAAAAAAACTTGTTCAGAACCATGAGAAGTGTAGGATAAAAAGAGAAAAAGTCCAACGTTTATCCTACTCATGAGCAAAATCCATCATCATCTCTGAAAATCGGCATGGATAGAATGGGATAAATTTTACAAATCTTTCTCTCTTATCCTACATCTTCTCCTAGCTCTGGATTGTCACAGTGAAATGGGTATATAGCTATACTTTTTAAGTTACCACACCCCTCGGCAGAATATTCTGGAAGTGAAAATGGGCATATACGAGAAAAAATGGATTGCCACATCCATTGGATGAGTGAACTTTAGACATATGATCTCTATATAATGGTGTGGTAACCTCAAATAAGGCCGTATATGCCCAAAATCACACGTCAAAATCCTTGTCGAATGGTGTTGTAATCTCAAAAATCAGGCTATATTTCCAAAACAGAATCTTCGCTCTCTTTACATTGAAAGACGCAGACATATAGTCACACATATCCTTGAAAGTAGCCACCCCTACTGTTCTCGGAGTCAGAGCCCGAGGCATTTAAAACCAGCCACACCGAAGGTGCTTGCCATTGACGGGGTTCTGAGGAAAACGCTACAATGTTGAATCCGACGGTGCGAAAAAATCTACTGTTCCCATCATCCTCACCGTCGGCTCGCAAACCAAGGCGTTTTCCTCAGGTTCAGTCAATGGTGGCGTATGGTCTCATAACAAACATTCACTTTTTACATTAAATGTGGGACAATTGATAGAGAATATTCCTTAGAAACTTATGGGGATATATTGTGGCATGTGAAAATGGATATGCTGTATGAAATAAGACTGGTTATGTATGTTACTAAGATATGAAAGAAGCATGAGCTATGAAGAATATAATTATTTGTCTTATTGGCGAAGAAGATGAGATACTTTCAAAGCAGATTGCTATGCTTAAGGAAAGGCATAACGCTACTGTAAAAAGGGTAACTTTCGATGAGGCTGAAAGCATAATATCAGCAGGTGCTGAGGATACGTTGTTTATTAGTGACGACGAAGGCTTGGCTAATAAAGCAAGAGAGAAGGGCATGAATGTAAATAGCCCGCAGAAGATGAAAGAATCCTATGAAAAAGCAATGGAAATGTTAAAAACACTTGGAAATATAAAATGATGCTATATACATTGATGATTTATAAATATCATGCGCTCTTCTTTTTTGGTTTCCAGTTATTAACCAAGTGAGTAACAATAATAGTACAAGAAGCATCACCGGTGATATTGAGGGTTGTTCTGCCCATATCAAAGATTCTGTCTACACCGGCAACAAGTGCAATACCATCTACAGGGAGTCCAACTGAAGTAAGAACCATGGCAAGCATTACCATTCCGGCACCTGGAACGCCGGCAGTTCCTACAGAAGCAAGGGTTGCAGTTACTACAATTGTGATTATCTGTGAGAAAGTCAGGTTAATTCCATAGCAGGATGCAATGAATATCGCGCAAACGCCTTGATAAATGGCCGTCCCGTCCATGTTTATGGTTGCGCCAAGGGGAAGAACAAAGCTGGATACTTCTCTTGATGCTCCAAGCTTCTCTGTACATTCCATATTGATAGGAAGGGTTCCAACGGAAGAAGCGCTGGAAAATGCAAATAGGATAGCAGGCATCATACCTTTAAAGAACTTAATTGGACTTATTTTCGCAAGCGTTGAAACTGTCAATGAGTAGACGATAACTGCATGCAAAACATAAGAAATATAAGCTGCCAAAAGAACCTTTGCCAAAGAACCAATTACTACAGCGCCGTTTGCAGCGACAACAGGAGTTAAAAGACAAAATACTCCGATAGGTGAGAGCTTGAGGATAAGCTCCATACACTTCATGAAAACATCATTTAAAACATTGATACCATCAATGGCCTTTTCACCTTTGGGGCCAAGTAAGATAACAGAAAAACCAATAAGTATGGCCATAATGATTACCTGAAGCATGTTTTCCTCAGATACTGGCACCAGAAAATTGGAAGGGAACAGATCTACTAAAACCTCCATTGGTGCAGGCGCCTGACCAGCTTCATAGGACAGGCTTGAAGTAGTCAGCACAGGGAAACTTCCTTTGAAAAAGTTGGCAATAAAAAGACCTGATGAAATAGCAATAGCTGTGGTAAAGAAATAGTATATAAGAGTAATGCCGCCGATAACTCCCACTTTCCTTATGTCTTTCATAGATACAACACCGGACATAATAGAAAAAAGAACTATAGGGCAAATAATGAATTTAACGAGGTTAAGAAAAATTGTACCAAAGGGTTTAATATACTCCTCTGCGAACCAGACTGCATTTTGCAAAAGAAGTCCGGCAACTATTGCAAGAGCAAGAGCAATAAAGATTTGAGTTGCAAGGGATAAGCCTTTTTTTTCTGTTTCAACAATATTTTGTTTGCTATTGTTATCCATACAAAACCACCATTCGCAAAAATGTTACCGCAAATGCGCACATTTATATTATGCTATAATTACTTTTCACCATCAAGAAAAGCACTATAAAAGAAATATAAAAAATCGAACAAGTAGAGGAAAACAATAGATTGTACACAAGACAAAAGTGCAACAGCCCCATTTTTCTCATTCCGACAGTGTTTCCCATTCATCATAGAGAGCAGCAAGTTTATCCTGAATTTCAGTCTGCTCGTCTGAGAGCTTTCTGAGTTTGGCAAGGTCTGTTCCAACTGACGGATCAGCAAGAAGCTCATTTATTTCTCCATCTCTGGCTTCTAACTTGGCGATTTCTTCTTCACATTTTTTGAGTGCAGCTTCCTGTTTGCGCTTTTGAGCCTGAGCTTCTTTCTGGGCTTTCCAATCCATTGCGCCATTTGAGGAGCTTTGAGCTGAAGCAGTAGCAGAGCTTCCATTTGATGAAGATACAGAAGCTGCGGCGCCTGAAGAGAAACCATTCTGCTGCGCGGAGGAATACTTAAAGCTTCCGGATCCAAGGATGCTTCCGTCATTGGAAGAAGTTTCTCCAAAGAGTCTTGAATTCTGTTCATCCGCGTGCTCCATGTAATAATCATAGTTACCTATGTAATTGACTACCTGGCCATGTGTAAGGTCAAGAATCCTTGTGGCTGTTTTATTGATAAAATATCTGTCGTGGCTTACATAGAGGACAGTTCCTTCATAGCCTGATATTGCACTTTCAAGGATTTCCTTACTTGTTATATCAAGGTGGTTTGTAGGCTCATCGAGGATAAGGAAGTTTGCGTCAGAAAGCATGAGCTTTGCTAGAGAAACTCTGCCCTTTTCACCACCTGACAGATCGCCGATCCTCTTAAATACGTCGTCTCCTGTAAAAAGAAAAGCAGCGAGAGTGTTGCGTATTTCTGTATTATTCAAAGTAGGATAAGCATCTGATATCTCTTCGAATAGAGTCTTTTCATCATGAAGAACGTGATGTTCCTGATCGTAGTAGCCAATTTTAACTTTTACACCAAGCTCTATTTTTCCTGAATCAAGGGACTCTATGCCGTTTATCATTTTGAGCATGGTTGTCTTACCGGTTCCGTTGTCTCCGATGATAGCCACATGCTCACCCTTTTTGATCTCAAAGCTGATGTTGGAAAAGAGCTGTTCACTGCCAAATGACTTGGAAATACCTGTAACTGTGAGAACGTCCTTGGCACTTTCGCTGGACGGCTTAAGTGAAATCTTCATTTTGTCATCGATAGTAGTTGGCTTATCAAGTACCTCGATCTTATCAAGCATCTTTTCGCGGCTTTCCGCACGCTTGATGGATTTTTCTCTGTTGAAGCTCTTTAATTTGGTGATGACTTCTTCCTGATGCTTGATTTCCTGCTGCTGTTTGACATATGCTGCAAGCTCAGCGGCGCGCACCTGTTCTTTCTTTACTGCGTAGGTGCTGTAGTTGCCGGTAAAAGAACTAACTTTTGTATTTTCAACTTCGATAATCTTACCTGCGATCTTATCGAGGAAGTATCTGTCGTGGGAGACGATAAGTACTGCACCCTTGTAGTTTAAGAGATAGTTTTCAAGCCATCTGATAGAATTCATATCAAGATGGTTGGTAGGCTCATCCAGGATAATGAGGTCAGGCTTTTGTAATAGGAGTTTTCCCAGAGCAACTCTTGTTTTCTGGCCGCCGGAGAGAGTAGATATTTTTTTATCGAACTCTTCCTGAATAAAGCCAAGGCCTTTAGCAACACCGAGAACTTCACTTTTCCATGCATAGCCCGATTCTCTCTGGAATTTTTCATGCATCTGAGTGTACTTTTCCATGAGCTTTGTAAGGTCATCACCTGTAGTGTGCTTCATAGCTTCTTCAGCGTTTCGAATTTCCTGCTCAAGGTTTATGATGTCTCTTTTTACCTCTGTAAGCTCATCGAGAATAGTATTATCAGAGGTTATGTTCTGATTCTGAGCCAGATATCCCCATGTGGTGTCTTTTGAAAAAGTTACTTCACCTTCGTCGGGAGAGAGCTGACCTATTATCATTTTTATAAGAGTGGTTTTTCCGGCTCCGTTTATACCTACGATAGCAGCCTTTTCATTGTTTTCTATGTGAAAAGACGCACCATTTAAAATATCTTTTCCGTCAAAGGACTTACACAAATTATGTACTGATAAAATCATTATTCCTACTCCATGTTAAAATGCTGTGACAACACATTTTAGCATGATAAGCTAAAAGTTACAAAACTAATAATTAATGAATATTTATGATTGACCTTGCCATAAGCTATATATATAATATGAATTGATTTTTTTGATTGTTTAAAGGAGTTTGCCTTGAAACGAATATATATACCAATAGTGTGGGAAATTATCTTTGTAGTTGCTACAATGATCTGGCCCAAGCAGGCATTTCATTTATTCTTTGCTTTCTATTTTGGATTACTTACATACTTTTATTTCATATATAAGCAGTTTTCATTCAGAAAACTGTACAAGAATTTTGGCAGAGTATTAAGCTTCTGGATTCCGGTTGCAGCTACATTTATTGGCCTTTTGATTGCCGGTAAGCTAAGAATGCTGATTTCCTCCCAGTTTTCTTTTCATATTGATGAAGGTGCTGTAAGTATAATAGTTCACAACGATCTGATTCCAACATTCTTTTATGCACTTATGATGATAGTCATAAAGCCTGTAGCAGAGGAACTTTTCTTTAGAAAGGCTCTCATCAGGTTTGATAATAAAAAGCAGACTATCTGTTTTACTATAATCAGTTTAGTCCTTTGTGCTCTCACAAGAGCGCATGGACCTTTGGGGATTTTGGAATGGGCTATAATGGCTCTTCCTGTTACAATTGCATATATCGCGACTAAGAACATTTATATTTCTGTAATGGCTCACGTATTATTCGAGTTCTACGACAATATATATGAGGTTATTTACACACTCGGCAGGATCTTGAACAGATAAGGCTAAGGTGTTTAATAAACAAATTTATAAATGTCTTTTAAAGGAGAAGAAAAAAGTATGTTGGAGAAGTGTTTCAAACTCAATGAGCATGGCACTACCGTAAAAAGGGAAGTGCTAGCCGGATTAACTACATTCCTTACTATGGCATATATTCTTGCCGTAAACCCTAACATTTTGGGTACAGTAATGAATGCAAACGGCGTATTCGTTGCAACTGCGCTTGCTTCTGCAATTGCAACTTTCGTAATGGCTTTCTTTGCCAATTACCCAATCGGTCTTTCAGCAGGACTTGGACTTAATGCTTATTTTGCATATACGGTTTGTCTTGGTGAACTTGCCGGAGAGGAGAATCCATTCGCAATTGCGCTTACAGCAGTATTTTGTGAAGGTATTATCTTCATCGTTCTTTCATTCTTTAAGTTTCGTGAGCAGATCATCAACAGCATCCCACAGAATCTTAAGTTTGGTATTTCAGCTGGTATCGGTCTTTTCGTAGCATTCATCGGTATGCAGAATGCACACATTATTGTTGCTAATGATGCGACAGTAGTAGGCCTTGGAAGTTTCTCTGATCTTGATATGGTTCTTGCACTTGTAGGACTCATCATCATTGCAGCGCTTGTACACTACAATGTAACAGGTGGCGTTCTTATCGGAATCATTGTTACATGGATCATCGGTATGATTCTTCAGGCAGCCGGTGTTTACACAGCAGCTAATCTCTTCCCGGATTTTTCACAGGGACTTCAGCTTGGCGCTATTTCTGAGACAGCATTTAAGCTTAATTTTGGTTGGGCTGCAACGCATCTTATTCAGTTTATGGCTATTACATTCAGCTTCCTTTATGTTGATCTTTTCGACACAGTTGGAACAGTAGTAGGTGTTGCCGATAAGGCAGGACTTCTTGATAAAGATGGCAACCTTCCAAGAGTTGGTCAGGTATTTATGGCTGACGCTGTAGGAACAACATGTGGCGCTTTACTTGGTACATCAACAGTAACAAGTTTTGTTGAGTCAAGTGCTGGTGTAGCAGCAGGTGGAAGAACTGGTCTTACAGCTCTTACGACTGGTGTAATGTTCCTTGTTTCAATCGTTCTTAGCCCATTGTTCCTTGCTATTCCTTCATTTGCAACAGCTCCAGCTCTTATCTATGTTGGAATGCTTATGCTTATGTCAATTGCTAAAGTTAAGTTCGACGGTGACATCGCTGATTCAGTAGGTGCTTACCTTGCAGTAGTTATGATGCCTCTTGCATATTCAATCGCTACAGGTATCATGTTTGCGGTTCTTGCATGGGTTATCCTTAAAGTTGTTACTAAGAAGGCAAAAGATATCAGCCCAATCATGTGGGTAGTATTCGTTCTCTTTGCACTTAGGATCGTAGCCCTTGTAGCAAACTTCCAGTAATTAAATGAAATATTGAATATATGAAAAATGGCTGGCGTGCTTGCGTGTATGCCAGCCGTTTTTCATTAGTTGTGTTTTTGAGGATTTGGAGAAAAGTATTAATGGGAAAAAATAAAAATGGCTTTGTAAAAAAGAAGATCAGCCTTAAAGTAGTCCTTATAGTTATCGTGGCTCTTTTTGCGCTGACAATAGTAAACGGCAGTTTTTACTCTGTAAAAGAGCAGGAACAGGCGATTCTTACTATGTTTGGTAAGGTTGTGCGTGTTGATACTGCCGGTTTGTATTTTAAGATTCCTTATATTCAGCAGGTACATTTAGTAGATATGACTACTCATGGAATTGGTATCGGATATGTTCTTAAGGATGGACAGAACATAACTGTTGATGATGAAGGCATTATGATAACTTCAGATTTCAATTTTGTAGATATTGATTTCTATTTGGAATATAAAGTAAGCGACCCTGTTGCTGCATATTACAACAGCGAAGATCCTGAGATGATCATGAAAAACATGGCGCTTGCAAGTATCAGAAATACTGTTGTCAATTACCCTGTTGATGATGTTATCACAACTGCAAAGGGACAGATTCAGGCTGAGGTAAAAGAGCGACTTACAACAGAACTTGCTGAAAAGAATATTGGTATGTCTGTTGTTAATATCTCTGTTCAGGATGCTGAGCCACCGACAGAGGAAATTGTACAGGCATTTAAGTCTGTTGAAACAGCCAAGCAGGGAAAAGAAACAGCTGTAAACAATGCAAAAAAGTATCAAAGTGAGGAACTTCCTAAGGCAGAAGCTGCTGCAGATAAGATCCTTCAGGATGCAGAAGCTGCCAAGCAGGCAAGAATAGCAGAAGCTGAAGGTCAGGTTGCAAGATTCAATGAGATGTATGAGCAGTATAAACTTCAGCCTTACATCACAAAGAAGAGACTTTTCTATGAGACAATGGAAGAACTTCTTCCTGATCTGAAGGTTATTATAACAGACGGAAACACTCAGCAGATGCTTCCATTGGACAGTTTTAACGGTTAAGGAGGATTGAAACAATGAATGAGAAAAAAGGTATTTTAGGCTATGTGATCCTTGTTTTTGTTCTCCTTGCAGCAGTATTTGTGGGATCATCAACATACATAGTACATCAGAATGAATATGTTACAGTAAGAAGATTTGGAAAGATCGTAGCAATAGCACAGGATCCAGGACTCCATTTCAAGACACCTTTTATTGACAGCACACAGTCAATTTCAGCGAAGGTCATTTTATATGATATTCCTCAGTCAGATGTTATTACGAAGGATAAAAAGTCAATGATAACAGACACATATGTGCTGTGGAAGGTTGCAGAACCTCTTAAGTTTGTTCAGACACTTAATGCTATTGAGACAAGAGCAGAGGAGAGAATTGAGGCTTCTGTATATAATGCAACAAAGAATGCAATTTCATCTATGACACAGGATGAGGTCATTGAGGCACGAGGCGAGATGCTAACACAGCTTATCACATCGGAAGCTAATTCTGATATGGAAGGCTATGGTATTTCAATCGTTCAGGCTCAGATAAAAGCTCTGGATCTTCCCGATGATAACAAGCAGGCTGTATATGAGAGAATGATTTCAGAGAGAAACAACATTGCTGCTTCTTACACGGCACAGGGAAATGCTGAAGCTCAGAAAATCCAGAATGAAACTGATAAGCAGGTTGCCATCGTAAAGGCTGAGGCTGAAAAAGATGCAGCGGTCCTTGAAGCAGAAGGAGAGGCTGCATATATGGAAACTCTTTCTAAGGCTTATGACACCGAGGATAAAGCTGAGTTTTACAGTTATATCAGAGGCCTTGATGCTCTTAAGGGATCTCTTACAGGCGATAAGACTTTGGTACTTGATAAAAATTCAGAACTTGCCAAGATTCTTTATGGTAATTTTAATTAAATTATGCATTCTTGAATCAACAATTCAAGAATGCATCAACCAAGCCTAATCGACTTCATCGATTAGGCTTGGTTGACTCTTTACTCATATTCTCACGAAATCCGCAGTATATGCGGATTTCTGGAATTTAGTTCAAGAAGTCATACATTTACGCCCCACACTGCCACAGTGTGGG
This sequence comes from Butyrivibrio proteoclasticus, assembly GCF_900115735.1. Taxonomy (GTDB): domain Bacteria; phylum Bacillota; class Clostridia; order Lachnospirales; family Lachnospiraceae; genus Butyrivibrio; species Butyrivibrio proteoclasticus_B. The sequence continues at coordinate 31,073 of NZ_FOXO01000026.1, forward strand.
GATTTTTAATATCATAGGAAATTGCTTCCTATGATATTAAAGATCGCTCCGCTAAAATGAGCGTTTTTGGATGATAGATTGCAAAAAATAGTATTTGGTAATTTTAAATGACAAAAAATCCAAAAAATTAGTTGATTTTCTTTTTAGGATGTTGTAATGTAGTTGTGACGTAACGATAGCTTACAGTATGAAGTTATTTCTAATAGGACAGAATTCGTCTATTCGACGTACATCGTTCGAAGATCCCATGTTAATAATTTGTTTATAGGATATAAAGTGTTGTTGTACAGTGCACTATGCACGGAATGGAGTTAATTTGAGAGAAAAATATGAAACTTTAAAACTTAGTGATCTAAGAGAAATAGCAAAGACCAGAGGTATTAAAGGCGCATCATCTATGAAAAAGGCAGAGATCATCGATCTTATGTGCGAAATGGATGAAAAAGCATCAGATAAAAAAAATGAAAGAAGGGAAGAAAAGCCAGCAAAAACTGTAAAGTCAGCTAAACCGGTGAAAGCTGAAAAGACTGAAAAAGCAGAAAAAACAGATACTCCTGCCGAAAAGACCACAGGGCATGATAAGAGTGGAGCTCATAAGAAAAATATCGTAGTAAAAACAGTTAAGAGAGATGAGCAGGCTGAGACTTCCAAAACTGAGCCCAAGAAGGAAGAAACAGTTGCAGAAACTCCGGTTGCAGACGGAGATCCTGCAGATGGAATCCTTGAAGTTATGCAGGATGGATATGGATTTATAAGATGTGAGAATTACTTGCCAGGTGAGAATGACGTCTATGTTGCACCGAGTGTAATCAGAAAATTTAATCTTAAGACTGGTGATATTCTTAAGGGCAGATGCAGAGAGAAAAAAGAATCTGATAAATTTGCAGCCCTTGCAGTACTTGATTCTGTTAATGGATATAAGCCAGAAGTTGCTATGGGAAGATGGAATTTTGAGAACATGACACCTATTTTCCCTAATTCAAGAATTAAGCTTGAGCAGCCGGGGGCATCTGTTGCCATGAGAATCATGGATCTTATTTGCCCAATCGGTAAGGGACAGAGAGGTATGATTGTTTCTCCTCCTAAAGCTGGTAAAACAACACTTCTTAAGGATGTTGCCAAATCAATTTTAAAGAACAGCCCGGATATGCATCTACTTATTTTGCTTATTGACGAGCGTCCTGAAGAAGTTACAGACATCAAGGAGTCAATTGAGGGCTCAAATGTAGAAGTTATCTACTCTACATTCGATGAGCTTCCTGAGCACCATAAGAGAGTAGCTGAAATGGTTATGGAAAGAGCAAAGCGTCTTGTTGAACACGGAAAAGATGTTGTTATTCTCCTTGATTCAATCACACGTCTTACAAGGGCGTATAACATTGTGGTTCCACCATCAGGAAGAACTCTTTCAGGTGGTCTTGATCCTGCAGCTCTTCATATGCCTAAAAAGTTCTTTGGTGCTGCCAGAAACATGAGAGAGGGCGGAAGTCTTACAATCCTTGCTACAGCGCTTATTGAGACTGGTTCCAAGATGGATGATGTTATATACGAGGAATTTAAAGGTACAGGTAACATGGAAATGGTTCTCGATAGAAAACTTCAGGAAAAGAGAATCTTCCCTGCTATCAATATTCCTAAGTCAAGCACCAGAAGAGAAGATCTTCTCCTTTCAAAAGAAGAGCTTGCTGCTATTAACAGCCTGAGAAAGGGATTTAATGGTATGAAGGCAGATGATGCAGTTGATCAGTGTATCAACCTTTTCTCAAAAACAAGAAACAATGTTGAATTTGTTCGCATGGTTGAAAAACAGATTCGTTATTGATTTTATAATTACGAGAGCGGATTCCATTACGGAGAAGTGATCACTGATAATTTTTAGTAATAGTTGTTACAAAATAAAAAGTCATCGCAAATGTGTCAGTATTTGCGATGACTTTCATTTTATATATCTCTAAGATCAAGAAGGTTTTCAATATCCCTTGCCTGCTGAGCCATTTTTTCTTCTTTCTTTTTTTGACGAAGAGATTTGTCGGTTATATGTTCAAGATTGGATGGGTCAAATGGATTTGTGCCATTTGACGTTATGTTAAGAGATTTTTTCTCTGAAGGCGAAATCTCTTTTGCCAGATCTTCTTCGACTTCCTGAATCTGTTGAGCCTGTGAAATATCAGGATTAAGGTTGATTTCAGGATTTTCTGCCACAGCGGTATGTTTCTCATTTCTCTTTGCTGATAAGAGTCCTATTAGATCTACGTTTAGATTGGATATGCTGCAACCAACAGCTTTTTTTCCTTGTATTTCAAAGTTTCTGACCACAACAGTACTAATCTCATAGTTGTGTAATGTTGCACCATATCTGAACATGACATTTAATTTGTCGCCTGGCTTTAAGTTGGTATTTTTGTCGAGTATAAGAGATATTCCCCTTAAAGAAATGTCATGGATCAGGCAGTTCTTCAAAGCAAGGTTATTTCCATTTATAGACATAAGTCCCAGTTTTTCAATGTAGAATCTTTCGGCTTTTCTGGAATTCTCCGGCTCAAGCTTGGAAGATGCCCTTATAAGATGATAATATCCGTATCTTGTTTTGACAGGTGTGATAGTAGTTGACATGAATCTGTAGACACGACCATCACGCTTGTTGAGAACCTGAATCTGCGATGGTTCCAAAAATTGCATATATTTGCCAAAGTATTCCATTGGCTTAACAAGGAGACCTGCTGTCACTCCAAATATTGCCTCAGTCATGAGAACAATACTGTGACCATCGATTGCTGCATATATTTTTATTTCAGAACCATTTGCAATGTCGTTAACATTCATATTGGTTACCCCTCATTACTATGTTTGTTAAAGAATGCGTATTCTTATCCCCTAGAATTATGATATAATAAGCTCCAGAAAAAATAAAGCGGAAAAACGTTTACTGCTACAAACAGGAGCTGTTATGATAAAAGACAATCTTGAATTTGTTGAGAGGAAAATTTGCGAAGCATGTGAGAAAGCCGGAAGAGACAGAAGTGAAGTGACGCTCATAGCAGTCAGCAAGACTAAACCTGTAAGCGATATAAGACAGGCGATGGATTGTGGAATAAGAGTATTTGGCGAGAATAAAGTTCAGGAGATCAGAGATAAACACGAAGCTATAACAGAGAATGTGGATTGGCACATGATAGGTCATCTGCAGGCCAACAAGGTGAAATACCTTCCTGGAATAGTCTGTATGATTCATTCAGTGGATAATGAGAAGCTGGCTCTTGAAATAGAGAAGCAGTTTGCAAAAGCAAACATTGTTGCCGATGTACTTATAGAAGTGAACATGGCTGGCGAAGATACCAAGTTTGGACTTGCACCGGATGATACGATAGAATTTGTAAAGGCTATAAGCAGCCTGGAACATATACGAATCAGAGGACTTATGACCATTGCTCCTTATACTGATGATCCTGAGAGCAATAGAGTGTATTTTAAGGGACTTAGAGAACTTAAAGACAAGATAAATGCAGAAGGTATTCAGGGTGTTAAAATGGATACTCTATCTATGGGAATGACGGGGGATTATCAGGTGGCAATTGAAGAAGGGGCCACGTTTGTGCGTGTTGGAACAGGTATTTTTGGCGAAAGAGATTACTCAAATATTAAATAAACATAAACGAATTTACACTAATAGAGCCAGATAGTATAATTGTTTTATACTATTTGACTCTTATTTTTGTAAGATACCTTGAATTGATGAAGGACGATATGTATGTTGAGAACGATCCCATTAAGCAAGAATTACACGATAGATCAGATAAATCATTTGATTGATACAGGGCATGTTTTTGTTACTCCTTTTGGACTTAACAGAACTGCTTATATAGTAGTTAATCACAAGCCTTTTATGGTTATTACTACTGATATTTCAATCAAAGGAGTTCAGCTTAGTGGTGCATGGTATTCCTGGGAAGATTTGGAAGCCATGGGAGGTGTCTATGAGTCTGAATTTGACGCTCTTAAAGCTATTGCAGGAGGAGCGTGAACCCCAAATTATAAACAATATATAAAATCGAATGGATTTTTGTTACAAGCCTGAGATTTCATGATAAAATTCATTCAATTGTACAATAGCAGCGGAGGTTTGACATTTTGGGGTACGAATTTTACTACATTGAAGCACATCTGGCTTGTTTCTTTCTACTTGGGATAATTCTTTTTAAAATTATAAAAGGCGTTAATAAAGATCTTTCAACAGTCTATCTTGGCAATATAGTTTTTGTTACAATGCTGTATTTTATAGCAGAGATATTTTGGGCACTTGTTGACAGTGGTATTATTAACAACACCAAGCCACTTCTTTATTTATCCAATATTTTTACATATTTGCTTATAAGTGTGGATGCATACCTTTGGTTTATTTTGTCTGAAACCTTACAAAAAGGGAAGTTGGTAGAAAATGATATTGCGAGACTACTAATAAGTATTCCGGTCTGGATTTCAGCAATTTTGTGCATTTCCGCCTATAGAACAGGACTGGTTTTTTATGTTGATGAGAATAATGTTCTGGTAGGTGGAAACCTTTATCTGATCCTTATTGTTGTTCCTTTTGGGTATCTTTTTGCAGCTTCTGCGAAAGCTTTTTACAGGGCACTTGATAAGGACAGATATGCTGAAAGAGGCATGTATTTCATGATAGGAGTATTTCCGTTCATGCCTGTTATTTTAGGTGTTATGCAGGCAATGTACTGGAGAATACCATTCTTGTGTTATGGAATTGTTGCTGCAGTTTTTTATGCGTATATTACACAGACAGAGAACCTTATCTCTTTGGATCCACTTACTCAGCTCAATAACAGGAAACAGATGTTCAGATATCTTGCAAAGAAGATGAGAGAAGAAGAACCGGGGATGTCTCTTTTTATTCTTCTTATCGATATAGACCATTTTAGAACAGTTAATGAAGCCTATGGTCATCTTGAAGGAGACAATGCACTTATCAGAGTATCAGATGCGATAAAAGATGCTTGTCAAGGACCAAGGAGTAGGTTCTTTGTATCAAGATATGGCGGAGATGAGTTCGTGGTGGTGGCAGAGATGTCCTACAGGGCAGAAGCTACGTGGCTTGCAGATCAGATTAGGAATAATGTTAAGCGCATCACAGAAAACTTTGGTACTAACTATGATCTGTCAATTAGTGTTGGAATTGCGCAGTATGATTATGAAACTCCGATTTCACTCCAAGCCTTTATTGCCAGAGCAGATTCAGATCTTTATAAGCAAAAGAAGATCAACTAAAAAAATACTTTCTTGCGAGTGGCATAAAATCCAAAAGTGCCCATACCTTCGGATAGATCTCGTAGTATTCGCAAAGACACAGTAAATATAAAATAATGCGCCCTGTTTTCTTTCATGCTTATTCAGAACAGAAAACAGGGCTTTTATTTTATCTTAACTGTCTCTATTGCTCATACTAAATCGCTCTATCCAAAGTTATGGGCACTTCTGGATTTAAGGTTTACTACACATATAAAGAATAATATTTTTGCGTCTGTTTACAATAAAATATGCATTCTTGAATCAACAATTCAAGAATGCATCAACCAAGCCAATTTAAATCGACTTCGTCGATGAGGCTTGGTTGACTCTTCACTCATATTCTCACGAAATCCGCAGTATATGCGGATTTCTGGAATTTAGTTCAAGATGTCATGCTTTTTTATTCTCAAAATAAAGAACTTACTAAATTGATGAGGACACCTGCAAATATAAGTGCTGCAATAATCGCAATCGCATATATAAACTTCATTCGTGCCATATATTTTATTCCCCTGTGTAAAGTTTTGTTTGCTTATTATTTTTTGAATTATCAGTAAGTATAGCATACACTTTTAGTGATATACTAGTATTGTAGCTATATTTGTGTCTGTAGATAAAAAATATTGAACATAGTGTTATTAGGAGGGGAATATGCAGATTTATGTAGCGGGTAATGTGCTTAGGAGCGGTGACGGAAGCGTCAATCATCCTTTTAAGACTATTCAGGAAGCGGCTGATATGGCAAAGGCTGGTGACACTGTCCTGGTGGCTCCCGGTATATATAGAGAGTGGGTAAAACCTAAAAACTCCGGCACTGAAAAAGAGAGAATTGTCTATAAGAGTACATCAAGGGGCGAAGCTATTATCACTGGTTCTGAGGAACTAAAGGGATTTGAGGCTTTTGAGAATGTTTGGAGAATAAGAATACCAAACAGCTTTTTCGGAGATTACAATCCATATATTTCTGAAGTTGCAGGAGACTGGTTCAAGACTTCGGATAAAAATCCCCACACAGGTGAATTATATTTAAATGGTAGATCAATGACTGAAGTTTTTGATCTGTCTTTTTGCATGCATCCCGATAAGGATAAGCGTTCCTGGGACCCGGATTTTTCTGAGTATGTCTGGTTTACAGCTCAGGAAGATAACAATACAGTCATCTATGCTAATTTCCAGGGAAAAGACCCAAATCAGGAAGATGTAGAGATTTCTGTCAGGAGGGCATGTTTTTTCCCGGAGAAAAAAGGTCTGAATTATATTACATTAAGCGGTTTTACCATCAAAAATGCTGCTACTCAGTGGGCACCGCCTACAGCGATGCAGGAAGGTATGGTCGGCCCTAACTGGTCAAAGGGATGGATCATAGAAGAGTGCGAGATAGCTGAGTCAAAATGTGTTGGAATAAGTCTTGGAAAGTATTATCAGCATGGCAATAACAATAAATGGACTTCTTACTGGCTGAAAGATGGCACACAAACCCAGAGAGATGTGGTATGTCAGGCGGTTAATGATGGCTGGGACAAAGAAACAGTTGGCTCTCACATAGTCAGAAGATGTGATATACATGATTGTGGTCAGGCGGGAATTGTAGGCCACATGGGATGCGCTTTCTCAATTATAGAGGATAACCATATACATCATATAAATAATAAGCATAACATTGAAGGTGCAGAGATAGGAGGTATCAAGTTCCATGCTGCCATAGACACCCAGATCAGAAGAAACCATATCGACCATTGTACTCGGGGAATATGGCTGGACTGGGAAGCGCAGGGAACAAGGGTCACTCAGAACTTCCTTCACGATAATGTTCCGCCAAAAGGAACTATCATAGAAAGCGGGCTCTCGTTGGGAGAAGATATCTTTATCGAAGTTTCCCATGGGCCGACGATTGTTGATCACAACCTGCTTTTGTCTGATATTGCCGCAAGGATCAGCGCTCAGGGAATAGCCTTTGTGCACAACCTTATAGCCGGCTCTTTTACCTATGTTGGAAATGGAACAGACAATGGCGGGAAAAAGTTTGCCACAAACAGATATACCCCATATCATGTGCCGCATTCTACGAAGATTGCAGGCTTTATGACAATACTTCACGGTGATGCGAGATTTTATAACAACATTTTTGTCCAAAAGCCAATAAGACAGGACCTTTTGGACTACTGTGTTTCAAAAGAAGCTGATACCATAGACCGCAACAATTTTATATGCGGAACCATTCCTTACAACACATATCCAAGTCCTTCTGAGTACTTTGGAAGATTTGGCAAAAATGCAAGAAAGACTTTAGGTTCCAATGATCTATATTATGATCATTTGCCGGTTTATTTTGGAGGCAACGCATATTTTAACGGTGCAAGGAGCTGTGATTTTGAGACTTCTGCACACATTGATCAGGGACATAAAATAAGTCTTTATGTGGATGAAGACGAGGGAAGATATACACTTCATACCAACCTTTATGAGTATCTTCCGAGAAACTTTACAGTTCCGGTTAATTCGGATTCTTTAGGTCTTGCCTTTGAACCGGAGGAGAGATTTGAAAATCCTGACGGAAGCTCTATCCTGTTTGATACAGACTATTTTGGAAGGAAAAGAGGGCGCTTCCCTGTTGCAGGACCTTTCGAGGAATGTGGCAGTGACAGGTTTACAGTTCAGACTCCTTTGTTCTATTCCTATAAGATAAAGCATGATGAGAATGCGAGAATAGAAGAAAAGAAAGAAAAAGAGGAAGAAGACATCAGGTATGAGTCAGAGCCTGAGATGGTTGCAGATACCACAGGTTTTGAAACTGACCTGGGTGCCTATGTAGCAGAAGTTAATGCAAATATTCTTTTGACCGGGTGCTCAAATGTGGGTATCAAGTTCCCATTTGAGGGTGAGCTCTTTATAGTAAGCGACATGTTCGTAAAGGGGAACGAGGTGTGGCTTTATGATTCCACTAATGAAAAACTTGTAGAGCTAGACTGCGAGTATGGGATATATCATAGTTTAAAGAAGTGGTCTGTTGGAGCACTGCAATCACTTGATGTAAATGATGACCCAAACGCTGAAGGAATAGTAAGAACAGCTGGAACACTTCTTTGCATTTTAAATAAGAGCCTGGCCCATGACCCTGCTGATACCTGCAGCACAATTGAGGAGAAGGTCAACCTCGGAATTGAGCCAAAGGGCATAAAGATGAGATTTAAACCCAAATATCTCAAATTTATAAGAGGGAAAAAGTTCATTTCACTGGAGGATGTTATCTATAGGATAAGCAGAGCATCTATGGATATAGTGACCGAAAGAATTGAGCATTTATAAAACTATAGGTAAGGATTAAAAGTTTTGATGGAGAGAAAAAATTGGTACAAACTGGATAATGCCGCTAAAATTGTTCCTTCTACGGCGAGAGGAGCAAATACAAGGGTATTCAGACTTACATGTGAGTTAAAAGAAAAAGTTGAAAAGGATATGCTTCAGATAGCTCTTGACGAGACTATCGATGAATTTCCGTTTTTTAACTGTGTCCTTCACAGGGGAATTTTCTGGTATTACCTTGAGGACAGTGATCTAAGGCCTGTTGTTGAGCTTGAGCACACACCAGCCTGCATGCCGCTTTATATTCCGGGGCATAAAAATCTTTTATACAGAGTTAACTATTTTGATAAAAGAATAAATCTTGAAATGTTCCACGTTCTTGCGGATGGAACAGGAGCCTTTATGTTTTTTAAGACTCTTATTATCCGCTATCTTCAGCTCAAACACTCACTTAGCGAAGATATCAAGCCTGTTGATGAGTTTTCTGTTGAGGAAAAGAATGTTGATGCATTCACTGACAATTATAGCAAGCAAAAAGGCCTCAAGCAGCTTAAGGAGATGTCATCTGTTAAGGCGTATCAGGTAAGCGGCGAGCTTGATGAAAACCTGCTTCCGCATCTTCTTGAGGGAACAGTATCAAGCAGCAAATTCCTGGAGCTTGCGCACCAGCATAACACAACAGTTGGTGTTTTGTGCGTTGCAATCTACATTAAGGCTGCGATACTCAGCATGAACCGTGGTCAAAAGAAAAGGCATGTTGTGGTAAGTGTTCCTGTGAATTTAAGACAGTTCTATCACAGCGGAACAGCCAGAAATTTCTTTGGCGTTATCAATATCGATTATGATCCAGCCAATTATGACGGTAATCTGGCTACGATAATAGAGCCTGTTGACAAAGCTTTTAAGGAAAAGCTTTCAGCTGAGAATATTGAAAAGACAATGAATTCTTATTCTGCTCTTGAGCACAACCTGGCCGTAAAAGTGGTTCCACTTCCTATAAAGGATTTCACGATCGGAAGATTTGATGCTGCAGCCAAAAAGGGTGTAACAACTTCCATGTCAAACATTGGAAGGATTAAGATGCCTAAAGAGGTTGAGGAATATATAGACAGATTCAGCGCCTTTATGACCGCATCCTCCCAGCAGGTAACAGTCTGCTCCTTTGGTGATAAGATGACCTTTGGTGAAGCCTCACCATTTAAGACCCACAGAGTAATGCTTAATTTCTTCAGATGTCTGTCAGAACAGGGAATAGAAGTTGAGCTTGGGTCTAACGACTATGATGAGGAGGTAAGTGAATAATGCAGATGTGTCCAAAGTGCAAAGTTAATATACGAGGAAATAAGAGCTGTTGCCCGTTATGTCAGGGGAAACTTAAAAATGTGGAAGGTGAGATAAGCCCTTCTTTTCCAACAATAAGAAGAAAAAAGATCAGTAATATCACATTTTTGAAGGTATGCACGTTTCTTTTTGTTGCTTCTGAAATAGTTTTTGCAACCATCAATATCATGACTGAGAATAAGTTCTCATTTATCAGTCCCGTTATGCTGGGAATTCTGGCAGGATGGATCACGATAATAACCACCATGTATCTTAGAAATAACCTGATAAAGGTAATAACCTGGGAAGTGATAGTGGCGATAGTGGTAGATATTTACGTGGATATTCATACAGGATTTCACGGGTGGAGTTTTGCGTGGATGATCCCGCTGACCCTGATAGGTCTTGCCATTGCAACAATTATTACCGCACTTGTGTTAAAGCTTAGGCTTGATGAGTATATTCTCTACCTTGTGCTTGACCTTGTGATGGTGCTTCTTCAGATTGTGTTCATAAAAAATGGCATGAATAAGGTTCCGTGGCCTGCAGTCAGCAGTGTGATGATATACCTGATCCTTTTTGCAGGAGTTATCATCTTCAGGTTCAATGACCTCAAGAATGCTTCAGAAAAAATGTTTAATATGTGATGATATAGGTGTCACAGATCAAATATGTGTTCATGCTTGTAGGATTGAGAGAGCGAAGCGGAGCAATCCGTATATCATCACAAAGTGTAATAGGTGTTTCATGAGTTTAAAGAACAGACTTAACAAAAACAACTTCAAACGAGGAATCGTCTTTGCAAGCAGAGTGGGAGACTTCGTGGAGAACTCCATTGGAAAGGTAATGGAAGACCGCAACAAACTGGCGGATGAGCTTCCGGAGGATCCCAAGGATATGACCTGGTACAGGGTTTCACTTGACAGGGGGCTTTCGGGAGATGGTTCTGAGTACTATATCTATGTTAAAAAAGCTGATCCGGATAAGCTGTGCGTCTTTTTATCTGGAGGCGGGGTAGCATGGAATGAGTACACTGCAGCAAGACCTGTTACAGGCGGCAAAGTTGCGGCGGGGCTTCCGAATTATTATTGGAACAACTTAAGGCCTTTTACCCAGATTATGAACATTAACGTAGGAATTACTGATATTGTTTCTGATAAAAATCCTTTTAAAGACTGGAGCTTTGTGGTAATAACTTATGCTACGGGAGATTTCCATATCGGAAACAATGATTATCCATATAAATCAGAGGACGGAAAGGATGAAGTCCTTCATTTTCACGGATATGTTAACTTTCTCGAGAGCATGAAGGTGGCTAAAAAGCTCTTTCCATCGCCTTCAAAGCTTTTGATCGCCGGAAATTCAGCAGGTGCCTTTGCGGTTCCTGCACTGGCAGGAGAAATCGTTGATGATTATTATCCAAACGCCAGGAATATCACAGTATTTTCCGACAGTGGACAGCTCCTTTACAAAAACTGGAGAAAAACAGCTAAGAATATCTGGATGACCAAGGAAAGCCTTTGGAAGCCGATAGTCAGCGATAACATAACCCTGGACTGGTATAAAGCTCTTTATGCCAAGTACGGGGACAGGTTTAAATTTTTATATTCAAGTTCTACCAGAGATTATCTCTTAAGTGCTTATTACAACGACATTATCCGCAAGAAGTACGAGACGGATTCTGAAGTGCAGGATGAGTATTATCACCAGCTTATTCAGATGGTAAAAGAGCTAAAGAGTATAACACCACATTTTGGTATTTTCATAAACGATTGGAAATTACCATTTATTACTATGGGAGGAACGGTTCACACCAGTGTGAGAGAGCTTCATTTCACAGCATTTACTCAGAATGGAATATCAATGGCCAACTGGCTTATTGATGCTGTTGAAGGGAAGGTATATGATGTTGGAATGGATCTTTTACAAGAAGATAAAGAGAAAAATAAAAAGGGGAAAGCAAGGACTAGAAAGAAATGACTTACACAGCAGATTGGGATTCACTATCAAATTACAGAGTACCACAGTGGTACTCAGATGCAAGGTTTGGAATATTCATTCATTTTGGAATATATTCAGTTCCTGCATATGCCAATGAATGGTACTCAAGAAATATGTATATTCAGGGTACAAGGGAGTTTGAACATCACGTTAAGACCTACGGCCCTCACAAGGATTTTGGATATAAAGATTTTATTCCAATGTTCAAGGCTGAGAAATTTAATGCTGATGAATGGGCAGATCTTTTCAAAAAGGCGGGAGCAAAATATGTGGTTCCTGTAGCAGAGCACCACGATGGATTTCAGATGTACAAGAGCAAAATATCAAAGTGGAATGCCTTTGAGATGGGACCAAAGATTGATTATCTTGGAGAACTTAAAAAGAGCGTTGAGCAAAAAGGAATGAGATTTGGTGCTTCTTCACACAGAATCGAGCACTGGTTCTTTATGAGTCACGGTAGAGAATTTGAGAGTGATATTAATGACTCTATTACAAAGGACAGCCTCTACTGGCCTGCAATGAAAGAGCCTGAAGATCATTATGACCTCTATGCTGAGCCAACTCCGACCAAAGAATTTATGGAGGATTGGCTTTTAAGGACAAAAGAGATCATTGATAACTATCATCCTGAAGTCCTTTATTTTGACTGGTGGATCCAGGAGGCTTGTTTAAAGCCATACCTTAGAGAGATGGCAGCTTACTACTACAACGAAATGGAGAAGATCGGAAAGGTTGGTGTCATCAATTACAAGCATGATGCATTCCCATTCGGAGTAGCAGTTCCTGATGTTGAAAGAGGACAGATGGCATTGGCACAGCCATTCATCTGGCAGACTGACACGGCAATAGGAAGACGCTCATGGTGCTATACTATCGACAATGAGTACAAAGATTCTGAGGAAATAGTATGCAATCTTATTGATGCTGTTGCCAAGAACGGAAACATGCTCTTAAATGTAGGACCAAAACCTGACGGAACAATTTCTGATGAGGATAAAAAGACATTACTTGGAATAGGTAAGTGGCTCTCAGAAAACAGCGAAGCTATCTATAATTCAAAGCCATACAGAGTAGCAGAAGAAGGGCCAACCAAGATGGCCGGCGGACAGTTTACCGATAAGCAGAAGATTAACTACACTCCTGAAGATATCAGATTCACAGTGGCACATGGTAATATCTATGTACATGTCCTTAAATGTGCTGATAACGGTGAATATGTCGTAAAGAGCCTTGGTACACAAAAAGATGCCGCCAGTTCTACCGGTTTTTCAGGTATAATCAGAGGCATCAAAGTGCTGGCAAACGATAGCCCTGTAACTTTTGAAAGAAAAGAAGATGGTCTTCACTTAAAAACAGATTACAAGAGCGAAATGCCAGTCGTATTTAAGATTGAAATGTTATAACGTATGATCCGGATAGAAGCTTGCTTCAATCAACAAAGCAGGCTTCTATCTGAGCTTCATATTCATCACGAAGATCCTCAGGAATATCATACTCATCCAATGCTTCGGCAACTGACCAGTGCTCGTTGGCCATTGAACGAAGAATGCTACGTACTATTAACAGGTCTGAAGCCTCCAAAGTAGCAACACTATTCATAATCACATCCTCCTCAAAAATAACGAAAATTCATACATTTTCTAACTACAATATATTGTAGTATAAAAAAATATAGATACAAGTATTGACATTCATGTGAGAGTAACTTTTGTACAATGTGCACATAAAATGAGGGGTAATTTCATGCAATTGCTTGTAATTACAATTTTATTATCTGTACTTGGTCTTTTAACATCTTTGGTTTTAGTCGGAATATTTCCTTCAATTATTTCTTTTTGTCTGAGTGTTTATTGTTATTTTCAGGAAAAATCAATAAATACAGTCAGAGCACTTTGCGTGTCTTTTGCAGGAATCTTGCTCCCTATTATCATGTATATTAATTGTTATGGTTTTTCGTTACCTTTTGACAAAGGAACAGGTATGCCTTTTTGGAAACAGATAATATACGAGAATTATTCCAATCTGGGATTTGATATGTCTTTTTTGCAAGGAGAAAAAGATGAGGCTGTTGATGCTGAATATGTAGAGACTGTAAAAAATGAAAAAGAGGATCCGGTGGAGGAAAACGAAAATCTGTATTATTCCGGTGATGAAGCAGTGACGGATAGTTCAGAGGATGTTGCTGAGACTGTTGAAAGCACTGTTGAGGCCAGTGATGACAAAAAGAATTCTATTGATTATATGGACTATCCGGAGAGTATATTTGAGAAGTTTGAAGATATAGAAAAGGATTTTGATATAAAGCCGGAGAGCGGATATGTTGGAGCTTCTGATGACGATATGCCTTCTTATGGTGGACTTCCTGTTGGAACTGAAATTGTCGCTCAGTATTTCAGAGAGGATGATCATAACTGCAATCCTGTTATTGTGCTCCAGAATAAAACAGGAGAAATTTATAGATATGAGTGCATGTTTACTGCAAGGGACGGCGATGGAAATGAACTTGCAGTTTCTGAGAGAACATCTGAAGTTGTTCCAAATGGTGCGAAGTTTGTTATCGAGGGAAGATTTGATAAAAACCTCCTGAACGGACAGATTCCGGCAATGTATGAATTTACCATGACCAAAAGAACTCCCTATGAAAAGGATATGTCTGATCAGGTGCTTGTTTATACAAAGGTTGACGGGAATTCAGTTGTTTTGGCTGCGGATAACACTTCGGATATAAAGGTTAAAGTCGATGCCTATGTTCTGTTTTTTTACGGAGATGAACTCGTGGATTGCATTTGGCTAATCCCAAATAATATTGATGATGTGTGTATAAATCCGGGAAGCCTGGCAACTATAAAAGGGGATGCATATTACAAATTTGACCGTATAGAGACATATTACACAGCTTATGAAGCCATAGAAGTAGATTAGTAGCACAAGAAAACTAAAAAAGATATATTGGTTTCCAACAAAAACCAGTATATCTTTTTGTTAAAATGCTACAAAAATAAGGCTGAAATATTGTGAATGTATTGCAAATAGCACAATATAGACTTATCATAATAGCATGATTTAAGATTTTTTGGGGAAGGGTAGGAGTAATAAATGGCTAAATATGTAATGGCTTTGGACTCTGGAACAACAAGTAACAGATGTATCCTTTTTAATCAAAAGGGAGAAATCTGTTCCTGTGCTCAAAAGGAATTTACACAGTTTTTTCCGGAGCCTGGCTGGGTTGAGCATGATGCCAGCGAAATTTGGCAGACGCAGTTGTCTGTAGCAAGAGAGGCAATGAATAAGATAGATGCCAAATTTGAAGATATAGCATCGATAGGAATAACAAATCAGCGTGAGACTGTTATCGTGTGGGACAGAAAGACGGGACAGCCCATCACACATGCCATTGTATGGCAGTGCCGTAGAACTGCAGATTTTGCAGAAAAAATGAAAGCAGAAAGACCAGGAATCGTAGAGGAATTCCAGTGCAAGACAGGTCTTAAGTTCGATCCTTATTTTTCAGGAACCAAGATCAGATGGATCCTGGATAACGTCGATGGAGCAAGACAGCGAGCAGAAAATGGCGAGCTTTGTTTTGGAACAGTTGATTCCTGGCTTATTTACAAGCTTACAAAGGGAAAGGTTCATGTAACCGATTATTCTAACGCTTCAAGAACACTTCTTTTTAACATCAATACATTGGAATGGGATAAGGAGCTTTGCGAGATTCTTGATATTCCTATGAGCATGCTTCCTGAGGTTAAACCTTCAAGCTGCATCTATGGAGAAACTGATTCTGAGTTTTTTGGAGGGCCAATAAGGATTGCAGGAGCTGCAGGTGACCAGCAGGCGGCGCTTTTTGGACAGACATGTTTTAACAAGGGAGATGCCAAAAACACTTATGGAACCGGCTGCTTTATGCTCATGAATACAGGAGATAAGCCTGTTTATTCCAAGAATGATCTTTTGACAACAATTGCATGGGGCATAGATGGAAAAGTTACATATGCGCTGGAAGGTTCAGTCTATGTTGCAGGAGCAGCAATCCAGTGGCTTAGGGACGAGCTCAGAGCAATTGATTCTGCACCTGATTCAGAATACTTTGCAACAAGAGTTAAAGATACAAACGGATGCTACGTAGTTCCTGCATTTACAGGACTTGGCGCTCCATATTGGGATCCTTATGCAAGGGGCGCAATCGTAGGACTTACACGAGGTGTAAACAAGTATCACATAATAAGGGCGACAGTTGAATCTTTGGCTTTCCAGACTGCAGATGTACTTGCAGCCATGGAGCTTGATACAGGAAATAAGCTCACAAGTCTACGAGTTGACGGTGGAGCTTCTAAAAACAATTTTCTGCTTCAGTTCCAGTCAGACATTATAGATACAGATGTTGTAAGGCCTAGCTGTGTTGAAACTACAGCTATGGGAGCGGCATATCTTGCAGGTCTTGCGGTTGGATACTGGAAAAATAAAGAGGATGTTATAAATAACTGGTCTGTAGACAAAGAGTTCAAAAGCTCAATGGATAAGGAAAAGAGAGAAAAAGAGCTTGCGGGCTGGAAACAGGCTGTTGCTTCAACACGCGGTTGGGCAAAAAACTAATTTAGGAGATGGTAAATATGTACGATTGTCTAATAATAGGCGCAGGGGTTTCAGGAAGCGCCATTGCCAGAGAAGTATCAAAATACAAGGCCAGCGTATGTGTACTTGAAAAATGCGAAGATGTCTGCGAAGGCACATCAAAGGCTAATTCTGCCATAGTTCATGCCGGATTTGACGCTGAAGAAGGCTCTCTTATGGCCAAGCTCAACGTTGAAGGAAATGAGATGATGGATCAGCTTTCAAAGGATCTTGATATTCCATTTAAGAGAAACGGTTCCATGGTTGTGTGCGTTCACAAGGAGGAACTTGATGGCCTTAAGACTCTCTATGAGAGAGGTGTGAAAAATGGAGTTAAGGGTCTTAAAATCCTTTCAAAAGAAGAAGCTTTAGAGATGGAGCCTAATCTCTCAGATAATGTAGAGGGCGCTTTGTTTGCTCCTACAGGCGGAATCATCTGCCCATTTGAGCTTACGATCGCTATGGCTGAAAATGCCAATGTAAACGGAGTTGAGTTTAGATTCAACACTGAAGTTGAAGATATCAAAAAAGGTGAGGATGGCCTTTGGCATTTAAGAACAAACAATGGTGAATATGTGACCCGTATGGTTATAAATGCCGCAGGTGTTCACGCTGATGAGATCCACAACATGGTCAGCAGCGACAAGATGCATATTATTGAGAGACGCGGAGATTACTGCCTTCTTGATAAGCAGGTTGGAGGATATGTGTCACACACTATTTTCCCGCAGCCTACTAAATATGGTAAGGGAGTACTCGTTACACCTACTGTTCACGGCAACCTCCTTGTTGGCCCTACAGCAATCGACCTTGAGAACAAAGAGGGCAACAATACAACAGCACAGGGACTTGATGAAGTTGTTTCTAAGGCAAGTGAAAATGTAAAGAATCTTCCTATGAGGAATGTCATTACTTCTTTTGCAGGACTTCGTGCTCATCTTGAAAGACATGAGTTTGTGATCGAGGAAGTTAAGGATGCACCTGGCTTTATCGATGTTGCAGGTATCGAGTCTCCTGGACTTTCAGCTTCTCCTGCTATTGGAAAGATGGTTGGAGAAATGGTAAAAGAAAAGCTCTCTTTAACTGAAAAAGAGAACTGGATCGGAACAAGAAAAGGAATCACAAAGACAGAGGGACTTTCTGTTGAAGAGATGAATGAGCTCATCAAAAAGAACCCTGCTTATGGAACAATCATATGCAGATGCGAATCCATAACAGAAGGAGAAATCCTTGAGGCAATCCACAGACCTCTTGGCGCCCGCTCACTTGATGGAGTAAAGCGCAGAACAAGAGCAGGAATGGGAAGATGCCAGGCAGGCTTCTGCAGCCCAAGAACAATGGAAATAATCAATAGAGAACTGGGACTCCCTTACGAGAAGATAACCAAGAGTGGTGGCAAATCGTACATTGTCCTTGAGAGAACAAAAGGGGAGGCAAGTTTATCATGAAGACAGTAGATATAGTAATTGTAGGCGGCGGTCCTGCAGGACTTGCAGCCGCAGTAGCAGCAAAAGAGGCAGGAAATGACAGCATCCTTATCCTTGAGAGAGACCATGAACTTGGTGGAATCTTAAATCAGTGCATCCACAATGGTTTTGGCCTTCATACTTTCAAGGAAGAGCTCACAGGCCCTGAATATGCTTATAGATTTATCAAAAAGGCTTTGGATCTTGGTATTGAGTATAAGCTTAATACCATGGTTATGGATATTTCAGCAGATAAGGTTGTAACTGCAATAAATAAAGATGACGGATGCTTCCAGATAGCAGCCAAGGCAGTTATCCTTGCCATGGGATGCAGAGAAAGGCCAAGAGGTGCCCTCAATATTCCAGGGTACAGACCGGCAGGTATCTTTTCAGCAGGAACAGCTCAGAGACTTGTAAATATTGAAGGATACATGCCCGGAAGAGAAGTTGTTATTCTTGGATCAGGCGACATCGGACTTATCATGGCTCGCCGTATGACACTTGAAGGTGCAAAGGTAAAGGTTGTAGCTGAGCTTATGCCTTACTCAGGCGGACTTAAGCGAAACATAGTTCAGTGTCTTGATGACTATGGAATTCCTCTTAAGCTCTCACATACTGTAGTTGACATCGAGGGAAAAGACCATGTGACAGCCGTAACTATCGCAGAAGTTGGCCCGGATAGAAAGCCAATCAAGGGTACAGAAGAGAGATACACTTGCGATACACTTCTTTTATCCTGCGGACTTATCCCTGAGAATGAGCTTTCAAGATCAGCAGGCGTAAAGATGAGCCCTGTTACGTCAGGTCCTGTCGTAAATGAGTCACTTGAGACCAACATCCCGGGCGTATTTGCCTGCGGCAATGTTCTTCACGTTCATGACCTTGTTGACTATGTTTCTGAAGAAGCAAAAAGAGCAGGCCAGAACGCTGTTAAGTATATAAATGATGGCTGCAAGGATGAAAGCGGCGCAGAGACAATTGAGATCACTGCGACAGAGGGCGCGAGATATACAGTTCCAAGTTCAATCAACCCTGAACGTATGGATGATCTTTTGACAGTAAGATTCAGAGTCGGTGATGTTTACAAGAACTCTTTTGTCAGTGTTTACTTTGATGATGAACGCATCATGCATAACCAGAAGAGGATCATGGCTCCCGGTGAAATGGAACAGATCATTTTGAGAAAGAGTCAGATTCAGGAACATAGCGGACTTAAGAAGATAACGGTTAAGATTGAGAACGAATAAGATTAAAAAAGCTTATCTAATAAGATCAGGGAAATAGAGGTATTGGAAATGGAAAAAAGAGAACTTACCTGTATAGGATGTCCTATGGGCTGCCAGCTGACTGTATCTATGGAAAACGGAGAGGTTTTGGAAGTTGCAGGCAATACATGCCCAAAGGGCGATATATATGCAAGAAAAGAAGTTGTTAATCCCACAAGGATTGTTACAAGTACCATCAGAATAACCGGTGGAGATAAAGAGAGAGTATCAGTAAAAACTGCAAGCGATATTCCAAAGGACAAGATCTTTGATGTCATGAAGGATATAGACGCGGCCGTTGTTAGTGCACCTGCGCATATTGGAGATGTACTTATAGAAGATGTTGCAGGAACTGGAGTAAGCGTGATTGCTACGAGAGAGATAGCAGCAGTTTGATATAAGGCTGTAGATTAGGGAGAGGATTCTGATGTTTGCAATTAGCATACATCAGAATCCTCTCTTTTTGTATATGCGTAAGTGAGGTAGAAGTTAGGGGGCAGACATTGCCCAATGTCTGTTGATAAGTCACTTGAAGTGTCCCACTGACTCTATTAGAAAAAGTATAGATTACGTCTGCGTACGCCACCATTGACTGAACCTGAGGAAAACGCCCTGCAGGCTCTGCCGACGGTGAGGATGATGGGAACAGTAGATATTATCTCACCGTCGGATTCAGCATTGTAGCGTTTTCCGCAGAACCCGTCAATGGCAAGCACCTTGCGGTGTGGCTGGGTGTTATTGCCTCGGGCTCTGACTCCGAGAACAGTAGGGATGGCTACTTTCAAGACTCCATGGACGCAGCTTTCGAATGCTGCATACAAATCGTTAAAGAGTTGCTTTGATA
>NZ_FOXO01000071.1 GCF_900115735.1 Butyrivibrio proteoclasticus
TCGTATTATATAGTCATACCCATTCTTTACCTTTTCTATAGGTATAGGGTATGCTGTTGAAGATGCTGTGGATTGGTTTTGTCCCACTACCGCATAGACGGTTTCGAATAGGCTCCAACCACAGCCTCTTTGTCACAATGTTAATCAGTTAGATACCGCATGACGGTTTATGTAGAACGAGGTTACATCGGCAGAGAGTCCTGTGGATCCAATACAGCGTCAAATACTTTTAAGGAGGATCACATGTATGATCTATGTTGGTATCGATGTTGCAAAGGATAAGCATGATTGCTGCATCCTGGGATCAGAAGCCGATAATCTCTATCCGGTATTTACTATCCCGAATAACAAGGCAGGCTTTGATGAGTTGTATGAGAAGATTTTCTCAGTGACTAACGATAGAACCGAAATAAAAGTAGGT
The DNA here is from genome assembly GCF_900115735.1 of Butyrivibrio proteoclasticus. Lineage (GTDB taxonomy): Bacteria > Bacillota > Clostridia > Lachnospirales > Lachnospiraceae > Butyrivibrio > Butyrivibrio proteoclasticus_B. The sequence continues at coordinate 422 of NZ_FOXO01000071.1, forward strand.
CTTGAAGCTACCGGTCACTACTCACTCAATCTTCTCGGATCGCTCATTGATAAAGGTCTGACCACCTGTGTTATCAACCCGTTACATACAAATCTTTACAGAAAAGGTCTAAGCCTTAGAAAGACGAAAACGGATAAAGTCGACGCCGGTTCGATTGCTATGATGTTGATGACTGATAAGACTCTCAAGCCCTACTCAGACACATCATATCACAGTGAAGAACTCAAGTCATTAACCCGCTACCGTTTCGATAAGGTTCAGGAACGTGCAAAGCTTAAATCTTCCGTGGCCCGTCTTGTAAACATTCTTTTCCCAGAGTTGGAAAAGCTCGTTCCCAGTCTTCATATGGCTTCTGTGTACGCCTTACTTTCTGAGTTTCCCGGTGCTTCTTACGTCGCTGAAAGTCACCTTACACATCTCAGAAATGTCCTTGAAACAGCTTCTAAGGGACGCTACGGACGAGATATGGCTGTCACCATAAGAGATGCTGCAAAAAATTCAATTGGTTCTGTTATGCCAGCAAAATCAATGGAGTTGAAACACACCATCCATTTGATCGAGGTGCTGACGGATGAGATTGATGAAATCGAAGTTTCAATCAAATCCATCATGGATACTTGCAACTCTCCGATTATGACAATCCCCGGCATTAGCTACCGTATGGGAGCCATGATTCTTGCAGAAGTTGGTGATTTCTCCAGATTCAGTAATGCTGATCAGATACTTGCATTTGCTGGGTTATCGCCATCTACATACCAGTCAGGACAGCTCGATTCCAGTTATTCTCACATGGAAAAACGAGGATCCCGTTACCTAAGGTATGCTTTGTTTAATGCCACTAAGTTCGTCTGCAAATGGGATGAAAGCTTCGGAGCCTACCTTTCAAAGAAGATAAGTGAAGGCAAGCATTACAATGTTGCTGTCGGTCATGCGGCGAAAAAGCTGATACGCACCATCTATCGGATGGAACTTACAGGCGAAGCCTACCGAAAATAAAGAGTCTTTAACTTACATCCTTTTCTTAGAGCACCTTTTCAGATGCTCTGTTTGTCATGCAGTTTTCAAGGTACTAATTGAGGCTTAAGCCTGCCTCCAGGCTATCTAAAACACCTAACGATGTTTTATTCAAAAATCTTCATTTTCTTGTTGACTTTTAATAGTTAGTCTATT
>NZ_FOXO01000003.1 GCF_900115735.1 Butyrivibrio proteoclasticus
ACCGGATAGAGATTATCGGCTTCTGATCCCAGGATGCAGCAATCATGCTTATCCTTTGCAACATCGATACCAACATAGATCATACATGTGATCCTCCTTAAAAGTATTTGACGCTGTATTGGATCCACAGGACTCTCTGCCGATGTAACCTCGTTCTACATAAACCGTCATGCGGTATCTAACTGATTAACATTGTGACAAAGAGGCTGTGGTTGGAGCCTATTCGAAACCGTCTATGCGGTAGTGGGACAAAACCAATCCACAGCATCTTCAACAGCATACCCTATACCTATAGAAAAGGTAAAGAATGGGTATGACTATATAATACGAGTGGGATAAAAAGAGTAAAAGTCAAACATTTATCCTACTCAGGAGCAAAATCCATTATCAGACTGTCAAATCAATAGGATAAAAAGCACATTATTTGAGCACTTATCCCACATCTCTCCGATATCTTCTTCAACAACTCTGGATTGTCACAGTGAAATGGGTATATAGTTCTGCGCATCCTTGAAAGCAGCCACCCCTACTGTTCTCGGATTCAGAGCCAGAGGCACTTGTACCCAGCCACACCGCAGGTGCCTGCCATTGACTGAACCTGAGAAAAACGCTACAATGCTGAATCCGACGGTGTATGAATGAATCTACTGTTCCCATCATCCTCACCGTCGGCTCACAGACCAGGGCGTTTTTCTCAGGTTCAGTCAATGGTGGCGGACGGTCCCATAACAAATAATACAAAAGCCTTGTTTTCTTTTCTGAAAGGAAAACAAGGCTTACTTTATTATTTTTTCAAAACTATACTTTCTTATATCCTTTAATAAAAATCTTACTCATTACCAAAAAGATCTCTTGTGTATACCTTATCCACTACATCTGCAAGGTCAGGTGTGATTCTGTTCGCAATTATGTAATCACACTCTTTCTTGAAAGTTTCAAGATTCCTTTCAACCTTGGAATTAAAGAACAGATCATCCTTAAGAGTTGGTTCATAAACCACGCACTCAATACCTCTGGACTTTATTCTCTTCATGATTCCCTGAATAGCTGACTGTCTGAAGTTATCTGAGCCTGCCTTCATGGTAAGTCTGTAAACACCAACTTTTTTTGGCTGAAGAGCCCATATTCTGTCAGCTATGAAATCTTTTCTGGTTCTGTTGGCCTCAACTATCGCGCTGATAAGGTTATTGGGAACATCTTCATAGTTGGCAAGAAGCTGCTTGGTATCCTTTGGAAGACAGTAGCCACCATAGCCAAAAGAAGGGTTGTTATAGAAATTGCCAATTCTGGGATCAAGGCAGACACCATCGATGATATTTCTGGTGTTGAGTCCTCTCACCTCTGCATATGTGTCAAGCTCATTAAAGTATGAAACACGAAGAGCAAGGAATGTATTGGCAAAAAGCTTAACACATTCTGCCTCAGTAGTATTCATGAACAGAGTCTGAACATCTTCTTTAAGAGCGCCCTGTTTAAGCATTCCTGCAAAAAGATGAGCCTTCTGTTCTGCTTCCTCGCTGTCTGTGTTGTAACCAACAATGATCCTTGATGGATAGAGGTTGTCATACAGAGCATGACCCTCTCTTAAGAACTCAGGTGAGAACATGATGTGGTCTGTGTTAAACTCCTCCATAAGTTCTTCTGTGTATCCTACAGGGATAGTTGATTTAATAACTATATAAGCATCCGGATTCTCTTTTCTTACCTGCTCAACAACTGACAAAACTGATGAAGTATCAAAGTAATTCATCTTTTCATCGTAATTTGTAGGTGTAGAAACAATTACAAAATCAGCTCCGTCATAAGCTGATGATGCATCTGTTGTAGCAAAAAGATTAAGTGTTTTAGAAGCAAGATATTCCTCTATCTCTTTATCTACTATAGGTGATTTCCTGCTGTTGACCAAATCTACCTTTTCCTTAATGACATCTACTGCAACAACCTCGTTATATTGTGATAATAAAATTGAATTGGAAAGACCGACATAGCCGGTTCCAACTACCGCAATTTTCATATTGATCTCCTTAAAATTATTAGGCTCTGTTTCAGTGTAAAAACTCTGCCCAGCATATTAGATTATACACCAGGCATAGGCTGTTTACAATTTCACTTATTATAGCAAATAGTGTATAATGAAGCATAGTTACTGTTCAGACAGAAATGCGCACTAAGCTGCGCATTTCGTGAGAACTTGATACGGGAGTGAGCGCATTCCATCGACGAAGTCGATTTGGAATGAATGCGCGAAGTGGTTACTGGAGCGAGCTGTATGCGAGTGAACAGTAACGAAGCATATACAATGGTGCGTTATTTCATTTTTAATAATGGGGGTAATTATGGAAGAAAAAAGACGAAGTAGAAGGCTTGACCTGACTGGCGAAATTATCATCAAAGAAGTAGGCGGTCCAGATAATGGAGAAACAGTTGATATCAAAATTACTGACGCATCAAGTGTCGGAGTAGGTTTTATTACAGACAAACAGCTTACTATCGGTGACAACTATGAAGCCCATCTCGCCATTTGGACAAAAGAAGTTTTGCATGTATTTATAAAAATTGTCAGAGCTACTGTCAATGAAGATGGATACCATTATGGCGGACTGTTCATCGGAATGCCCGAGGACATTAAACAGCGCATCGATGTCTATGAAATCATAGAGGATGAAAAGGCAAAGCTTGGCGAAAACTAAAAAAGAATGTCGCTATGTTATAAAAAAATCCCTTATTTACCTGCATCTAAATGATGCCATAGGTAAATAAGGGATTTTTATTTTCTACTTATAGGCTTCAAGCTTTTTGACAAAAGCCTGTCCCATTTCACTAAGTTCACTGCCTTTTCTGGTTATATATCCAAAAGTGAGCTTCTCTTCCTCTTTTAACTTAACTGCAGTAAGTTCAGAATCGTTTAAGCTGTCACCGAGCATTGCCGCACCTACAGCATAACCGTTAAGTCCAAGCATGAGCTCGATTGAAGTTGCTCTTTCATTGGTGCTGATGACCTTTTTATAATCGTAGGTAGCAAGTGCTTCTTCTCTGTAGTAAAAAGAAGTATTGTCTCCCTGATCAAAGACCATACACGGATAATCCTGTAGCTGCTCAAGCGATATCTCACTTTCCAAAGCAAGCGGATGGTCCTTACGAAGATATACATATGTATCCCTTGTAAAAAGATCATGGAACTCTAAAGAAGCATCTGCAAACACTTTTTTAAAAGTATTTTTGTTAAAATCCGAGAGAGCTATAACGCCAACTTCACTCTTTAACGTCTTCACATCTTCAATTACTTCGCTGGTCTGTGTCTCTTTTATTGAATACTGGTACTCCTCAAGATCAAACTCTTTTACTGTGTCAATAAATGCATTTACAGCTATTGTGTAATGTTGCATTGATACCGCAAAGGTCTGTCTGTGACTTCCGGAATTCAAATATTTATTTTCAACCTTTTCAAACTGCTCAACAGCATTCCTTGCATAAGCAATAAATGATGAACCTGCTGCCGTGGTAACCACTCCGTTATGTACTCTCTCAAAGATCTGGATACCAATCTCGCTCTCTAAGTCCCTTACCGCACTTGAAAGTCCCGGCTGCGATACATAGAGCCTGTCTGCTGCCTTTCTCATGGAGCACTCTTCGTCGATAGCGATCACATATTTTAGCTGTAGTATGGTCATACACATTACTCCTTTAAAGTATAAAAGTACTGCTATATCATACCACAATCACTCTATATCACAACATTTTTTTTTAGAATTTGAACTTATTTACCTCGCCATCAAGTTGCTGAGCGATATTGGCATTTTCATTTACCACTTCTCTGTTCTGGTTCATGTTATCTGACATCTCAGATACCGCACCTGCAACATCGCTGATGCCTCTTGCACTCTCATCTACTGCTGTTGATACATCATCCATCGCGTCAGATACAATATTCATAGAACTCTCGATATTCTGAGATGCTGTTTCCATTCTCTTTAACATTTCAGATATCTTTTTTGCATCTTCCTGATATTGTATTCCGGTGTCCATAAGCTGAAGATATCCGTCAACCGTCTTCTCACGGACAAAGTCAACCATCTTTGTTGCTTCATCTGTAAGATCTTTTACGGTACTTATAACCTCATCAGAAATTTTCTGAATCTTTTTAGCTGTATCTGCAGAATTAGTTGCAAGTGAGCTTATTTCTCCCGCAACTACAGCAAAGCCCTTACCGTGTTCTCCTGCTCTTGCAGCCTCAATGCTGGCATTAAGTGACAAAAGATTTGTCTGAGATGCAATCTCAAGAATTGTCTGGGTAAGACCGCTTATGCCCTCAACAGCCTTTGACTTCTCAATCTTGGCATTCAGATTGTCTGCCATGTTATCAGCTGCTTCTTTGGCAAGATTAGTCTCTTCTTCTGCGTGCTGTCTCATTTCCATAGCGCGCTGCTCCATTCTGCCTGCATAGTCTGTTCCTTCACGGACACTTGAATACATTCCCTGAACGTCTTCTTTGATCTTGCTGGTTGATCCCTGAACCTGCTGGAGAGACGCTGATGTTTCTTCCATAGCAGCACTCATCTCTTCCATGGTTGCAGATACAGTGTCAAGCTGATCATTTGTCTTTATTGTTGTATCAAGGGCTGTATCAACAGAGCCTGAAAGCTTGCTTGAGCTTGTATAGATTGAACTTACAACATCTCTAATATACTCAAGAAGGCTGTTTATACCATCTGCAATATCAGTTACTTCGTCGTTTCCTTTGATCTCGATCTTCTGTGTAAGATCTCCATCATTGCTTACAAGGTCATTTATCTTTCTCTCTACCTTGTTAAGACCACTTACAATTCCTCCTGCCATGAGAATAGAAACGAGGGCAGAAACTGCAGAAAGAATAATTCCAATAATAATTATGGTCCTTACTATAGCATTAAGTGAGTTAACAAGTTCATCGACAATATAGTCAACTCCAAGAATACCAACTGTTTCTCCTGCTTTATTAAAAATAGGAGCATAAGCTGTAATGTAGTGAGCTCCTGATGCAGCTTTGTTTATGTCTGTTGATACATATCCGTCTGAAGTCAGAGCCTTATTCATTCCAGCCTGGAATGCGCTTTCAACTCCTGCTCCAATAGCAATGCCGTCTGAAACAGGTCTTGAAAGATAAACAAGACTGCCATTTCTTGTTCCCGCTGTATAGATGGAACTTATATTTGCTGAACTTACAACCTGCGCCATATCTTCAAGCATTACTGTATTGGCATAGCTGTCGTCAGCGCCTGCATCCAAAAGACTAAGCAGATTACCATTGAGCTGTTTTGCAGCTATCTGTGTTACGGCAAGAGTATCCTCTGATGCGCTCTTTACATAGCTGGTATGTACAAAGCGGTAAATTGTAATGCCCATAACTGTACATATAAGGATATTTATCATGATACTCATGATTATTATTTTTAATCTAATACTAAATCTCATTCCTCTGTTATTTTTCATATTAATCTCCTCATTCTGCATTGAGCGAATCAACAATGGCCTGGGACATATATGCGCCATTTGCTGCCACAAACTCTGAATATGCAGACTCTATTTCAGCTCCGTCAACTACAACTTTTTTTATAAGCTCTTTCTTAAGTGCCATGAGATCTTCATTGTAAAGAGAATAGGCATCAGTACTATACGGAAGATCTGCCATCCTGCTATTTTCATTAAATATTTGTAAAGCATTTGCCTGATCCGGTGTTATGCTCTCTTTCCCCGGATCCTCTAAAAGAGGTACTGTGGCAAGAAGATGGTCTATATGATTCTTGGTAAAACTATCTGATATTGGGCTGTAGGTCCAAAGCTCTTCCATTTCTCCACCATCATTCATTGTTTCAAAAAAGTACTTAAAAACTCCTGATGGATTGTCACAGGCTGATGTAATGCACCACACAGGCGCTACTCGCTCAAGATACTGACCAGTCTCTGCAAGAGGCGGCATTACAACAAGTTCTCCGTTTACTCCGGCTTCAACAAGCTTTCCAGACAGAGTCTTTGCCCATGTTCCTGCCCAATAAGTAAACACGCCGTACTCATTTGCATAGTACTTGTCTCTGCAATTACTTGTTCCGTTATCAGCTATATCCTTGTCGATATAACCCTTGGCATATGCATCCTGAAGACGTAATAGAGCTGCTTTCATCGGCTCTTCCATAAATCCATCACTCCAGGTTCCATCCTCTTTTTCATAAAAAGAAGGATAAGCATCCTGATAAAACTCAGGAAGATAGTTTATGTAAGGTGCCTCATTATTTATGATGCCTGCTGCAGAAACGCCATAAGTGTTACCATTTATCCCGTCACCATCGGGGTCTCCTTCAGAAAAGGCCTTTAACATTTCCATGTATTCACTAAAATTTGTGGGTACCGAAAGTCCTGTATTATCAAGCCATGATTTCTTGATATAGGTAACGCACCCATTTCCCCTTGTTGGAGAAAAGCCGTAAAGCTTGCCATTTATCCTGATACCGTCAACAAGGCTTTCATTTCCTGCTTCTTTTACCCTCTGCTCAAGCTCTGAACCTGAATAAAAAGGTGTAATATCAGCTAGCATCTCCTCTGCTGCATATTTGGTATAGTAATTTGAACTAAGTAAAACAACGTCAGGAAGATCTCCACTTTCAAATGCCTTTGAAACTTCTTCGTAGTAAACATCATGCTCCGGCTGGATTATTTCAAGATCGATTCCTGTGAGGTCCTCCCACTTTTTCTCAAATTCATCACGCCCATTTTCCTGGGTTACTAAGGTTCCATCAACCATGATTCTTATGGATGAAGGCTTTTCAGCATCGTTTTTAACTTCACTGATCACGTCAGTTTCTTTTAAGCCTGACTTCGCTGCTGTAGCTGCGCCTGCTGATTGTCCACAGGCACTGAGCAAAAGAGCTGACACACCAATAGCTCCTGCACTCATACATAGCTTTCTGTTCATAATTCCTCCAATAAAATAATTAAACAAACATAAACTTTTTATAATTTTTTGGTTAAAACAGAAGTCATTATATCATTTATTGTATTTTATGCAATATAGTTTTTAACAATACTTTATTTCAAAAATTTGAGCAGTTTCCGAAATAAAAATACCGAGAGGAATAAAATGTCCTCTCGGTATAGTGTTTATTATATTCAGATTGCAAAAACTCTTGTCAGCTCTGCTTTCAGGTCCCGTATGCCTTCAATACCCACTGAAAGTCTGAGCACTCTGTCGTTTATTCCATTCTTTTCCAAAAGCTCTTTTGGCACATCTGCGTGAGTCTGGGTAATAGGATAAGTTATCAGAGTTTCCGTTCCCCCAAGACTCTCTGCAAAATAAATTAGCTGAACATTATTAAGTATCTTTTTGGCAAATTCTGCTGAGTCCACCTCAAAGGTGAGCATAGCTCCAAAGCCCCTTGCCTGCTTTTTCATGATCTCATATCCCGGATGTTCAGGAAGTCCCGGGTAAATAACCTTTGTGACATGCTCCTGTTCCTTTAAAAACTCTGCTAGTTCAAGGGCATTCTGCTGTGCTCTGTCAAGTCTTACCGCCAAAGTCCTGATACCGCGAAGGATCAGCCAGCTGTCAAAAGGTGAAAGTCCTGCTCCTGTTGTTTTATAGATAAAGCGGATCCTCTCATCAAGCTCCTCATCCTTAACAACCACAAAGCCTCCAATAGTATCGTGATGACCTCCAAGGAACTTGGTTCCTGAATGAACCACAATGTCAGCCCCAAGATTAAGAGGATTCTGGAAATAAGGAGACAAAAACGTATTGTCGACGATAAGAAGAAGGCCATGTTCCTTAGTAATCTTTGAAAGCTTCCTGATATCAGTAACATTCATCATGGGATTGGTGGGTGTTTCAAGATATACAGCTTTTGTTTTCTCAGTTATATAAGGTGTGATATCCTCGGTGCTTAAACTTATTGCAGTATAAGTGAGCCCGTTCTTTTTGCTGATCTCGTTAAAAAGTCTGATGCTTCCTCCATAGAGATCCTCATCAATAATAAAGTGATCTCCCGGCTTAAAAAGCTCCATAACAGTAGCAATTGCTGCCATTCCGCTAGAAAAAGCCAGTGCATCTTTTCCATTTTCAAGATAGGCAACAATTGACTCAAGCTGCTGCCTTGTAGGATTCTGCATTCTTGTATAATCATAGCCTGTGCTCTGCCCAAATCCGTCATGGGCAAAAGTTGCCGTCTGATAGATCGGATAGCTTATAGCTCCCCATTTATCCATAAGATTTCTGTCAAGCTGCTGACACTTAGTCTCTATGCTGCATCTGACTTCTGTACATTTGTTACAACCACTACAATCCATTTTTTATATCCTCTCATTAAAATATCCGGCAATAGCATTATGCTTTTTTGTGCTTATCTACTGCCATATATAACTGCTCAAGCGCCTGTTCAAGCACTGCCCTTGGACATGCTATATTTATTCTTTCAAAAAGAGCTGTCTCTTTTCCAAAGATTGCTCCAGCATCAAGCCAGAGCTTTGCTTCATCAACTATAAGCTTTTCAAGCTCTCTTGGGTCATCTGTAATCCCTGAAAAATCAAGCCACACCAGGTACGTTCCTTCAGGTTCAATGAGCTTAACCTCCGGAAGATTCTCTTTTAAAAAGCTCCTCAGATAATTGACATTCCTCTCAAGGTAATAGATAAGCTCATCAAGCCACTCCTCGCCCTTTGTATAGGCAGAAACTGTCGCTGCCATTGCAAGGACATTTCCCTGACTATAGCCTGCTGCCTCGTTTTCTCGTCTAAAAACAGCTCTGGTATCTTCATCCGGAATAATAATATTTGCCAGCTGAAGCCCTGCTATATTGAAAGTTTTACTTGGAGCAGTTCCCAAAATAAGGCGCTTCCAATACTTCTCCCCAAGGGTAATGTAGGAAACATGCTTATGACCACTATACACAAAGTCTGAATGGATTTCATCAGAAAAAACATAAATATTTCTTTCAAGGCAAATATCTGCAATTCTTTGAAGTTCTTCTTTTGTCCAGACTCTTCCCACAGGGTTGTGAGGACTGCAAAGAATAAACATCTTTACATCTTCAGAAATGATCTTTCTTTCAAAGTCTTCAAAATCAATTTCATAGTGCCCGTCTTTATATACAAGCTGGTTGTTGACAACTTTTCGGCCATTTAAAGTAATTGACTCCATAAAAGGATAATAAACCGGCTGCTGGATAAGGACAGAATCTCCTGGTTTAGTAAATGCCCTTATGGCAAGTGAAATTGAGTGGACCATGCCAGGTTCTATGGTATTCCAGTCATCCTCTATTACAAAGCCATGTCTTTTTTTAAACCAGTGTCTTAGTGAAGCTTTATAATCATCCTTAGGATCTGTATATCCGAATATTCCATGCGCCACTCTTTTTTGAATATCCGAAAGTATCTCTTCAGGAAGCTTAAAATCCATATCTGCAACCCACAGTGGAAGCAGATCATCCCTTCCCTTTCTCTCCGGGCCAAAATCGTATTTCAGGCTGCTAGTTCCTCTTCTTGCTATTATTTCATCAAAGTTATATTTTCCCATACACTCTTTTACCATTTCTGATTATGAGTATTGCTCCGAAGCAAATGAGCCCCGGAGCAATCTATGAAAGAAGATTATTATGAAGCAAAAACCATTAGTCGGCAAATAATGGTGTTGAAAGATATCTGTCACCAGAGTCAGGTAAAAGAACTACGATATTCTTTCCCTTGTTTTCTTCCCTGTTTGCTAATATAGTTGCAGCCTTAAGTGCTGCGCCTGATGAAATACCTACGAGAATACCCTCTGAAACTGCAAATCTCTTACCTTCTTCAAAGGCATCATCATTCTCAATTGCAATAACTTCATCATAAATTTTTGTGTTAAGTGTATCAGGAACAAATCCTGCACCGATTCCCTGAATCTTGTGTGCACCGGCCTCACCCTTTGAAAGAACAGGGCTTGTTGCAGGCTCTACAGCAACGATCTTCACATTAGGGTTCTGTTCTTTTAAGTACTCGCCTACACCTGTAATTGTTCCGCCTGTACCTACACCGGCTACAAAGATATCTACTTTTCCGTCTGTCTGTTCCCAGATCTCAGGACCTGTTGTAGCTTTGTGAACTGCAGGGTTTGCAGGGTTTACAAACTGTCCAAGAATGATTGAACCTTCGATCTGACCGTTTAATTCATCAGCCTTTGCAATTGCGCCCTTCATTCCCTTTGCACCTTCTGTAAGAACGATCTCTGCGCCATAAGCCTTAAGAAGATTTCTTCTCTCTACGCTCATTGTGTCAGGAAGTGTAAGGATTGCTCTGTATCCCTTTGCTGCTGCAACTGCTGCAAGACCAATTCCGGTATTTCCTGAAGTAGGCTCAATGATTGTAGCTCCTGGTTTAAGCTTTCCGCTCTTTTCAGCATCTTCGATCATTGAAAGAGCAACTCTGTCTTTTACTGATCCGGCTGGATTTAAGTATTCAAGCTTGGCAAGAAGTGTTGCGTTTGTAGCTCCTGCCTTTTTGCTGTAATTGTTAAGTTTAAGAAGTGGTGTTCCCCCAATGAGTTCTAATGCGCTTTCTTTGATGTCTGCCATGATGATTTCCTCCATGTATTTTAAAGTATTTTTTATCTGCGTTTGTTTTGTTAAATAAATATTAGCACAGAAAGATTCATTGTGAAATTAAACAAAGCTTATAGGCAGAGTTAAAAGTTACTTATCATACATCTGCGTACTAAGATATTTCATTCCATTGTCTGCCAAAATTACTACAATATTTTTTCCTTCATTTTCAGGCCTTTGTGCGACTTGTTTTGCAGCCACCATTGCTGCAGCCGCAGACTGTCCAAGGAAAATTCCTTCCGTTCTGGCAATATCCCGTCCTGTGCTATATGTATCTTCTCCGCTGACTTCAATACATTCATCATATTCAAATGACACCATAAATGGAGCTTTGTATTCATTTCTAATGTCATCACCATAGAACGGAGCGATACCATCAATTGTTTTTGGATTATCCGATGACCCTGTTCTTGATTTTTTATCAGCCTGTACTGCCACTATCCTGATATCAGGGTTTTTCTCTTTAAAAAACTTGGATAATCCTGTTATTGTTCCACCGGTTCCCGCTGTTGCCACTAAGATATCCACTTTGCCATCTGCATCATTCCATATTTCAGGACCTGTCGTAGAATAATGTACGTTTGGATTTGATTCATTTGACATTTGATTTATAAAAAAATGCTTTGTTTCCTGAGCTGCGCAGTATTCTTCAATTGCTTTTTGATAAAAAGCCATAGAAAAAATTCCGGCTTCCTTCGCCTCTTTTATTCTCGGAACCTGACTGGTAAACATGACGTCAGCTCCATATGCCTTTAATATCTTGCGTCTTTCGATTGACTGATCTTCTTCAAGAAATATCTTTAGCTTGTACCCTCTGCTGGCAGCAAACGCAGCAAGTCCAATTCCTGTATTTCCTGAAGTATCTTCAACTATTGTATCCCCTGGTTTTATAAGGCCCTTTTCTTCAGCATCAAGCAGCATGTTGAGTGCTGTCCTGTCCTTGATTGACCCGGACGGATTAAAATATTCAAGTTTGCCGAGTACTGTCGCCTTTAATCCGTATTTTTCTTCTAATCTAACAAATTCAAAAAGTGGCGTGTGCCCTACCAGTTCAGCGATATTTTTCACAATATGTGCCATTTCTTTATCCCCTGTCAGACTATTTTTTAGTATCTATATCAATATCCGTAATTGGCCTCAATTACTATATCTTCAAAAGTTATTGCTCTTACTTCTCCGGGACCGTCTTCGTTTTCTGGTTCATATTGAATTTTATAACCATCTTTTTTAAACCCGGAGATGATCTCATTAAGTTTTTCTCTGGTATCAATCTTAAAGCATATATGTGCCAGTCCCAGTCTGTTTGGATCCTTTGGAAGACTGACAGTCTCAGGTTTTTTCATAAGTTCAACCCAGGCCTGACCATCAAACTCAAGAATATATGAATAGTACTCCTTAGCTGGGTTATCAAAAGTTTTTAATACTTTAGCTCCAAAATAGCTTTCAAAAAATTTTTTTGCTCCCTCAAGATCTTCTACAAAAATTCCTACATTCTTCAGATACATATTTGTAAATCCCCTTTTTGTCAAATTCCACTTCCGTCATACTGGGCATCTGCTGCCCAAGTGCTGGACTTATAGATAAACTCTCGTGTTCTCTCTTTTTGCGGATGCTCAAAGAAATCCTTGGAATTGTTCTCTTCCACAATTTCCCCATTTTCCATGAAGACAACCTTTGTTGCTACTTTTCTTGCAAACTCCATCTCATGGGTTACAACTATCATTGTTACCCCTTCATCAGCCAGTTCTTTTATAACATTTAGTACTTCACCTGTAAGTTCAGGATCAAGTGCTGATGTTGGCTCGTCAAAAAAGATGACTTCAGGGTTTGTAGCAAGTGCTCTTGCTATGGCTACTCTTTGCTGCTGTCCGCCAGAGAGTTTAGATGGATAAAAATCTGCTCTGTCTGATAGCCCGACTTTTTCAAGAAGCTTTCGCCCTATTTTATCCGCATCTTCTTTTTTCATTTTCTGGGCAACCTTAAGTCCCAAAGTAACATTTCCAAGCGCCGTCTTATTTCCATAGAGATTAAAACTCTGAAAAACAAAACCAACTCTGCTTCTGTATCTAAGTAAATCTTTTCCCTTAATCTTCTTAAGGTCATATTCCTCGTCGCCGATAATAAGTTTTCCACTGTCAGCTCTGTTAAGATACCCTGCACATCTTAAAAAAGTTGTTTTACCAGAGCCACTTGGACCAAGTATTGCTACAACATCTCCTTTGTCTACTTTGAGGCTCACATCCTTTAGAACTGTCGTTTCGCCAAACTTTTTATGTACATTTTTTAACTCCAGCATACTTATCTTCTCCTTTCAAGTGCTTTTTCCGCCTTACTTTGAAGTATTGTAAGAACTGAACAGATGATTAGATAGATAAGACCTGCCTCCATATAAAGCCAGAAATAATCATAGGTTCTTGCTGCTATTCTCTGAGCTGTAGCAAGGATTTCCACCAATGCAACACTGTAAGCAAGTGATGTATCTTTCACCAGACCAATTATCGAATTGGACAGTGGTGGAAATGCTGTTCTCAGCGCCTGGGGAACTATGACATATATCATACCCTGCCAGAATGTAAGTCCGTCACAGTAGCAGGCTTCAAGCTGTCCTGCTGGAACTGACTCTATTGCTGCTCTCACTGTTTCAGAGCAGTAAGCTCCTACGCTGAGTGACATTACGAGCCATGCACTAAAAAAAGAATTTAATGTGATGCCAATGCTTGGAAGTCCAAAGTATACTACAAATAATTGAACGATCATCGGTGTGCATCTTATGATCCAGACATAAATCCTCACAAGTCTCCTTAAGATTGGCACCTTGGCTATCTGTGCAAGAGCAACTAAAAATGCTATGAGAAGCCCCGCTGAAAATGAAGTTACCGTAAGAGGGATTGACACCTTTACTCCGGCCCAAAACAGCTTTCCAAATGATTCAATTAACTCAGTTACAATTCTCTCGTTCATAACCACTATCCAATCAATTTATTTTTTATTCACCCTTGGTTGTGTCAACATCAAAGTACTTGAGTGCAAGTTCTGATAAAGTTCCGTCTTCTTTAGCCTGGTCAAGTGCTTCGTTTATAACATTTACAAGTGCTTCATTTCCTTTTACAACAGGAACGTATGCACTAGGCTCTGGATCTGTAACAACAATTACCTTAAACTTGTCAGCATCCTCAGGATGATTCTTTAAGTAATCTGCAAAAACAGTTACAGGGCTGAATGTAAGATCTGCCCTTCCATTTTTAACTTCGCTTATAGCCTGTGCAGCTTCACCAACTTCATCAAGCACAGCTCCGCTCTCCTCTGCAAATTTACCGATTGAACTTGTTGGATCATTTGCTGCTGTCTTACCCTTTGCATCCTCTAAAGAATTGATCTCATCATTATCAGCAAGTGTAAGGATCGCATACTGTGAATAGTTGTATGGCTCAGAGAAATCGTACTTTTCAGCTCTTTCTTCAGAATACGAAACTCCATTAACAACGATATCTATCTGGCCTGCATCGAGAGAAGCAAACATTGAGCTCCATACTGTTTCTGAAAACTGAACATCGACTCCAATGTAGTCAGCGATGTACTTTGCTACCTCAACCTCAAATCCAACAAGTTCATCATTATCATCATGATATGTGTACGGGCTCCAGGTTCCTTCTGTCCCAACAACGATGTAGCCTCTTTCTTTAATATCTGCAAGAAGACCTGCATCAACTGATTCTGCCTCTGCTGTTTCTGTGCTGCTCTCCTGTGAGCCTTCCTCTTTAACTTCCTCTGATACTTCTGTAGCACTCTCTGCTGCCTTTGCTTCTTCATTTGCAGCACTTGCTGTCTCGGCACTTCCGCATCCTGTCAAAAAACTTCCTGTAAGCGCAGCAGCTGCTGCAATAGAAACTGTCTTGTTTAATAAGTTCTTTCTCATAATGGTTATCCTCCTCAGATTTTTCTTGGTTTCTTGTTTTTGATAATAGTGATTATGCTTCACTGCGCTCAGAATGTAAAAGATACTGTACTTATAGGAGGATATAAATTTTTCTTAATTAAAAAGAGCCTGCCTTTTACAGCAGACTCAATTTTCCGTTTTCCATTGTATATACGATATCAGCCATATCCGCAACAAGCTTATCGTGGGTAACTATCAGTATTCCCTTTCCTCTTTCAGCCTGAGATCTGAATAATTCCATGACCTTCTTAGAATTGTCATTGTCAAGCTCACCGGTTGGCTCATCAGCAAAAAGATATTTCAAATTCCCGAAAAGGGCTCTTGCAATGGAAACTCTTTTCATCTCTCCTCCGGAAAGACTGCCGGGATAAACATCCATAAGTTCATCAAGTCCAAGAAAGGTTACTATCTCAGCCAAAGTCCCTTCACCACTTTGCCTATCGTGCTCTGAAAAGCTATTTTGAAGAATGATATTTTCATATGCTGTAAGTCCGCTTATCAGGCTATGGCTCTGCGGAACTATTCCTATCTTTTCTGCACGGAGCTTGTCTCTTGATCTTAGGTCTTTTTCAAAGATATTCATACCATCTATGGTAACTGCGCCGCTCTCTGGTTTTATCATACCGGCCAGAACATTTAAAAGAGTGCTTTTTCCACTACCTGACCTTCCCATTATAGCCGTGATCTTCCCTTCTTTTACCTCAATATCAACATCATCCAAAGCGGTGAAGGATGCGCCACGCCTTTTATACTCTTTGACAATATTATTCGATACTACTGACATTTAGTTTTCACCCTCCCGCATCAACACATAGCACTCAGTCCCGGAAGCTATTTCTCCTGCTATTATTCCCGGGATCACTGCGCTCAACGCTGTGATCACAAGACTAAGGACAACCATTCCGATTATCTGTAGGATTCCCGGCACAAAAAATGGAAGTCCTATCTGCTCAGAAATAAGATCACTAAAAGGAAAATAGAATAAGGCTGCAAAAAATATTCCAACAATCCCGCCAAGAAGTGACAGAGTCATCGATTCAGTAAGTATATAGCTCCTTATCCATGTTCCAGTTCCGCCCATCATTCTATAGACAGCCCACTCTTTTTTTCGGTTGTTGACTCTGTAGATATGAAGTATTGCTGTTACAAATGTGATTGCCGCAAAGACTGAGATGATCAGCATCTTCACAGTATCTGAGATCAGTTTTATTCCGGTTGTAACTGTATTGTAAAGGCTTTTACTCTGGACAATTCCCCCCGGAACATCTCTCATTATCAGACCTGCGACTTTATCAACGCTATAACCTTCCTTTACTGACACAAGAAAAGCTGACACATATTTTTCTGTAATATCTTCCCCGCTCAAAGAACTTTCATCACCAAATTTAATTCCTTTTTCGTTGCCATCCTTTATAAGCTGTTTTATTACGTCAAAAGAAACATATACTGACTTATCCATTCCGGTACCTGTTTTATTTAACCTGGCACTGACTTCATATACTCGTCCAAAGAAAGTAAGAGTATTGCCTTCATCTATTGCGATATTGCTTCCAACAATAAGGCTTCCCTCCTTATACTTACTTACGCATTCATCAGATATCCACGGTGTTGTCACAAAGTCTGTTTCCGGATCATAACCAATAATCTGAATCGGCACTGAGCAGCAGGATGCATTTAAACTTGCAAGATATATAACAGGAGTAACTTTTTCTACTCCTTCAAGGCTTCTGATCGTACTTTCATACTTTCTCTCAAATGAGCATTCAATGGGTTCTCCGTTTAAAATAATCCCCTGGTAATTTGATTCCTGTCCTTTTGGAACTACCGCAATGTCCGCACCAAGTCTTGCCTTTAGGTTATCTGCTCCTTTGGAAAGGCTGCTGTACAGCATTGTTCCTGCAAATACCGTAAAAGAGAGTAGCACTGCAAAGAAAAATGCTGCTGCCCCTCCTGTCTTACCGTTCTTTATTTTTCGAAATACAATTTCTCTAATTTTCAAGTTGTGCCACCTTTATGCTGCCTTTACCAAGCTTATCTTCAACTGCAAAATACAAAGATACTGCTGCCGTAACAATTTCCAATACTCCTGTAACGATAAGAGCTGGTCTGGTCACTGAAACACAATGCATCATAGGACTTGAACAAACGCCTACAATTGCTGTAGGAATAAGGACTATCAGAGCGCCAAGTGCTATTTCAATAACCGATAACACAGTCCTTATCTTTTTATCATTTATTAAAATAAGTCCCACTCCCACTAGCGCAGCTATTATTCCAACTACAAGTTCCCACTGGGCTGTGTAGTAGCATTTCATTTTCATTTCCGCTGCAGAGCAAACCGGAAAAATTGTTCTTGGTCCTATTGCTGCAGTAAGCCCCAGGACTACTGTGACCACCGCTATAACTTTATTTTTCATACTATCTATCCTCTTTAAAAGAACTATGGACAGAGTCAGATTATGTATTCTATCTCTCCGCCCTTTTGTGCAAAATCAAGTTTCTCCAGGATATAATTCCTGTAGTAAGTAAAATTGGAATCACTTCTGTTTCTTGGGTATGGAAGATCAATATTTAAAGTCTCGATGACTCTCCCGGGTCTTGGTGACATTATTATCACTCTCTGGGACAGGTAGATTGCTTCATCCACATCATGAGTAATAAGTATCATGGTCTTTTCTCTGGTCTTCCACAAATCGATCAAGGCATCCTGTATATTCATTCTTGTGAAAGCATCCAAAGCGCCAAGAGGTTCATCAAGAAGAAGGACATCCGGCTCTGTAGCAAGAGCTCTTGCCAGTGCCACTCTCTGGCTCATTCCACCTGATAACTGATTGGGATAGGATTTTTTAAATTTGGTAAGTCCCACCTGATCAAGAAGCTGCTCTGCAAGATCATTTTTTTCACCTACTCTTCCTGTGGACTTTAAACCAAACAAAACGTTATCCCAAACTGTAAGCCAGGGAAACAGTGCATGGTTTTGGAATACCAGCCCTCTTTTTTCACTTGTTCCGCTTATCACGTCTCCGTCACATACAGCTTCGCCCAAGGTTGGTTTCTCAAGTCCTGCAATGATCCTTAGAAGTGTTGATTTACCGCAGCCACTTGCTCCAACTATTGACACAAACTCGCCCGGAGCAACAGACAGATTTATATGATCAAGCGCCGTAAGAGTTTCCTGTTCATCACTTCTTCTAAATATTTTTGTTACATCTTTTATCTCAACATTACCTACAGCCATCAGATACCTCCATCCTGCCAACGAAGAACTCTCTTCCTTATAAGTCCCAGTATTGTGTTGACTAAAATAAATGTTAAGCAGATAAGAATGATCGCTCCATACATCTTGGTAAAATCTCCCCAGCCCTTTTGCCAATTGATGTACCATCCAAGTCCTGCCTCAACTCCCATCATCTCTGCAACTACAAGGGTCAGACATGCAATGCTCATTCCCTGTGTGAGGCCGGTAAATATAGTTGGCATAGAAGCTGGAATAACTACTCTTGAGAGAATTCCAAGTCTTTTTGTCCCCAGGGTTTCTGCAGCTTCGTAGTAGTGTTTCTGGACATTTTGAACTCCATTCATCGCTGAAACAGTCACAGGAAACCATACTCCAAGGCCAATGATGAAAGCTGCCCCACCAAACAAAGATGAAGCCAGCATCATTACTATTGGCATGTAGGTCGTACTCGGTATTGCTCCCAAAACCCTTGTTATTGGCTGTATCCAGTAATGTACTGTTTTGGACCAGCCTGCCAATATCCCACACAAAAGGCCTATCCCAACTCCGCAAAAATAACCTGTAAACAGGAGTTTAAAGGAATGATATACACACTCCCAGAGCTTGCTCCTATCTGATATCATTGCATCAAACACTTTTCCAATCCACGGAAAATATGGAAGCTCAAGAACACCAAACTTAATTGTTGCAAGGTCATATATTGTAAGTATTATTGCAATCGCTACATAAAGGGCACTTTTAAATCTCAGTTTTTCAAAGGCCTCATAAGAAAAGAAAGTAAAGATATCCCATACTATAAGCGCTCCAAGAAGTATAGCCATAAGAATCAGATATGAAACTGACGGCTTATAGTTTTTGAAGGAAGGAACATACAAATGCTCAAGTATATGGATCAAAACAAAGACTGCAGGCAAAAAAACAACAATCCTTCTTACCAGTCTGTCTCTTCCTGTTAAATCTCTCTGTTCGAGAAGTGTCAGCTCTTTTTGGGAAATATTTACATTTAAAGTACCTGCTATTTCTGCCATACAAGTCCTCCCCCTTATTACTGAATTTTTGTAAGATCGTACTTAACAAGGAACTTTTCTTCAGCATCAGATAAATCAAAATCTGCAGGAAGTAGTCCTAAATCTTTATATTCCTGACCTATAACATTTGTAGTAGCCACAAGTTCTTTTGTACCAAAGCCATAGTTAAGAAGATTTACAAGCTTTACTCCCATTTCCTTCGAAGCTGAAATGTACTGCTTATCAAGAAGCAGATCTACTGCCTCCTCGCGGTTAGCTTCGCTTTCCGCAAGCCACTTAGAAGCTCTGTAAACTGCTCTGGTGATCTTGTAAACTGTAACCGGATTATTCTTGACAAAGTCCTTATTAAATCCAAGTGAGCAGCAAACCTCACTTTCAAAGTCCGGATCGTAGTCCTGTGAACGAATAACTTTCGCATAGCCATCCTCGACAAAATTGTAGATCAGTTCATCACTGGCAACTATCACATCTACCTGGCCTTCCTGAAGTGCTGCAAGAAGTGTCCCCGGTTCAAGTGCTACCCATGTGAAATCTTCTGTTGAAAATCCATCATGATTTATGAATCTGAGTCCAATGTTATGGAAAACACCACCTATATCTCCCGAAACACCTACACGCATTCCTTTTTCAAATTTGGTTATGTCTGAATCAGCCAAGGTTGCAGCTGATGCACATCCGGAATGAAGTGCCAGTGTACTTACGACCTCTTCACCATTTTGGTAATACAAAAGCCAGTCCGACAAAAATCCGATTGCTACTGTAAGATTTCCTGACGCAAGAGCATCTCTCGCTGCGCTTCCTGATATCTGCACAAAATCAAAAGAGCTGATTCCTTCATGCTTTACTGCGCCCGGAATGTAAAAGACACTGTACTTATCGGTGGATATAAATAAATCTTTTCACTGTGATTTGGATCACAAAAAAGCAGTAGATCTTTTTACCAATCTACCGCTTCATATGATTTCTGTTTTTTCAACTGCCAGTTGATCTGTAATGTCTCATGGCTAAATGGAAAAGCGCCGTCATCACAGCAAAAACTACAGCTCCGGCAAGGGGCGTAACAAAAGCCGTCCAGACAGGCCAGCCATATAACGGTTTATCCAATATCCAGGACGCCGGAACGTGCATTGTAAGTGCAAATGGTGCAATAACAGTAAAAAGAGCTCTAAGGGGCAGCGGATAAATATCGATTGGATACTGACAAGCGCTTCGCCCGCCGTAGGTTATAGCATTTACCAGTTCCACGGATTTTACACTGAAAATAGAAAAGATTGCCTCGATCATAAAAAGGCCCAATATAAGAAGGCAGCTCATGGCTATGGACTCAACCAAAGCAAGCACCTTAAGCGGGCTCCAGGCAATCCCTGAAAGATTACTTCCCATGACAAGCGCCGCCACGCCCACTGCTATGCAGGTAATTCTTCTTGGGTCTGTTCCGCCGCACAAAACCTGAGTAAGCACACCTCTTGGTCTTACAAGAAACGTATCAAGCCTGCCTGTCCTGACCATAGATGGAAAATCTCCGGTGATTCCTCTTCCGAATAACTCAGTAATGTAAAAAGATACAGACATTATCCCGAAAAAGAAATACAGATTTCCTCCGCTCCATCCCTTCAGCTTCTCAAATCTGTCAACTATAAGGATGACAACCATCATCTCGCCGCCCTCCATAACAAGCTGCGCGAGGGTCTGCATTATAAAAGAGGACGGATACTGCAATTGGCTCTTAAGCAACATTCCTATTGATTTAAAATATAGTCGTAATGTATTCATTTTTTCTCCAAACAAAAAAACTGCTAAGGCTGATATTAGCCTTATCTCAACCTCCCTGAACTATCATGCGTTTCTTGTTTGCATTCCACATAGCCTCGCCCAGTGCAATAAGAATTACCACCCAGAAGGCCTGAATGGCATAGATCCTCAAAGCCTCGTTTGGCATGAAGTTTCCCGTATACAGCCTGATGGGCGCATCAAGAAGCTGCGCATATGGTAAAAAAGTAATAACCTTTTGCCAGCTTTCCGGAAAAAGAGTCAGCGGAAGAAGATTCCCTGAAAAGGTCATCATCAAAAGACTAAGAAGTCCCTGCATTCCTCTTGGATCAAGGGTCTTCATGGTAAAAGCAACAGTGATATTTTCAAGAGCACAGACGCACAAAAGTCCTAAAAAGAGAGCCGGTATAGCAGCTAAAAATCCAGGTAAAGATGCAGGAAGACTTATTCCCCATCCCTTGGGTAGTAAAGAAGCCATCACCAGCATAGGAACGGCACGCATGATACTTCCCATTAGTTTCTGGGCCATGATCCTGGCATAGTAAAATCCGTACATGTCTACAGGCCTGCACATATCATAGGCTATATCCCCTGATTTTATCTTGTCCACCAGCTCTGAATCAGAAGCCAGCATCATTCTAAAGAAAGCCTGTTGCAGCCATACATAAGTTGCAACGCTTTCAATAGGCAAAGACTGGGGCTTTCCTGCATAAAGCGCCCTGTACAGCGCAACCAGAATAAGACCAAAGAACATCTGACAAGCAATTCCTCCGATCATCGCCCCTCTATATTGAAGCTCCATACGAAGCCTCATTTTAAAAACTGTAAAATATGACATGGTCACCCTCTGTTAATTAATTTTTCTTTTTTACAGATCAAGTTCCTTGTACATTGCAGCAATCAGATGATCCGTATTTTCCGACTGCAAAGTAAGTTCCCGGATATTCCCGGCATCCTGCAGCATTCCCAAAAGGTTTGATGTCGGAAAATCAGATGGATTGTAGCTTAGTTCAATTCCATCTTCAGTCTGTTTCCATTTAATTCCTTCAGGAAGTCTAAGATCTGCCAGCTCTCCATCATATTTAATATTCACATTGCGAACTGTATCGTAACGCTCAAGAAGATCTTGAAGCTTTCCGTCAAATAGTTTTTTACCATGCCCAAGAACCATAACCCTCGAGCACAGTGCCTCAATATCTTCCATATCATGGGTTGTGAGCATGATGGTTGTACCATACTCTCTGTTTTCCCATTTAAGAAAATCCCTCAGAGAAAGCTTACTTACCGCATCAAGGCCGATTGTCGGCTCATCAAGAAATAAGAGCTCAGGCCTGTGAAGAAGTGACCCGCACAGCTCTGCCCTCATCCTTTGTCCAAGACTAAGGAGCCTTAGAGGTGTCCTTAAGAGTGGTTCAAGATCAAGGGCGCCTGTCAGCTCTTTTAACCTTGATTCATAATCCCCCTTGGGAATCCTGTATATATCCCTAAGAAGCATATAGCTGTCGATTATGGGAACATCCCACCAAAGCTGGCTTCGCTGTCCAAACACAACTCCTATATTCCCCACATGTCTCTTCCTATCCTTCCAGGGAACGATTCCTCCAACCTTTACATCTCCACCATCCGGCGTCAGGATTCCCGAAAGAATCTTTACCGTGGTTGATTTTCCTGCTCCGTTAGGCCCTATATATCCTACAAGTTCCCCTTTTTCGACAGAAAAAGAAACATCTTTTAGAGCATTCACAATTTCTTTTTCCCTAAAAAGTTTTCCTTTTTCACGTTTCTTTTTTACTGTAAAATCTTTCATTAGATTATTGACTTCTATATAGCTCATAACAGCTCCTTGATGGTGAGTGGGTGGTAAGTATCTCATATTAAAATGCCACATTTCTTATATTATCCAATGCACCAACACAAAACAAGGGCGTTTTTCACGCCCATGCCTACTGCTTTCAGTAATTCATTTCTTCGAGTTTTCTGTAAACAACGTCAGCAAATATTTTGTGTCCCTCTTCATCCATGTGCTCGTCATCAACAGGGCTTGGTTGAACATAGTCAGATGCTGCAAGAAAGCCAGTTCCTCTTTTGCGTGCGATGGTCTCATAGACCTTTTTTAGCTCCTTACTGGTAGATACAGAATCTGTGTCAAACTCAGGGTCTTTTTCTGGGCGCCAGACATCATCTCCAAGATGAATTGGCGATACCAAAAGAATCTTCTCAGGCTCAACATATTTTTCTAATATGTCAAGGCACCTCTCGATACCCTTCCCAATCACGTAAGCTGACGCATTGTAAAAGCTCTTACAGTCATTGGTTCCAAGCATGAGAATAACTCCATCCACCGGGTACTGACTCTCCAAAAGCGGATCAAGTATGCTCACTGCCTTACGTCCCGGTCGAAGCTCATCTTCAAATATGGTAGTTCTTCCGCAAAGCCCCTCTTCTGCAACTCTCACATCACTTATCTTATTTTGAAGAATGCTTGTCCATCGTACTCCCCAAGGATATCTTTCTTTTGTTCTCGAACCGGGAACAAGTCCCCATGTATTAGAATCTCCAAATGCCATTATCTGTTTCATATCACAATTCCCCTAAAATCACCATTAACGTTTACTATAATAATTATCTACTATGTGATTTCTTTTGCATAAGACATGAAACTTATCGGCAGATATAAGCTTTTCTACTCAACAAAAAAGAGGAGCAGCGGCAAACTGTTCCTCTTTGAGTTAAATATCCGTATTATCCCTATTTACTTATCAGAATTCATATGTCATTACATATTCAACCTGATCAGGAGTCTTTATACCTGGATCTTCAATCTTGCATACAGGCTTCCTCATTTCAGATATCATCTGAGTTTCAAAATGATACATCGCGATACCTATATCAATTTTCTGAAGATCATAATTTGCTGTAACAAAACCCTTGTCATGGTGCTCATAAAAATGAGCTTTCTTACCATCTATAACAATTCTCCAAGGCTGCTTATTTACTGCTGATGGAGCACATTTTACAACTTCAAGATCATCAAAAAGACCATTTGACTTAGCGTACTGCTCATCAATAGGGTTGTTAAAATCACCGTCAAAAAAGAGCTCTTTGAAATCAAGTCTTGTATCAGCCTTAACTCCCTTTCTCATGAGAACTTCTTTTACGCCCATTTTCCTGGCTGTAACACCAAGCGGACTTACACATGGCATAACCTCATCCTCTCCAAGATTTGATGCCTCTTCAAATTTTTCTCTTGGCATTGTTCCGCCTATCATAACTGTTCCAAGTCCAAGTTCATGAGCCTTCATCAAAAGCTTTTCAAAACTATAGCCATAAGCTTCCTCTGCATGCTCCTGCTTTTTAACAACAGCACTTACATAGAGCTTTTCACCTGAAAGAACCGGGCTTGAGAGCTTATGCTCAGCAGCATCAAGAAAAATGAATCTTACATCTACTCCGTATGGATTGGAAATAGTCTGCGCAAAAGCCTTAAGTTCTTCAATAACTTTTGCATCAGGCATATTGCCATCGAATGTTCTAACACTTCTTCTACTCTTTACAAGTTCCACAAAACTTTTCATTTTGAACACACCTCTCTACTAATCTTTTTTATATCAACATAAAGAATACTGCATTTACTCTCTTAATTCTTTCAAAACACATTTTATACAGCATTCCCAAGGAGCGCCTCTACTTCTTTTCTCTTTTCGTAAAGAACGCATCCTCCATCATGATCATCCAAAAGAACTCCTTCGCTCTGAAGAGCCTTGAAGAGTTTTGAATTTATCGCCTCTCTAAGAGAAGTATCCTTAACATTTATATCAGAATATGGCGAAAATGGACATGGCTCTGCACCGCCGTGTGAATTGATATGGAAAAATCCTCTTCCTGCAGCTATACATCCACCTGAGCTCTTCTCATCTCCGGGGAATGAAACAAATACCATTTCAGGATGCTCAACTCTTAACCTTGCTATTTCTTTTTTCAAATACTCTCTATCATCATCGCCAGGTGCAAGATGCCTGGACTCATCTGTAACAGGAACAAATTCAACAAAAATAACAGCCTTACATCCCTTGTCAGAGAGCATACTGATAAACTTCTCAGAAGAAACATCTTTAAGGTTCTCAGTAGTAACCGTTACAGATGATCCATAGATAAGGCCTCTTTTATTGAGCTCGTCCATATTTGAGACAAGCTTGTCATAAACACCCTCACCTCTTCTGTTGTCAGTGGCTTCTTTTTCTCCCTCGATACTCATGATTGGAACAAGATTTCTATTCTTATCAAACATGTCAAAATACTTGTCTGCCATGTATGTGCCATTTGTAAATATCGGGAAAAGAATATTCTGCTTTTTGCCTGCTGCCTCAATCACGCCTTTTCTAAGAAGAGGCTCACCACCTGCAAGAAGAATAAAGCTGACTCCAAGATCCTCTGCCTCATCAAAAACCTTGAGCCAGTCTTCATCGGAAAGCTGCCGGATCGGCTCTGTATCCTCTGTTGCATTGTTACATCTTGAATAGCAACCGGCACAATGTAAATTGCAACTGCTTGTTATGCTTGCAATAAGAAACGGTGGAATGTGCTCGCCCGCCTTTTCAAGACTTGCTCTTTTTTGGGAGGCTGCCTTGGATGCAAGTGCGAACTTTGCCATATACGCACTTTCCTTAGGGTTTTTAAGGGTTGCCTTTATAGCATCTGCTACAACTCGCTCTACACCTTTTGTCATATATTCCTGGATATCAAAATCATTAGCCATAACACAATCTCCTATCAGTAAACAATATATCAAGTTACTGCAAGTCACTAGATATTTTGTAATTATACCACATTATATATTTTTTGCAATTATATTGTTGTCAATGTTTTGGTGCGCACTATCCCTTCTCTAAACCACATCCAAGTCTGCTTTTTATTGCGGTTTAGAATCATCGAATTCTCTTGTTCTTGCTCCCATGCTCTTCAATTCCTTTTTTCGCTCATACATCATATGATCTGCACGTTCAAATACATCATATAATTGTTCATCCACCGGCTGTAATGTTGAATAGCCAATAGAAACAACAACCTCGTTTTTCTTAATATTCTCTTCTACCTGTCTATTAAAAGCAGTAATTACTTCATCCCTGGTATCATATCCTTTTTCCAGCAAAAGAACTGCAAACTCATCACCACCGGTTCTGTAAACTGAGCCATGGTTGAAATGATCACAGATAAGTGCACTTGCATCCTTGATAAGCCTGTCACCGGCAGCATGGCCTTTTGTATCATTGACATATTTAAGTCCATTTATGTCACATACAACAAGCGCCAGCTTATCAATAGTTCCTTCGCGAATCCTGTTATTTAATTGAGCTTCTGTCTCCAAATAAGCATGTTTATTTCTGACTCCTGTCATCGAATCAGTATTTGCCATGCTCCTGAAAACTTTGCTGTTTTCTTTTTCTTCATCCAGCTTATCGTTTGCAACACGTCTTAGCATGTAGAATAAAACAGCCGAGAACAGCGACACTACTACGAGTAAAAATACTATCTGCATATAATTAGCGGAAAGATTTTTTTCACTAATCTCGCGAATCTGATCCTGAATAACGCTTTCACGGATCATTACAACCAGTTCCCATCCGGTGTCTGGCACAGGCTCATAACATATAGTTTCAACTACATCATTTATAGTAAAAGTCAGCGTTCCTCTTTTATTATTTGCAAAATCATCGCGAAATGAATCCCACTTTTCCTCTGAAATATTCTGCCTTGTGGCATCGAAAATATTTTGAGTCCCAATAAGCTGCCCAAGCTCTGTTTCTGATATGTTCCCACCATTTGTGGAATACAATGCAAAGTGTGTACTTTCCTGATCATCAAAAGCAAGCAGTTCCACTATGTCGTTAATATTTATCTGAACAAAACAAGCTTTAAACTGCTTTCCAATTATCTTTACATTTATCGGGATTGCCAGACATAGTTCCTTTGAAGAGCCATAAAGAAAAACAGTGCTTATCATTTTGTCATCCAAAGTCGCATTTGCAAGAAACGGATGTCTGCTGCCTCCGGTATATGTGGTATATTGCGTGTAAACTATATTATCCTCATCTACCAGCGCGAACCGGTTAAGAGACAAAAGACTCTTAATTTTACCAATAGCTACCCGAAGATCATCCTGAGATTCAATTTTCTCATCATCTATGACGCTTACAGCCTTTTTCATATAGTCAAAATTATTGTTGATCAGATTCGTAATCGTCCTTGCCCGTCTGTCAGCCATGGATTCAAGGTAAAAAGCACTTACCGCAGAAACTGCCTGATTTGTGGACGAAATAGCCTGCTTAGATGCCCAATAAGTATTGGCAATTACCATTACCATAATAAGAACACTTCCAATCGCCGCAGTTATACTCACCGCCTTTTCAGTAATTTTCCTGCTTCTCATTGCGAAACGTCTCCATACAAGATTTCAAGTATTGGTGCTGCTTCTTCTTGATAAACAATAGTTGTATTTTCATCGGTCTTGTCCGGAAAAAGATCTCCCGGTAAATTTCCATCTGCAATTTTTACAGCAACCTGCAATGTATCAAAACCAATCGAGTAACAATCCTGAACTCCAAGACAATAAATTACACCATCTTTTAAATAATTAAGTGCCTCCTGATCGTGGTCCATTCCCACAATAACTGCCTTGCTTTCCAGCTCTAAAACTGCTCTGGCTGCCCCGACAGGATTACTCATATTGCAGCATACAAATCCTGCAATATCAGGATTGTCATTAAGCATCTTTACCGCCAGTTCATATGCCTTGTCTATAGAGTCCATGTCATACTCAACTGCCACTATTTCCATATCTTTATATTTCGCAATAGTATCCTTTGCTCCCTTTGCTCTGTCTTCATGGCAAGGAGCACCAAAACTACCAACAAGTATCCCCACTTTGCCCTTGTAACCAAGTTTTTCACAAAGCGCCTCTGTTAAGTCTGCCCCATCCTGATAGTTATGAGTATTACCAACGTAAGCAATTCTCTTGCAATCAGGAGATGCATCAGAGCTGGAAAACGTCATGACCTTACTACCTGATGCCACCATTTCATCTATAATAGGAGATATTTTCTCCTCATCTGCCACATCTACTCCTATTACATCATAGTCCTCTTCCTGAGCCTGCAATAGTTTTTTTGTCTGATCTTCATATGAAGCTGCATCCGGAGCCATATATTCATACGTAATGATTATGCCCTTTTCAAGATATTTTTTCTGAGCATCCTCCATTCCAAGTGCAACAGCATCCCACCAGGGATGAACAATCTTATAGGTAAAGTAAAAATTGTATTTCTTTTTAGCAGGCACATAGTCATCCAGATCATGCTGAAAATCTACAACACTACCCGCCCCATCCACTTTTGAAACAGTACGTGTAGAATATCCGCTGCTTATACACGCAACTATAAGAGAAAACGCTACAATCAGAATTTTACGAAATAAAGCATTTATTTTTTCAGCCATAGCATTACATCCTCAAAACATACCAACTAACAAATCGCCATGCAAAAATATATAGCGGCATTTTATCGCTATATCGTATACAGTCATTCTACTACATATACTTCATTTCCCGTTTCCTATATAAAAGATTTAATAAGAGTTTTATACTTTGTTAAAAAAGAATGTCGCTTGCGACATTCTCGCGCCGAGCGCGGTTGCATTTATGCAACATCTTCCAATCGCGCGAGTGCGCTTCCTTAGCGGAGCGATTTTTTATATCATAGGAAGCAATTTCCTATGATATAAAAAAATCCCTGCATTCCGCTCTTACCAACGGTTTGCAGGGATAAAAAACATTACTTCAATGTTTCTGCTCTATGTTCAATATTCTGTTTGAAATTGATAACGTCATGATCATACTCTTCATCCATGTATGAAGAATGAAGCAGAAAATCTGCAGTTGCCTTGTTGTTGGCAAATGGTATGTCATACACCTGTGCAATTCTCATTAGTGCTTTAACGTCCGGATCATGAGGTGCTGCAGTTAGTGGATCAGAGAAGAATATTACAAAATCAACCTTTCCTTCAACAATCTTGGCTCCAATCTGCTGATCTCCACCAAGAGGGCCTGAATTATATCCACGAACAGGAAGGCCTGTTGCATCTGTTATCATACGGGCTGTTGTTCCTGTTCCGCATAAAAAATGTTTGCTTAGTATATCAGCATTATCCTTGCACCACTTTATAAGTTCAGCCTTTTTTCCGTCATGGGCTATAAGTGCGATATTTTTTTGCTTTTTGATAGTTAGCGTGATTGTTTCTGCCATGTTAGTCTCTCCTTATGTATTGTCGCTGTAAATAATTATATATCAATAATTCATCACGTAAAATACACACTAATTTATATTTTTCAACTTTTTTACTATGTTATAATTGACTTATGGATACTATGAATAAAAAAAATAATAAACCAATAACTAACATGACTACAGGGACGCTTCTTGATAAGATCGTCCTTTTTGCGTTGCCTCTGGCAATTACCAGTATTTTACAGCAGCTTTTTAACGCTGCAGATCTTGCTGTTGTAGGCCGTTTTGCCTCCCCACAGGCAATGGCCGCAGTAGGCAGCAATTCTTCAGTCATAAACCTTATCATCAGTTTCTTTGTGGGATTATCTGTAGGTGCCAATGCCCTTATAGCTATGGAGATCGGCAGCGGACATAAAGAGAGGATCAATGAAACCGTACACACTGTAATTACAGTATCTCTGATCGCCGGATGCTCACTTATCGTAATCGGATTTTTCGTTTCCAAGCCTCTTTTGATACTAATGGCTGCTCCAGCCGAAGTAATGAATCTGGCTATACTTTATCTACGCATCTATTTCTTTGCCATGCCTGCGCTTATGATCTACAACTATGGCTCAGCTATTCTTAGAAGCAAAGGTGATTCAAAAAGACCCCTTTATGCCATGGTTCTTTCCGGAATCATAAATATCTTCCTTAACCTGATATTTGTAATAATCTTTCACCTTCATGTCATAGGTGTTGCCATTGCCACCGTTTTTTCAAACATGTTTGGTGCCGGCCTTGTTCTTTACTTCCTTTTGACAGAGGAAGAGACTTTCAGACTTAGCTTCAAAAAGCTTTGCGTCAACAAGGATTATCTTATAAAGATGCTTAAAATTGGTCTTCCTGCAGGACTACAGGGAGCAGTTTTCTCATTGTCCAACGTAGTTATTCAGTCAACAGTTAACAGCTTTGGTGCTGATGCAATCGCAGGAGCCACTGCTGCAACTAATTTTGACTTCATCTCCTACTGCGCAATGAACGGCTTTGCTCAGGCCGCTGTAACCTTCACCAGTCAAAACTACGGTGCAAAACGCTATGACAGATGCAAAAAAGTATTCAGGATCAGCATGGGATGCGGTGTTGGTGCTTCAGTTATTGTGGTACTCATTCTTTCTGTATTTAGGTATCAGGTGATAAATCTCTTTACTACTGATCCTGCAGTTATCGAATATGCCATGATAAGAATAAGCAGTGCCTTCTACTTCCACTACCTTATCGGAACCTATGAAATAAGCGGTGGATGCCTAAGAGGCATGAACCGCTCACTATTCCCTGCACTTATTTCTATATTTGGAACCTGTGTATTCAGACTGATATACGTCTTTACCTACATACCAAAGCACCACAACTTCAGTTCACTCTTCCACGTATATCCGCTGTCATGGTTACTTACCGGTGCCATCACCATTAGCGTCTACTTCATTGTACGCGCCAAAGTATTCAAAGAGCATGATTGAGTTATCTCACTAAAAAAACGGCCTGGATTTAAAATCCTTGGCCGTTTTTTATATTTAAGCCGCGTCATCTGCAGCTTTTTGCTGAAGGAAACTATCTGTTCTCTTTTGAACAAAATGTTTCAATCAATTACTTTCTCTCTTTATCACAATTGGCCAGATACACATTACAAACGCAATCATTATGAAACGTGCTATGAAGTTCCCCCAGTGAGATCCTAAAGCTGCTACTACTGTCGCAGGAGCAAACCATTCTTTCCAGGCAAATGTAAGAGCAAATCCAATGCTGACCAGAAGTGGAAGATTTTTTGAACCAACCGGGATCTCGTAGTGAACATAGTGACGCTCAATAAAACTTCCAACAAGGAAACCAACAAAAGCTCCGCATGCTTTAAAGTAATCATTCATCATTTTCTGAGGATCAACTAAAAGATTTCCTGAAGCATCGTAGTCCATTGGATACGATTTAAGATACACATAGATAAGTGATACGACTATGAAGATCAGTCCTACAAGTGTAAGAAGATCAATTACCTTTTCATTTCCTTCTACTTTTTTGTAAACTGCAGCAACTGCGCAGATAATGATAATTGATTCGATCATTGCAACAAGTACATCCTGCGGTGTGTGTACGCCAAGGAAATTCCTTGAAAAGCCAGTGAGCAGAATAAGCACTCCGCATAGAATACAGATCTTTTTCCTCTTATCCTTCTGCCATTCAATTACTGAGCCATAAACAGTTGTTGCGGTTTTGGTGTGGCCACTTGGAAAAGAATAACCGGTTGCAGCAACCTTTGAGTCTCCTGCAGGCTCAATCAAATCTGACCTTATCCATGGGCGATATGCGCACACTGTGAGTTTGATAAGTCCATTGATAACCTCGCTAAACCACTGGTTGATCATGAAAATATAACCCCATTTCTTGTCAACGCCCCAAAAGATCACAAAGGGTAAAAATGGTAAGATATCTACAGCAAACTTTGAAAGTGCATTGAAGAACTCGTCAAATAAGCCTCCTGTCGCTCCTCTTAGTTCCTGCAGCCATAATAGATACTGAATGTCCATAATACTTTGTTTCTCCTCTCCTCATAATTGTTTACACAATTCAGTTTAACAATTTTTGGGTAACCAAATTATTAAAATTATATTAAATAAGAACCGTCCCTCTGTCTTACCTGACTCCACACTTTTCTCCCCTCACAAAATCTGCTAAATTATATGTTACAAAAATGAAAGGCCAAAATAACACATGCCACCGATTAAACTTGTAAGAAGCAAAAGAAAAACTTTATGTATAGAAGTAACCTCAAGCTGCGAAGTCATTGTAAGAGCACCGCTAAGGGTATCTGAAAAAGAAATAAACAGATTCATAGGTGAAAAAGCTGACTGGATAGAAAAAAGCCTATCAAAAATGAAACTCAGACAAAACAAAAAAGCTGAAGAAAACAGCAATCTAAAACCGCTAAACGAACTTGACATAAAGCTTTTTACTACAAAAGCAAAAAGGATAATTCCCGTTAAGGTAAAAAAATATGCGGCCATAATCGGAGTTGATTATGGCCGCATCACTATCAAAATGCAAAAGAGTCGCTGGGGAAGCTGCAGTTCTAAAGGAAACCTGAACTTCAACTGTCTTCTTATGAATGCCCCGGACAAAATAATAGATTACGTTGTAGTTCATGAGCTCTGTCACAGAAAAGAGATGAATCACTCTCCTCGTTTCTGGGCCCATGTGGAAGAAGTACTTCCAGATTATAAAGAGCGCCGCAAATGGCTGAAAGATCACGGGAATGAATTATATTTCTTTTGATAAAGCTCCTTCCAAAAGCTCAGGATTTTCAATGAGCTTCTGAACAAGCCTAAGTGATCTTCCATAGTAGAATCCATCAGATATTCTCTCATCAAGAGTAACCGCAAGATCTATAACTCTCTTCATGGTAACATTTCCATCTTTGTCATAAAATGGCTTGAATTTTTTGGTTCCCACTATGACAAATATGGAATTTGTTCCCCAGTTCATAAGATGGTGATATCCAATATCCATTCCAAGAGATCCTAGATTTGTAAGTACCACTGAACACTGATAAGGATCAGTTGCTATCACAGACTTCGGCATCCATCCATGCCTGTCAAGATATCTTGCCACTGCACCAAGAACATGTTTAGCAGGGAGTCTCTTGATGAAATTCATAGCGTCTGTAGACTCATCATCCTCAACTTTGCACTTCGCTATCTGTTCCCTTACCTTAAAGCTTATGCTCTCGAGATTATCAGTATCTTCTGCAACGATTCTTGCAAGAGTCTCATCTCCATCATCCCTAAACTCTTTTTTTACTGTAAATGCCGCTGTTATGCAGTTTCTCTGATACATAGTCTGATTGGCGATAAAGCGGTTCATCTGAGGACGAAGTCTTAAGGTCTTAAGCATTGCTGCGATAATGATATCAAAAATAGCAATCCTGTTATCAGGATGCTCCTCGTTATATTTTTTTATATAATCTTCTGTTTTAGTTATATCAACAGAAACCTTCATATAAGCTTCGTTATCACATCTGTTCGGATACATCAGTGGCATCACATAATGCATTGCATCGATATCCCTTATCTGTGTTCCATCAGATCTGTCGCCTATTCTTCTTTTTCCCATGTTAATAGTCCTCCTTTATGTCTGATTTAGAACGGTCGGATGTGGATACCTTAACCGACCTGAATACGGTCGCAAGCGATATCTCACTCCCAAATAAAAGAAGTTCAAGAAACAAATACATTATTACTGCCGCCAATACATCAACAAATGAATGCTGTTTTACAAAGCAAACCGAAACGCATATTATCAGGCCCCATAGCACAATAAGAGCTTTTTTAACGGCTTTAATGTCCTTTCTAATGAGCCATGCAGAAAGAACTGCAAGGGTATATCCCACATGAAGGGACGGACATACGCCGGTTGGCGTATCTGCTTTATATATTATTCCAAGAAGCCAGGTACAGAAATTTTCATGCTCAAAATGATCCGGCCTAAGAAGCTGAACAGATGGCCATGCTATATAGGTTATAACAGATATTATCTGCATTCCCACTATAATCTTTTCGGCTCTTACAAAGCTCTCTATATCGTACAGAGCAAAGCTAAGAAGTGAGATAATCATGAAAAAATACCATGATACATAAAACAGTACAAAATACTCATTAAAAGGGATTATGTCATCAACAACGCTATGGACTACATGACATCTGCTTTCAGGAATGAATCTTTCCGTAATAAAATACATAAAAAAGTAAGCAAGCCATCCTAAAAGAAGTAACAGATGCCTGTACTCTTTATTTGCAATATTCGATAATCTAAGTTTTCTATAATCAACAACTGGTTTTTTCATCATTTTCTCTCATTAAACGGATAATACTTTTTGGAAACATTAGGATATGGCACGACTCTATGCCTGGGTAAGCCATATGCGATCTCTGATATACTCTCCTGAATGTAAGTGCAGATTCTCTCTGCTTCCACATCTGTTTTTGCCTCAGGATCATACATGACAGGCTTCCCAAAAATTATCTTTTTAAGTTCCGGGCATACATACATAGGAACAAAAGGAACGCTCTTACCGGTTTGCCTGTAGTAATACTTGGCAACATGAACGAACCCCCTTTGAAACTCATGAACGATGTTATTGTATTCAGTGTAATCTTCAGGAAAAATAACAACTGATGCATTGTCATCCAGCTTTTCACATGATAGCTGGAATGTCTTCATGACACGCCTATCTCTATATACCGGAATCGTATCTGCGTTAGTAAATATGAGCTCTGAAAGCGGTGGAATGATATACGAAAATAGTCTAAAGAACGGTCTTAATAATAGAGGCTTTTTTGACCAAAAATCCTTGTATGCATAATCAGCAACTTTATCCCTTTCCATCATCTCGGATATGCACCAGGTATAATGTTTCCTGGGAAAATACAGCTCTGCCGCAAGCGGGCCAAAAGCCTGAGAATGATTCCCCACAACTATCGACGGTCCATCTGGAAGGTTTTCTACACCTTCTGCCTTAAATACCGGAGCCACCATAGAAACTATTTTTCTGATCACACAAAAAACAGGACTTTTCACATCTTCCTCCACCA
The DNA here is from genome assembly GCF_900115735.1 of Butyrivibrio proteoclasticus. GTDB lineage: Bacteria > Bacillota > Clostridia > Lachnospirales > Lachnospiraceae > Butyrivibrio > Butyrivibrio proteoclasticus_B. Next base: position 34,469 of record NZ_FOXO01000003.1, read on the forward strand.
TAGATTTAAGTCAAACCAAGGTACTAGTATAACTCTTTTTTTAATTATTAGCCATACTTATAGCTGTTACAAAATATCATTAACAGCCATCATGTGCTATAATAGTTGTTATACCGAGCATAAATAAACAACATCTTGCAAAAATATCATGGGGATTTCTGAAAATGTTAAAAACCTGGCTTGTGGACGCGCTTCGAAATATAAAAGTAAGAATAGTATCCTGGCTTTCAATCGTCACGATAGTATTTATTGGTACCACACTTATTCTCGGGCTTTATTTTGGCTCTTCCACAGTAAAAAAAGCCAGCACTTCCTATATTGCAACGCAGAACTTCAAGGACTATGACATCTCCTGCAGCATGGGAATAAAGAATGATGAAATTGACTTCTTAAAAACTCTTGATGAAGTAAATGACGCTGAAGGCCAGATTTCTTTTATGGGTGAGCTGTCACTTGATGATAAGAGTACCGGCGTTACAGTCATATCCAGCACTGAAAAAATAAGCACTCCAACTGTAACCACGGGCTCCCTTCCCTCCTCTCTGGATGAGTGCATAGTCTCATACAGCGCCATGAAAAAAATCGGTGCTAAAATCGGCGATGAGATTGAAATAAGCATTGCATCTGTCAGATTTGACGGCATTCTTCCCAACAAGACCTACAAAATTACAGGAATTGCATCGCACCCCGATTATATGGTCAACATTTCCACCGACTATATAGTTCTTCCCCTCTCCTGCTTTGATACTTCAAAGCTATCCTTTGACTACTCCAACATACTTATTGACGCAAATATACCAGAAGATACATTTAAAAGTGCCTATAAAAAGAAAAGTGCAGAAATAAAGGACATTTTGGAGTCGGAAACAGTTTCCATGTCAGCTAACAGGATTGTCAATCTGCATTCAGAGCTTGACAAAGAATATGCTAATGCCCAAAGCACATCAAAAGACGAGCTTTCAAAAGCAAAAAACGAACTCGACAAAGGACTAAAGACTTTTACCGATGCCATTGAAACAGCGCGCAGCACCCTTGAAAATGGCGAGGAAGAGTTAAACAACATAAAGTCTGCCGCTGAAAAAGAGCTGTCAGAAGCAAAATCCAAAATAAGATCAGGCGAAGAAGAATACAATACAATGGTTGCGGATGGACAGGCTCAACTCGAGCAAGCCGAGAAAGACATGGAAAAAGAGTTAAATGATGCAAAATTCAAGCTCTTTGATGCCTTTCTGTCTCTTGATGCTGCAGAAAAACTCCTGAAAGAAAAAGAAGCCGAATACTCTAAAGGGCTAGAAAAACTGGTGGAAGGAAAAGAAAAACTTGATAATGGCTACAAGGAATACAATGAAGCAATCCGTCAGGCCGACGAAAAAGTAAATGACGATATTATTGATGCCGCTATTATTATATTGGAGCTGGAAGAGGATTCAGAAGAAACTATAGAGAAATTAAATAACGCTAAAGGGAAAGAAACATTAGAAAGATGCGGTCTGCTTATCGACGCCTATGACAATGCTCCCCCTCATATTCAGGAATTATTCGACGATAGTTTAGATATAGATGACTTCAAAGCTGATTATGACAAGTTACTTAAAGGCAAATATGAACTTGAAGAAGGTCAAAAGAAATATGATGATGGAGTAGAACAACTGGAAGAAGCCAGAAAAATGCTCGATCAGGGCTGGTATGATCTTCAAAAAGGCTGGCAGCAGTATGAAGATGGCAAAGCTGAACTTGCAAAGAGAGAACCTGAAGCAAAAAAGCGCCTTGAAGACGCCAAGGCTGAATATGAACAAAAGAAAGCTGAAGGCGCCGCTCAGCTTGAGGATGCAAAAAAGACTTTAAGCTCAAAAATGAGTGAGGCGACTGAAACTATTAAAGGCCTCGAAGAACAGCTTCAGATAGCCAAAGATGAATATGCATCCCAAAAGGAAGAAGGCGAAAAATCCATAAACGAAGCTACTTCCCAATATGAAAGTGCCAAAAAGGAAGCAGATGACAAGTTATCAGATTTAAAGCAACAGATTGATACAGCAAAAGCTACTCCCTGCACATATATGGTCCAAACAAGAGACGTAAATTTTCCTTATGTTCAGACAAAGTCCTATATGAAAGCCATCAACGGATTTTTCACTGCTTTTACGCCTCTATATGCCGGAATAATTGCCATAGTATGCTTTTTTACCATGACCATAATCATAGAGGAACAAACAAGCCAGATAGGCACCTGCAAAGCCTTTGGTATGTTTGAATCTGAAATTATGCGAAAATATATCATTTTCGGTGTCTCGGCCGCACTTATAGGCGCTCTTCTTGGAGTTGCCGGATCTTTTACCATAGAAAAACTCCTTATAAATACCATGAAAGAGAATCTGGCGTTTTCACTCGATGGCACAGGGCATAACATTGTCATGATAATTCTCCTTCCACTAATGGAAGTACTTGTTACTACTCTGGCAGTCATCTTGTCCTGTCACAGATATATCCACTGCTCTGCTGTCGGACTTATAAGCGGCAATGAGCCTGCATCGAAATATGGCAAAAAAGCCGGGAAATCTTTTGCAAAAGGTATATATCTAAAACTCATTGTAAGAAATCTTTTTACAGACATCGGGCGAGAAGTGGTTTCTGTAGTAATAACAGTTATCTGTGTTTTTATAGTGGGATTTGGAATTGATATAAAGCTCGCCTACGAAGGCGCATTGGGCCGTCAGATGAATGATATATGGCAATATGACCTGACTCTCACAGAATCAAGTTCCATTACTGATGAAGAAAAAGCTGTGATAACCAAAGCACTATCTGAGTATGACACTCTCTATCTGCCTGTGTCCGTCAGCGTTATCATTGATGACGACTCTCAGATATTAACTAATACGATATGCGTGGATGATTCAAAAGAATTTGATAGATTTTACATTTTGAAGGATGAATTTGGAAAGAGAATAGAAATTCCGGATAACGGTGTTTTGATAACCAAGGAAATGGAAGAAAAAAATGAGATTTCAAAAGGCAGCTCTCTTCACATGATAAGCGGTAATCTGCGATATTCAGAAGTTACTGTCAGCGGAACCTTCATGCTCTATGCAGGAAAAACCACAATAATGACAAGTAAGTATTACGAAGATAATTTCGGCTCTCTTCCTACCAGGAACACCTATTACATAAAAGCTCCAGGCGATAAGGCAAAAGAGCTTACGGATACACTGTCTAAACTTCCCGGAGTTTCAACTGTTGATCTCAAAAAAAACCTCCGCGATGGGAACATGGCTGTAGTGAGCCTTTATAACACAGTTGTTGCTATAGTTATAATCTTTTCTATCATGCTCACCTTCATGATTCTTCTAAATCTTAGCAACATACTAGTTGCCCACAGAATGCGAGAACTTCTCACCATGAGAGTAAACGGCTTTTATAACTCACAGGTTATTGGATATCTTGTAAGAGAGGTTCTTCTTACAAGTATATTGTCCGTGGTCATAGCGCTGTCACTGGGCGTTCCTCTGACCGGGATCATAATAAAAAATCTTGAAACAGATGCCTTTATGTTTGTACGAAGTCCCTTTGTTTTGGCATGGGCATCATCAGTTTTAATAAATGCCCTGTTTTCAGTAGTTATAAATACCATTGCCTTCAGAAAAATTAATACAGTCCCGCTCACAAGTATCACCAGATACTGATATGAAAAACTACCACGCAAGGTCAGATGCATGTAATGGCCACATATTTACTCTTATGCTTGAGATTTTTCCATCTCTTACCCTGATAACTCTGTTTGCCATCTTGGCTATTTCAACATTGTGTGTAACCATTACTACAGCAGTATGTCTTTTTGAAATAACCTCTTCTATCAGCGCAAGTACTTCCTGACCTGTTGAAAAATCAAGTGCGGCGGTAGGTTCATCTGCCAGAATTATCCTTGGATTTTTCACAAGTGCCCTTGCAATTGATACCCTCTGCTGCTGCCCGCCACTCATCATGGAGGGATAATTATTGGCTCTACTACTTAGTCCGACCATATCTATTGCCTCTGCAGGATCCACCGGATTTTCACATATCTCAGAAATAAACTTCACATTTTCAAGCGCTGTAAGATTGGGCATAAGATTATAGGACTGAAAAATAAAACCAATATAATTTCTTCTGAAATTAACCAGTTCTTTTTCCGTAGGATGTGAAAAATCCTTACCATCAAGAGTAATCTCGCCATTTGTCGGACTATCCATTCCTCCGATTATGTTTAACAGAGTGGTCTTTCCACAGCCACTTTCTCCCAGAATAACCAAAAGTTCATTTTCATATATATCAAGATCTACTCCCTTAAGCACATGCGTGATTTCCATTCCTGAGGGATAGTCTTTGGTAATGTCGCGAAGTGACATTACAACTTTCTTCTTAGTGTCAGCAACATAGGAATATCCATTTTCGTTGATAAAAAGTGTAATGATTCCCGCAAAAGAATGAATCAGGGCTATGTCTTCTTCTGAAAGCTCATCCCGGTTAAGATTTATGATCTCAACACATCCGACAGTCTCTTTTCTATAGATCATTGGCATGAAATAAACATTTTTTATCTCAATGCCTGTTATCTCATCCTTCCCTCCCGGAAACCTCTCATCTTTAGAAATATCCGAAACAAAGATGGGTTCCTTAGCTTCGCAGGCCTCACCTACTATTCCCTGCTTATTTTCAATGGAAAAGCCTGAAATATTATTCTTTCCAATAGATACAATACTGTTAATGCGGCTAGTACTACTGTTCTTAAGCCATATTGCTCCCAAATCAGCAGAAATATCTGCTATCAAAGCTTCAAATGCGTCTGCCAACGCACTTTCCACCTGATCACTATCAAGAAGCTGCATTATTTTCCATAGAGTCTGCGTATTAATTCCCCTCATATCCAATACTCCTTTATACATTAATTTTACTAACTTTTTAACGGTATATCAAACACAAACTCAATTATACAAAGTAAAAGCACCCTGAAAGAATCAGGGTGCCATAAAATCAACTCATCTTTTTATACATATGGTTTCCTAGCATCTGAATAAGCTGAACAAATGCTATCAATACGATTGAACATACAATCAAATAATCTGTTTTATACTGCTGATAACCATAACGTATTGCAATATCGCCTATTCCGCCACCACCTACTGTTCCGGCCATTGCTGAATATCCAATGAGAGAAATTATAAGAAGTACTACGCCATTTAACATTCTTGGAATAGACTCTTTTACATAAACTCTCATAAGTATCTGGAAGTTGGATGCCCCAAATGATCTTGCTGCCTCTATAACTCCTGGATTAGTCTCTCTAAGGCTAGTCTCAAACACCCTTGCAATATAAGGTATTGCTGACACTGTAAGAGGTACGATCGAAGCTGTAGTTCCAATGGACTTTCCTACGACCATTCTGGTAAAAGGAATGAGTATTACCAAAAGAATGATAAAAGGAAAGCTTCTGAATACGTTAACTACAAAACTAAGAATCTCATATACTAATTTATTTGGCTTAAGCCCATCGGGGGCTGTAAGCGTAAGTATGATAGCCGGTATAAAGCCCAATATTACTGAAAAAAGTGTAGACCAGAACACCATGTAAAGTGTCTGCTTAAAGGCAGTGAGAACAACTGCTCCCATGCCTGTTGTTGATAAAATTCCTGACATTTGTAATTCTCCTATATAAAAACAGTTTAGTTAATACGTTCCCATGTAACTCCCTTGGAATCAAGGAATGCACAGGCTCTATCAAGATCTTTTTCATCCATATTAAGGACAAGACTTCCATAAACATCTTCTCTAAAGTCCTCAAGCTTCGCCCAACAGATATTGAAATCTGTATGAAGTTCCTGAGACATCTGAGTAACGATAGGTCTCTGATTGCCCTCTCCGAAGAAAAAGAGCTTAAGATTAACTCCTGTAGTTGGAAGCTTATCGCTCTCTTCTCTAAGGAAGTCTCTGATTTCACGCTCTTTTGGCCATACAAAGAGCTGTTCAGGCTTACCAACTGCAAGCATTTTGCCACTACTAAGGAATGCTACCTTCTGACAGATCTGCTTAACTACTTCCATCTGATGAGTTACGATGATGATTGTAATTCCCATCTCCCTGTTGATTTTCTGTAAAAGAGCAAGTATGCCCTTAGTGATTTCAGGGTCAAGTGCACTTGTAGCCTCATCGCATAACAAAAACTCAGGATCAAGCACCAGCGCTCTTGCTATGGCAACTCTCTGCTTCTGTCCACCTGAAAGTTCTCTTGGCTTGGCATGAACCTTATCTTCAAGTCCTACAAGCTTTATGAGGTTTAAGATTTTTTCTTTTGCCTCAGGAGTATTGGTCTTCATCCCCCAGAACTTCATAGGAAGTGCCACATTTCCATACACATCCAGTCGCTCAAGAAGATTAAATCCCTGGAAAATCATTCCCATTCTCTTTTGAAGAAGGCGAAGGTTCTTTTTATCATTGATATCTACCTTCTGATCATCTACAAGTATTTCTCCCTGATCATAGGACTCAAGGCCGTTTATGCATCTAAGCAGTGTTGACTTTCCGGCTCCTGACTGTCCGATTATTCCGAAAATCTCTCCCTTTTCTATTTCAAGAGAAATGTCTTTTAATACTTCATTGTTCTTAAAAGACTTCTTAACATTTTGAATCTTTATCATCTTTCCTAACTTCCTGTTGTGTCATATTCTCACAAAACCCGCAATACATGCGGGTTTTGTGCAGTCACATTTAATAATATATCATATTTTTGAGTTTTTCTCACTAAATCTAAAACTCTTAAAGTCAAAATTACTTCCCGGAAGGAAAACAAAAGAGATATCATAGCTGCCTTTTTTATGCTCTATTGGGAAGCAGACTTCAGTATATTCGCTGCTTAGTGGAAACTCGAGTATTTCCTTGGTCTCTCCATTTTCATTTTTCATTCGTAGATGAATCGTATTGCTGGCTGCCATTGCCCTTCCTGTAATAACAATTTCTTTTACCCCTTCATCTCCAAAATTCATATTATCAAATGAAAGTGTAACATTATTACCAATTCCTTCAACCGCATTTTCAGATCTTGTAAAAGAATCCCCATATATGCTGTCAGCATAAATAGCGCTGTTTTCACATAATGCCCTGAGCTGTCTTTCAAAATAAAAGCCCTTAATATGTATCTTATCATAAGTTACAAAGCTAATGGTATGAACTCCGCAAAGGCGTTTTGAAAGCTTCCAGGTCTCCTCCTGGTACGTATTCCATATCGATTTTTTCTGGTAGATGACTTCATTAAGTAAAACTGCTCCATCATCTCCTGCTATTCCATCCCAGATTTGTATCCTGTAGGCGTCACCTGAAAGCGCAAAAATAGGAATGGTGATTGTATCAGAGCCCTCGATTCCAAAGTCTATGCTTTCATAAGAAACCATTGTTTCATTGCCCCTGTCTGTAGCAACACCGTGCTCATTGCCTGCAGCAGTTCTGCCCTTGCTCTGACTAAATACGTTTCCCGGAATAAAGCTGTATGGATCAAGAAATGCTTTGCCCATGCCAATGGCTGTAAACTTAAGTGTTGAGATAGTCTTTACGATGCCTTCACTATCCCTGGTCTCGCATCTTAAAATAAATTCTCCATCAAAAAGTGCTTCAACTTCGGCTTCATTACCGCTTACAGAGAGCCTTGCAATATTGGACTTATTGCCCTTAGAATCAAGTATTCTGTAAAATACATCCTTGTTTGTTGCATTTTCAGGCAGAATTTTTGCTTTTATTTTTGCCTTTGGTCTCTGCATAGAGAGCTTAGTTTCAGTGTCTGTCGAAAGCTCTACCTTTCTTACCTGAACTATGTTACTTACTTTTTGAACATTTACCACTACATTATCTGCGCTGTCATCTATCTTGACAATTGCAAGGAGCTTACCACTAAAAAGAGCTCTCTCGCTTGCCTTATAGCTGTCGTAATCTGTACTGTCGCCGTTATCAAGTCCAATGAGTTCTCCACCTGTCACAGTTACCTTTACTCTGTCACAGGCATTTTCTACAGGATTGCCATTCTTATCAACAGCACTAATCATTGCAAAAACAAGCTCATCAACTTTTTCATAAGCTACTTCAAAGTTGTCTGTATCTTCAAAGGATCTGCGTGTCTGTTCCGCAATCCCTTTTCCGGAAGCATCGTAAGCGATGGCCTTTATCTCGCCCTTCTCATAAATACACTTATAATCAGCAAAGATGTGATCTCCGCTTCCTCTTTCATGAGTAAGCTCCTGCTTTCCCAGACTTTTGCCATTTACAAATAATTCAACAAAAGGGGCGTTGCTGACTACTCTCACATCAACTTCTTCTCCTTCATTGAAATCCCAATATGGGAACACGTGAACAAAAGGATCTTTATCAGCGCTCACCCAGGCTGACTTCCAGGCATAGTAAGCATCCTTATAAAAGCCTGCTGTATCAATAAGTCCAAAATAAGAATTCTTGGTGTGGTATGGCGTGGGTTCTCCGATGTAGTCATAGCCAGTCCAGACAAACTGTCCCATGGAAAAAGGCATATCTCTGTCCATGCAAATACAGCTCTCGATGCTCTCTGCGCCCCAACTTGTCTGACTGTTTCCAAGGCTTGAACACTGAAGGTCATCATCTGCCAAAATCCCCTCTGATAAAGGGAAATGATATATTCCTCTGCTCTGAACTATTGAATAGGTCTCACTTCCGTATATAACCCAGTCAGGGTGCTCCCTGTGATGTTTCTCATAAAACTTCTCAGCGTAGTTATAACCTACAACCTTCAGGATATCAGCGCACTTTTGAGCATTTTCCCAAGGCATATAATTGGAGCCAAAGGTTGGATGGGCATTTCCCATATAATCAAACTTCTCAACCAGCTCTTTTAACATACGGGTGATCTGCGCACCTCTCTCATCCGCATGGGTATCATAGATTTCATTGCCTATACTCCACATGATAACTGAAGGGTGGTTTCTATCTCTTTTTACCCAGCTCTCAACATCCCTCTCATGCCACTCTGGAAAAAATCTTGCGTAATCAAACTCAGTCTTTGATCTCTCCCACATATCAAAGCCCTCAGAGATAGCCATAAATCCCATGCTATCAAGAAGCTCTATTGTCTGGGGATCATACATATTGTGGGTAAGCCTTATGGCATTTACACCCATGTTTTTAAGCTGAATAAGCCTTCTCTTCATGGCGCTGTTATTGTAAGCAGCTCCAAGAGCACCAAGATCATGATGTATGCAAACACCATTTAGCTTGGTTATTTTGCCATTTAATACAAAACCTTTATCCGGGTCAAAAGAAATACTTCTAAATCCAAATTTTACTTCTTCCTTTTGGAGCTCCTTTTTTCCATCGAAAAGAGTAACTTCCAATGTATAGAGATTGGGCTCATCAGTAGACCACTCTTTTACATTCCTTGCAAAAAAACTCTTTCCGGTGGCATTTAGTGAAATCTCTCTCTTATTTTTATCAAGGAGTCTGTAGGATACGTTTGTATTCTTATTTTCTCCTCCTTTTATTTCTGTATCAATGTCAAGAAAATATCCCATATCTCCCTTATGTGTATGGATATAAATTCCGTTTTCAGGGATATATATATCTTCATAACTGCAAAGCCATACATTTCTGTATATTCCGGCTCCTGAATACCATCTTGAATTGGGATTTTTGTAATTGACTCTTACAAGAACATCATTACTTCCTACTTTACAATAGTCCGTAATATCGAGAATGAACTGTGAATAGCCATACTTCCACTCTCCTGCCTCTTGACCATTTATATACACAGTGCTGTCCATATATAATCCGTCAAAGACAAGAAAATGCCTTGGCTTAAGTGTGGTCACAAAGCCTTTGTAATACCAGCCTGTGGCATCTGTATAAAAGTTTCTTGCATCATCTATAAGAAAATCATGAGGTATCTCCACCTCTTTAAATTCAGAAAGCCTGTTCCTGACATCTTCAAGTTCTGTTCCAAAATCAGTTTTTAAAAATTTCCATCCTGTAACAAATTTTTCCTTCATACTAAAAGCCTCCCCAATGTTTTAGCAAACCACTTACTAATCATACACCAGAGAGGCTTATATTTGTTTATATTTTTTAGTTTCTATTATTTATTACTGTGCGTCAATGAAAGATGCAATTACAGCTCCCTTATATGTCTCATCAATGTAAGCCTTAACTTTGTCAGACTGAAGAGCCTTTATAAGAGCCTGTGTTTTTTCTGATGCCTCGTTGCCCTGCTTAACTACAAGGAAATTTGTTCTCTTAACAGTTGTCTCCTCGTCAAACTCCTCGATATCAAGTGCAGGATATGATGAAGGAAGACCAGCTTCAAGAGCATAGTTACCATTTACAGCTGCTGCATCAAGATCAGGAAGTGAAAGTGGAAGGCTTGCTGCCTCAAGAGGTGTGATCACATATCCGTGAGGATTAGCCTCTTTATCCTTTGTTAAAGAATCTTCTGTGTAGTTATCATCTGTTCCAAAGCCGCCCTTTGAAGCAAGAAGTCCCTTCTGGACAAGAAGGTCAACAGCTCTTTCTCCGTTATCAGGATCGTTAGGAATTCCGATTGAAGCGCCATCAGGAATATCAGCAATTGCTGTATATTTCTGAGAATAAATTCCCATTGGCTCAATGTGAACACCTGCTACAGCTGCAAGATGAAGTCCTGCGTCTGTATTCTGCTGATTCATATAACCAAGTGTCTGGAAATAGTTTGCATCAAGCTCATCAGCTTCAAGTGATGTATTAGGAAGTACATAATCTGAGAATACAACTGTCTCAAGTGTCCAGCCATCCTCCGCAAGTACTTCTTTTACAATATTGTCAAGAATTTCTGCATGTGGTACAGGTGTAGCACCAACTCTGATAGTCTTATCTCCATCCTCTGTCTGTGCAGGTGTAGCCTCCTGTGTCTTTTCTGTAGTCTCTGCAGTCTGTGTGTCCTGTGTTGTCTCTGCTGCACTATCAGCGCTGCTTCCGCAACCTGTCAGAGCTCCAAAAGCAAGAACACCAGCAAGTACGATGCTTGTCAAAAATCTCTTCTTCATAATAATTCCTCCTCAACAATTGATTTTCTATTTATTATAAAACAAATTATAGCAATGGAAAATCAAATTTGGAAATATCCAAGATTTGTATGTAGCTATAACTTTCGCTTATATCTCCATTAGCATTCACTGTCCTATTTTTACAATGTCCCCATATACCCTTTTTCTTTAAACAGCTTCATCATTTCATTGGTAAGACTGTATTCAAGCGGCTGCAACTGTACATCTTCAGGGCTGACCCACTCGGCATACTTAAGTTCAGACTGGTCCATAGTGATATCTTTTTTTCCTGTAACATCACAGAAAAATCCAGCCAGAATATCACTTACAATTCCCCAAGGCTGCGACTTGTAATATCTGATATTGGTCACTTCAAGACCAACCTCTTCCATAACCTCGCGCTTAACCGTTTCTTCAAGAGTCTCACCGATTTCCGTAAATCCTGCTACAAGTGCATTGTGCGCAAAGCCGGTTCTATACTTGGTCAGGATCATTTTGTTCGTCTCTTTGTCGGTGACTCCGATAATAACCGCAGGATTTATCCTAGGGTAGATCACATTGCCACACTTAGGGCATATCCTTGCTCTTTCTGTCTTATGGTTCTCATTAAGAGCACCGCATTTTCCACAGAATCTGGTCACCTGATACCACTCATGGAGCTGAAATGCTGTATAAGCAGCATAGACATAGTGCTGAGGATTAAAGTACTCTCTGCGAAAGATTGCCATCAGTTCAAACCCAAAATTCGCCGGAAGATTCTTGTATGCATTCTTTTCGTCCGCATTTTTTTCAAATGCATTATCAGCAATTTCCGGTCTTAATAAAAAGAACCGCTCTTTTCCTATGCTAAATATATATATAAGAGCTTCATCGACACTGTGATCAACTAAATAATACTGAATCTCTGACACAGTTGGATAAGTGATTTTTTTAGTGTTTTCATCAAAATTTATAAGTAGCTCTTTTCCCTTATCAGAACAGGTAAATGCAATGACAATGTCATCATTTGCAGGCTTTATTGTTGGATCATAATGGTTTTTAAGTTCCAAAGGTTTTATATCCTGTAGCATAATCAAATCCTCTCACATAGTAATATTAAAAATATATTAGGTCTGATAAAATTCAATTGCAAATATTACATCATATATTATCACCGGAACTATATCCTTAAAACTTTAAATCTTTACTTATTTATATCTAAAACTATTCTGATATTTTTCCTCACATTCTTCCATGGTTGTATTTAACTTATTTTTTGCTATAATAACGTGGCACGATAAGTGTATTGTTCCAAATAAAAAACTTTAAATCGATACTAAAACAATAATAATATATAGAAAAGAGATAGAAATGGCAGAAAATAAAGAATTAGGATTATCAACTTCAGATTATTATTTTGACCTTCCTGAGGAACTTATCGCACAAGATCCAATGGAAAAAAGAGATGAATGCAGACTCCTTGTAGTAGACAAAGAAACAGGAGAAACAGAGCATCATAAGTTTAACGAGATCATAAATTACCTTGAGCCGGGTGACTGTCTTGTTCTCAATAACACAAAGGTTATTCCTGCAAGGCTTCTTGGAGAGAAAGAAGGAACAGGCGCTGCCGTAGAGATTCTCCTTCTAAAAAGAAAAGAAGCTGATGTATGGGAAACACTTGTTAAACCCGGTAAAAAGCTAAGACCTGGCGCAAGAGTTTCATTCGGCGGTGGAATACTTAAGGCTGAGATTCTTGATATTGTTGATGAAGGAAACAGACTTGTTAAGTTCTATTACGACGGAATCTGGGAGGAAGTTTTGGACAGACTTGGTGAAATGCCTCTCCCACCTTACATTACACATAAACTTCAAGATAAAAGCATGTACCAGACTGTATATGCAAAGTATGAAGGTTCAGCCGCCGCACCAACTGCAGGACTTCACTTTACAGAAAAACTCCTTGAAGATATAAAAGCCAAAGGCGTAGATATGGCCTTTGTCACTCTTCACGTTGGTCTTGGAACCTTCAGACCTGTTAAAGTAGACAATGTATTAGAGCATCACATGCATACAGAATGGTATCAGGTCACACAGGAAGCAGCCGACAAGATCAACAAGGCTAAAGAGAATGGCCACCGCATTATCTGTGTTGGCACAACAAGCTGCAGAACAATAGAAAGTGCCGCTGATGAAAACGGTCACCTCACAGCTTGTAGCGGAGATACATCAATATTTATCTATCCCGGTTATAAATTCAAGGTTCTTGACCAGCTCATCACCAATTTCCATCTGCCTGAGTCAACACTTGTAATGCTTGTTTCGGCACTTGCAGGCAGAGAACACGTTCTTGCCGCATACGAAGAGGCCATCAAAGAACGCTACCGTTTCTTCTCGTTTGGAGATGCATGTTTTTTTAAATAAACATTACTTTTATATCTGCAAAACCAATTTACATCTAAATCAATAATCACAAAACCTTACAATGTAAAACAGGGAGAGTATTATGGCTGTATTTTTGATTATGCCAAATACTCTCCCTATTCTACAGTATAAGTCTTTATATTATTTATTCGTTTCTAAAATCGATATTCTGAAGGAATGATACATAGCCTCTCTTTGCTTCGTAAAGGTCAGCCTTATCGATTGCTTCCCATGGCGCATGCATGTTAAGTACTGCTACACCTGAATCGATAACGTTCATTCCGTAAAGTGCAAGGATATAAGCGATAGTTCCGCCGCCGCCAACATCTACCTTACCAAGTTCTGCTGTCTGATAGATGATGCCATCTTTCTCAAATGCTCTTCTGATCTCAGCGATAAATTCTGCATTTGCATCGTTAGAGCCTGATTTTCCTCTTGAACCTGTAAACTTATTGAATACAAGTCCTTCTCCAAGGAATGCAGCGTTCTTCTTTTCAAAGCTTGATGCATATGTAGGATCAAAGCCGGCACTTACGTCTGAAGAAAGCATGCATGAGTTTGCAAGACATCTTCTAAGTGAAAGGTCATTGTAGCCTTCCTTTGTAAGGTTCATGAGCTCTGCAACAGCATTCTCGAAGAAATGGCTACGCATACCTGTTGCTCCAACGCTTCCGATTTCTTCTTTATCAACGAGAATACAGCAAGCTGTTCTCTTAAGGTTCTTGGCTTCAAGAATAGCGCGCATTGAAGGATATGCGCATACTCTGTCATCATGACCATAGCCAAGGATCATTGATCTGTCAAATCCGGCATCTCTAGCCTTACCTGCAGGTACAATCTCAAGTTCTGCTGAAATGAAGTCCTCTTCTTCGATTCCGTAAAGATCATTTAAAAGAGCTACAACTCCACGACGAACTGCTCCTGAAAGCTTTCCGCTCTCAGCCTTTTCTTCTTTCTCAGCAGCAATTGCATACTTCTCGCCTGCAGAAAGCTTGCTGTCAGCCTTTTCAGCCTTCTCTTTTTCCTTGCTCTCTACAACAAATGGTCTGTGACCAACGATTAAGTCAAGAGCTTCACCTTCAATTACATTTGATGCCTTTTTGCTCATCTGATCTGCAGCAAGGTGGATAAGAAGATCAGAAACGAAGAATACTGGATCATCCTCATCCTCACCAACATTAAGCTGTACTGTTGTACCATCCTTCTTAACAACTACGCCGTGAATAGCAAGTGGCATAGCAACATACTGATATTTCTTGATTCCGCCATAGTAATGTGTATCAAGATAAGCAAATCCGTTGTCTTCATAAAGAGGATTCTGCTTAACATCAAGTCTTGGAGAATCGATGTGAGCACCAAGGATGTTAAGACCGGCCTCGATAGGGTCTGATCCGATCTGGAAGATAGCGATTGACTTATTCATCCATACGCTATATACCTTATCGCCCTTTTTAAGCTTTGTCTTTGTGCCGATTAAAGTATTGAGTTCTCTGTATCCTGCTTCCTCAATCTCGTTAACAATTGTATCAATTGCTTCACGCTCTGTTTTTGAATTATCAAGGAATTTCTTGTAATCCTCAGCAAACTTATCTACAGCTTTGAGCTGAGTAGCATTATAGTTTGCCCAAACATTTTTTCTATTCATATTTAAGCTCCTTTCGAGAAAAAAATAGCCATTGCTAACTAAAGCAATGACTATTTTAACACCTACTGCGCCATCAGGCAAATCAAGAACGAATTTCAATGCCCATTGTAAATGAGAGTTTTCTGAGCATCTTGTCTACATATCCGCTTATAGCGTCATCAGTAAGTTCCTCGTCCTTAGGAGTGAATGTAATTGTGAAAGCCATACTCTTCTTTGTAGGAGGAATAGGAAGTCCCTCGTATACATCAAAGAGGTGTACATCAGTTACATACTTGCAGGATCCATAGATTGCATCTTCAACTTCTCCACATGTAACTGTCTTATCCATGATAAGCGCAAGATCACGCTTAACAGTAGCGAACTTTGAAAGTGGTATAAATGTAGGTGTCTTACCATACCACTTATCAAGTGCTGAAAGATCTATTTCGCAGATATAAGCAGGAATTCTCATATCAGTCTCATCCTGGATTTCATAAGTGATCTGTCCAAGATATCCAACCTCTTCTCCTTCACAAACGATCTTTGCAGTTCTGTAAGGGTGTAAGAAAGTCTTGGTTGCAGCCTCATACTTGAAGTTTATATGGAGAGCCTCTGCTACATTCTCAGCAAGTCCCTTTAATGTGAAGATATCCTCTCCTTCGCCAAAAATACCAATGCAAAGAGTAGCTTTCTCTTCAGGATATTCTGTAAGTGGCAAAGCCTTTGGAATAAATCTGTTGCCAAGCTCAAATAATCTTCCTTCGAGAGTACCCTTCTTCTGGTTTCTTGCAATGGCATGAATCATCTGTGCTGCAAGTGTTGTTCTCATAAGTGAAAGATCTTCATTTATAGGATTAAGGATCCTGATAGCCTTTCTCTCCTGTGCATCATCAGCAAATCCCAAAAGGTCAAGGTCACTTGGTGAGAAGAATGAGTAATGCATGCACTCATATGCTCCCTGTGCGCAAAGAGCTCTCTTGATCCTGAGCTCTGTCTTCTGCTTAAGGTTTCTGCCACCAACGGTAACGCTGCAATCCTTAAGGAATGTTGGCTCAACATGCTCATATCCGTACATACGGATAAGCTCCTCTGCAATGTCCGGATAGTCTTCCATATCCTCACGATACGCGGGAATCTTAATAGTAAGCTCATCGCCGTTTATTTCAGGCTCAAAATTAAGATTTGTAAGAATTCTCTTGATCTCATCAGTAGGAACTTCGATACCAAGTACTCCGTTAACCTTCTTTATGGATGCCTTCATTTCCTTCTTATCAAGGCTGTTTCCTGTATTTATATCCACATGAGTCTTGGAAACCTTACCTGCTCCAAGCTGTTCAATGAGGTGAAGAGCTCTCTTCATAGCTATAACAGTTGTATATTCATAAACGCCCTTTGCAAAAGCTGCTGATGAATCAGATGACTGTCCAAGAGCTCTTGAACTCTTACGGATGTTGTCACGCATGAACTTAGCAGCTTCAAATGTAACAGTAGTTGTTGTATCACGGATCTCTGAATTGAGACCACCCATGATGCCTGCAAGAGCTACCGGCTTTGCTCCATCACAGATAACAAGGTTGTCTGTTGTAAGCTCAAACTCATTCTCATCAAGAGTAACTATCTTTTCTCCTGCCTTGGCACGTCTTACAACAATCTTGTTACCTTCAAGGAAATTGCCGTCAAATGCGTGCATTGGCTGACCAAGCTCTCTCATAATATAGTTAGTGATATCAACGATATTATTGATAGAGTTATTGCCAACCATGGCAAGTCTTCTCCTCATCCAAAGAGGGCTCTCACCAAGCTTTACATCATAGACATAGTGACCGATATATCTTGGGCAAAGATCAGGGGCTTCTACAGTTACACTAAATCCTTCATTCTCAACGTCTGTCTCTGTGTAGCTAAGATCAATCTCTTTTAAGGGCTTATCAAGTGCAGCTGCAACCTCTCTTGCAAGGCCGTAAATACTTTGACAGTCAGGTCTGTTTGCAGTAATGGAAACATCAAAGATCCAGTCGTCAAGGCCTAGTATAGGCTTAACATCAGCACCTACCTCTGTATCCTCAGGGAATACCAAAAGTCCGTTGTAGCCAGCTCCCGGGTACATATCCTCTGTTACGCCAAGCTCAACACCTGAGCAGAGCATACCCTCTGAATCTACGCCACGAAGCTTGCCCTTCTTGATAGTAGCAACACCGATAACCGTTACGTGATCTCTCTCTGTTTCAATTACTGTTGCGCCAACAAGAGCAAGTGGGTATTTGCCTCCTGCCTGAACGTTGTCTGCACCGCAGCATACCTGGAATGTTCCGTGTTCTCCTGCATTTACCTGGCAAACATGAAGATGAGTATCCGGAATAGGTTCACATTTCTCTACCTGTCCAACTACGACATTTGATATGTCTTTTCCTACTTCCCAGCACTCTTCTACTTCGAAGCCGCAGTCAAAGAGCTTTTTCTCAAGTTCCTTTGGTTCTAAATCTATATCAACAAAATCTTTAAGCCAACTTAAAGGTACTAACATTTCATTCTCCTCCTGAATTATTCGTAGTGATCGATCTGCTTAAGAACATCAAGGTCTGACTCATATAAGAGCTTGATGTTGTTAATGCCGTATTTGAGCATTGTTGCACGCTCGATACCGATACCAAATGCAAATCCGCTGTACTCTTCTGAATCAATTCCACAGTTTTCTAAAACCTTCTTGTTCACAACACCGGCACCAAGAACCTCAATCCAACCTGTACCCTTGCAGAGATTACATCCCTTGCCGCCACATGCAAAGCAGCTACAGTCAACCTCTACAGAAGGCTCTGTGAATGGGAAGTATGAAGGACGAAGTCTTGTTGTTGTTCCCTCACCGAAAATCTTCTGTGCAAATGTCTCCAAAGCTCCCTTAAGGTCACAAAGAGTAACATTCTTATCAACTACGAGTCCTTCCATCTGCGAGAACATAGGTGAATGTGTCGCATCATCATCTGAACGGAAGACCTTACCGGGTGAAAGAATCTTGATCGGTGGTTTCTTGTTTTCCATTACATGGATCTGACCTGATGAAGTCTGAGTTCTTAAAAGGAACTCTGGGCTAAGATAGAATGTATCCTGCATATCTCTTGCAGGGTGATCTGCAGGAGTATTAAGAGCAGTGAAATTGTAGTAGTCATTCTCAATTTCAGTACCTTCGTATATTTCAAACCCCATTCCTTCAAAGATATCGATAAGAGTTTCTCTCATCTGTGTAACAGGATGAAGGTTGCCCTGATAACGCATTTTGGGAGGCTCCGTAACATCCTGCTTTTCTCTTTCATATCTTGCCTTAAGCTCTTTTTCTTTCATCTTCTTGTCAAGTTCATCAAACTGTTCAAGAGCCCACTGCTTAAGTTCATTTACATTCTTACCATATTCAGCACGATCCTCTGCAGCAATGTTCTTCATCTCTTTCATCAGTGCTGAGATTTTGCCGTTTTTATTATCCAAAAAGACCTTTCTCTGCTCATAAACATGCTTTGAGCTTTCAAGCAACTTTGAATTTTCTTTGATTTCTTCACGAATTGCTTCAATTTGCTGACGTAATACGCTGTTTTCCAAAATTTCTTCCTCCTGTTATTTAAAGATGTAACTTCCATAGCGGAGAACTTTTTTGCTTTACAAGAATTTTTTAGATATTTCCTATAAAAACAAAAAGCCCTTGCATAGTCACAAAACTACACAAGGGACGATTAATCACCGCGGTACCACCCAAGTTCCTGTCAGACAGGCTCTCAACCATAATGGTTTTATCTGTAACGTAGACATACGGCTCTGACTACAAGCAAAAAGCCTTCACCAAAACTACTCCGGTGCGAACATTCCGTACATATCATTGCCTGCAGGGCTCTCAGCCAGTGACCCACGCTCTCTCAAAGGATAATATGACATCTCCAGATATAAATCTGACACCATCATTGTATTTACAATATTAATTTAAAAATCCACTTTAATTATTCTATGTTTCGATATAATAAAAGTCAAGCAAATGACCCAATATTTTTAATTACATATCAGCCCCAAAAGCTCTTTATAAATATTTCAAGGCCTATAGCTATAAGAATGACTCCACCAAGAATCTTGGCATTTGAAGCAAGTTTAGTTCCAAATGTCTTGCCAAGTCCTATTCCCATGTAACATACAACATATGTCACAACAGCTATGATTGTAGCACTTCCAATTGCCATCAAAGTATTGTAATCAGCAATTGTAAATCCGACAGACAGCGCATCAATTGATGTTGCAACACCCTGAACCAATAAAAGCTTTGTAGTAAGTGTGTTCTCTCCTACAACAGCTCCGTATTTAGGACATTCTTTATTATCACAACCCTCACACTTTCCATCCCTTATACATTTCTTTTCCTTAATGCCTTCAAAAAGCATTTTCCCACCAATATAAGATAGAAGGATAAGCGCTATCCATGGAATAAACCTCTGAAATCCACTAAAAAATTGTGCAGCATTATGAACCAAAAACCAGCCAATTACCGGCATAATAAACTGAAATCCCGCATAAATTCCTGCCATATAGCTCATTCTGACTTTTTTCATTTTGGGTTCGATAAAGCCATTGGCAAGGGACACAGAAAAAGCATCCATAGCGAGGCCAACCCCCAGCAGAATACTATTAAATACAAACAATATATACTTAGCCATAATATTCTCTCCTAACCGAATATTTGACCATTATAACACTATGTAACTTTTATTACTATATTAAATGTGCTGCTATGGGATTCGCACTAAATTCGATAATACCTCATTAAGTGCTCTGCTCAACGAAATAGGCGGGCATCCATACTTTTATGAACGCCCGCCCTTACTTTGAAATTTCCAAGGGTCTATTCCTCTACTTTCTGCAATTTTATTTTGCAAATCTATGTTAATCACATCCTTTAGCGACTCCTTGACACTCCTTGGCTAATGTGAAGCTTATGCCACCCTCGCTGTGAATGTCAGCCGCTCCGAAAACCTTCGTTCATCTTCCGTGAAGCATAAGCCACTTGGACTACATAGGTTTTATCTGCTATGTGATTGTATATATAATATACCATCTGATGATAATTTTGTCAACAACTTCATATGTAATGTATTTATTTTCAGACTATTCAAACAATTCCAGTAAATAACGATAAACAATTTATGCAGCACATTTCTCTTATCTATTTTTTTTAAGAAATTTGTTTGATACCTACTAGATAATAATGTATTATGTTTGTAGATTATTTTTATTTTGAAAGGAAGCTTATGAGCAATTATATATTAAGCTGCTGCTCTACAGCAGATCTTACAAATGAACATTTCAATAAAAGAGATATCAATTATATATGCTTTCACTTTGAAATTGATGGAACAGAATTTCAGGATGATTTAGGAAAATCCATCCCGTTCAAAGAGTTCTACACCATGATGGCAAATGGTTCCATTACAAAAACATCCCAAGTCAGTGCCGGTGAGTATATAGAGTATTTCGAGAAGTTTCTTAAAGAGGGAAAGGATATTATTCACCTCACACTCAGCTCAGGTATTTCAGGCACACTTAATTCCGCCACTATTGCAAAAGAACAGTTAAAAGAAAAATATCCTGACAGAAAAATATATGTAGTAGATTCACTTGCTGCTTCAGCCGGTTACGGTCTTCTAATGGACAAGCTTGCTGATTTAAGAGATGAAGGCATGTCAATTGACTCTCTTTATGAATGGGTTATCGAGCACAAGCTTGAATGTCAGCACTGGTTCTTTGTATCAGACCTTAAGTATCTCGTAAGAGGTGGTCGTGTTTCAAAAGTTGCCGGAACTATCGGAAATGTATTAAATATCTGCCCTCTAATGAATGTAGATTATCAGGGGCATTTGATTGTAAGATCCAAGATTCGTGGTAAGAATGCAGTAATGAAGGCGCAGGTCCAGAAAATGGTTGAACTTGCGAAAAATGGAACTGACTATGATGGAGAATGTTACATTTCCAATTCAGACTGCTATGAAGATGCAAAGGCTGTAGCTGATATGGTTGAAGAAAAATTCCCTAAACTAAAAGGTCGCGTTAAGATTTTTAGCATTGGAACAACAATCGGAAGCCACACAGGTCCCGGGACAGTTGCACTCTTCTTCTGGGGAGATAAACGAATCGATTAATAATATAGAATTGCTTGCGGCTCTTTCTCGCCCGAGCGCGCTTCCTTAGCGGAGCGATTTTTTATATCATAGGAAGCAATTTCCTATGATATAAAAAATAAAGCCATGGTAATTTTTACGTTACCATGGCTCTTTTGTTAATTAGCTGTACATCCGTAGTCAAATATTATTCAGCAAGAAGTAAATGATGCACATCATAATCATTAATAAGGTTAGTGATCTTTTTGTCGTCGCCTATAAGTGTTACATCAAGTGGTCTGAACAGATTAAGTGATAATAAACCAACAATCGACTTTCCATCAATGTAACTGTGCCCGTCCTGCACATCGATCTCACACGCTGATTTAGAGTTCATATTGATAAACTGAACAATCTGTGACTTACAACCTAGTGAAACCCTAACTTCTTTTTTCATTCTTTTTTCCCCTTTTATCTCATAAGTATGCCGCAGCCTCAACAAAAGCAACAACAGTACTTATGATAGCACTTTGTGTATAAATTGTGAACAGAAAAAGAATTAAAAAAGTATAAATTATTAAATTATGAATAAAATCTTTTTTCAAGACGTTTTTCAAAGTCTGATTTCGGCATCGGGTTATCATACAAAAAGCCTTGAACAACGTGACATCCAACATGCTTGAGAAGTTCTATCTGATCTTCTCTTTCAACGCCTTCAGCAATAACACTTACTCCAAGTTCTTTTGCCATTATGATAATATTTCTTAATACTATTTCGTCTCTTTTATTGAGATTATCGTTATTAATGAATGATCTATC
Source organism: Butyrivibrio proteoclasticus (assembly GCF_900115735.1). Lineage (GTDB taxonomy): Bacteria > Bacillota > Clostridia > Lachnospirales > Lachnospiraceae > Butyrivibrio > Butyrivibrio proteoclasticus_B. The sequence goes on from NZ_FOXO01000003.1 coordinate 56,491, forward strand.
GATTTTTATCTCTGACACAGGAAAATCACGTAGTGTAGAAAGAGAAGAAAATCCTGTTCCAAAATCATCAATTGAAGTCGCTATTCCATAATCTTTAAGTTTTTCAAGAAATGCCGTCATAAGGCTTCTTTCATCCTCACTTGAAGTTTCGGTAACTTCTATTTGAATCATATTGCGTTCAATTCCACTTTCATCAATTATTCTTATAATTTCCTTGGCAAGATGTTTATAGCTTAAATCTTTCCTTGAAAAATTAACAGAAACAGGCACAGGGAGCATTCCTTTTTGCTTCCAGTCATTAATAAATTCACATGTCTTTTTTAAGACATATAAGTCAAGAGATGCAACCACCCCCTCCTGTTCGAGAATAGGAACGAACTCGGTAGGATAAAGGACCACTCCGTTGCAGAACCACCTTGCCAATGATTCACCACCAACAATTTCTCCTGTAATAGTGTCTACTTTTGGCTGAAGATATATTCTAAACTCCTCATTTGCAAGAGCTTCCTCGTATCTGTCCTCAATCTGTTTCTGTCTGTAAATTCTGGTACTCATAGCCTTGTTAACAAAAACATAAGGCTTATTAGCTACATTCTTGGCATAGTTACATGCCATAATAGCTCTTGAAATAAGCTGTCCCGGCTCTTTTAACGACTCATCTACAGCATACACACCTATTACAGCCGAAATGGTAAAATCGTCTCTTTTGCCATTCTTTTCTCCATAAACAGGTACAGCAGACAAAAACTTAAGGAACTGTTTGGTCCTCTCTTTTTTTATCAGAGCGGTAAAATTATCACCGCCAAAATGGGCAACGATCTCATCCGGCTCGCAAAATTCCCTAAGCTTTTTTGCGTAGCGCTTCATGATTTCATCACCTTCAGCAAGTCCATATCTTCTGCTGATAAGCCCATAACTCTTTAAATTGAAGTAAAATGAATCATATTCATATATAGCCTTGGTCCCATAAAGCTTAGTGGCATATTGAACAAATCCACCAGAATTTGGAAGGCCTGTAAGATACTGGGTAAGGGCGCTCTTTTCAACCACCTGGGATAAAAGAAATCGCTCCATATGAAAAGATAATATATCGATGATAACAGCAAAAGCCTTGTACTCTTCCTCTGACCATCCCTTATCGCCATAAAGAAAAACATTATATGTAACGTCCTTTCGTCCAGCCATTTTATGTTTAAAAAGATACGCCGGCGCTTCTTTTTCTGGCACGGGTCCAAACAGCGGTATAACCACATCAGGCTCACCTGCTTTATCCGAATTCTTTGAATCAGACACTATTGCAACAATGGAACGCAAAGAAAATTCCTTGGCAACATCTGAAAGAGCCCCCGGCGATATTTCGGGAGTCACTTCCTCTTCTGATAAAATCTGCACGTAATTTTCAAAACTTCTTTCAAATGTCATGGACGCATCCTCATTGTTTTTTGTAAAAGTGTGACACAATATAATTTTATAAAAAAAAGTACTTTTTTTCAATTACATGCAAACCAAAAATAATAAATATTGAAATTTAATTGCATAGAAAAAGACTATGCCACATCTTGGCATAGCCTTCACCTTCAAAAGAAAATTATTTCTTGTTTACAAGATCCTTAAGAGCCTTACCAGCCTTGAACTTAGGTGCTACAGATGCAGGAATCTTGATAGCTGCGCCAGTCTGAGGATTCTTACCTGTTCTAGCAGCTCTCTTTGTTGTCTCGAATGTACCGAAACCAACAAGCTGAACCTTACCCTTCTTCTTAAGCTCCTTTGTTACTGTGTCTGTGAATGCATTAAGTGCTGCAGCAGCATCCTTCTTTGAAAGTCCTGCTTCTTTAGCAATTGCATCGATAAGTTCTGTCTTGTTCATCTAATTTTCCCTCCAAAAAGAAATTATTTATTACAAAGCCCATTTTACCACTAATGCACGTGCATAACAACAGCAAAATGCAGAAAAACACTATGTTTTTCTGATTTTCACCCAATTTTATCTGGATTTTAAGGCGATTTCTATCATTTTTCCAAGATATGTGAAGTCAGTTATGTCAGATTGAGGTATTTTACGCGAATTATTCCTTGTATTATACAGAACCACATACCCCTTCTGATACTTTTCATTCATCTTATAAAAGAAAGCATGCTTAATACTGTTTTCCCTGAAAAATTCTAAAGCCGGTGTTGATTTTAGCTGATTTTCCGGAGTATCTACAACAAACACTCCGTTATCATCAAATTTTTCATCAAAGATACGATCAGTTACATATTCAAGGTCACTTGTGCTCTCTACGATCACACCAAGTCTTTTGTCATTTTCACTGTTTTTATCGAATTTTCGACTAAACCCCATGTAGCTTTCTTTCAAGTTTTTAAAGAAAATATAGCCTTCATCAATTTCATAAGTAGCAACAATCTGCATGAACGAAGTAACAATAGTCTTATTGCTTAATCCAAAAAAGCCATCCAAAACCCCCAGTACCAGTTTAGTTTTGTCCTGTGGTTTAGCCTCACTGACAATTCCTCCAATAGTATCAAGCTCGCCATCTATTATAGCCCCGTGAACTTCGGAATTATACATCACATATCTGTTTTTTCCTCTGTTCTTAGCTCTATATAGCATCTTGTCCGCAAGGTTAAAAAGCTTATCATAAGAATCTACATCTTTAGGATAATTACCGGTTCCAATAGAAACAGTAACAAGGGGATAACCATCTTTATCAACGCGCATCTGCTCCACTCGTTCACGAATAGATTTCAAATAACTTCTAAGACCATTCGAATCAGATTTGCCATTTATGACAAGCATAATCTCGTCGCCGCCGATTCTTCCTGCTTTTCCATCATTTTTCAAAACATCCAGGACAATTTTTCCAACTTCAAGCAAAATCTTATCACCAAATGAATGCCCCATGGTATCATTTATCTTTTTAAAATTGTCAATATCCATGATACATAGTGAAAAGCCATTATTTCCTTCAACCATTCTTGATTTGGCATAATCAATTATTGCCTGCTTATCCAAAAGTCCTGTTCCATAGTCTATGGACCAGTTATTCCCACCATTTAAGGTCTCAACATCCTTTATTGAAATCGAAATATTCTTTGGATTACTATCTGCTCTTTTACAATTCGCAATCACCCAGAATAAATTGAAATTTTTCCCAAAAACGCGAAAGCAGAGCGTCTCGCTATTTATACTAGCGAGATGCTCTACTATTTCATACAATAAATGCTGATCATCCGGATAAACGTTAGCCAAAAAGCTTTTTTGATCCGGATCTGAAACATAATCAGAAAAAGCAAAATCAGTGTCGATAATATTTAGTTCTTCATCAACTATCGCAATTCCTGCATTATCTGAAGCCATAGCTACTCCTAAAGGTGGCCGAATCATAAGATATCCTGAAATCCAGGTCTGTAAAGATGTCTTGGGATACCATCAACCATGATTGGTCCAACATCACCCTGAATAAGAGGTCTTACATAGGTGATAAACTCATTAGTTACATATGTGCCCTCCTTATTGATCCAATCTCTCGGAACCGTTCTTTCATCATTGGCAATCTTATGAACATCCTTAACTTCTGTTCCGGCCTGATAAGGATCATCAGAAAGTCTCTCGATAACAACCATTTTCCCGCTGTCGCCCTCGTCCGCTGCCTTCATAGCCGCACCACCTACTTCATACGCTTCAAGAATATCAACTCTGGATGCGCAGTGACTTGCTGCTCTCTGAAGTGTAGAAAGCTCAATAGCACGGGTCTTGCAACCACACTCACTGGCAACAACATTGCAAAGGTATCTTGCTGTACCTGTAAGCTGTTTATGTCCAAATGCGTCAACATATTCAATGTTGTTATCCATATCGCTTATATACTTACCATCTTTAGTTCTGATACCTTCTGATACAGCAACAACGATAGACGCTTTATTTTTAAGCAGGGATTTTATTTTCTTAAGGAATGCATCCATATCAAATGGAATCTCAGGAAGATAGATTGCATCAGGTCCATCACAATCCTCGCCTCTTGCAAGTGCTGTTGCGCCTGTAAGCCATCCGGCATTTCTTCCCATTACTTCAACGATAATAACCTGTCCATGACTGGTTTCGAGGGACCAACTGTCTCTGATGATCTCTTTAACAGAAGTTCCGATATACTTAGCTGCTGAGCCATATCCAGGTGTATGATCTGTAAGTGCAAGGTCATTATCAATTGTCTTAGGACAACCAACAAACCTTATATCAGATCCGGAAATAATAGCATAATCCGAAAGCTTTTTGATCGTATCCATAGAGTCGTTTCCACCGATATAGATAAAACAATCAATTTCAAGTTTTGTCAGTATATCAAATATCTTCTCATAGATTTCTTTGTTTTCAAAGATTTCCGGCAGTTTGAATCTGCATGATCCCAAATATGCAGATGGGGTTCTCTTCAAAAGCTCAATATCAAGTCCGCTTTGAATGTGATCTGAAAGGTCAACATATCTTCCTTCCATAAGTCCCTGGACGCCGTGGATCATACCATAAACCTTGTTGTATCCACGATCCTTAGCAGTTCTATAAACCCCGGCAAGTGACGAGTTGATAGCTGCTGTAGGACCTCCCGACTGTCCAACAATAACGTTACGTTTCTTTTTCTGTACCATTTCCTCCAGTCCCCTTTCACGAAATATCATGTAATATTATTATATTCAAAAAAACGTCAACTGTCACTATTTATATGTAATATCGTCTGTTTAAATCAGGTTACTGTTCAGACAGAAATGCGCACTAAGCTGCGCATTTCGTGAGAACTTGATACGGGAGTGAGCGCATTCCATCGACGAAGTCGATTTGGAATGAATGCGCGAAGTGGTTACTGGAGCGAGCTGTATGCGAGTGAACAGTAACCAAATCAGTTATCAATAAGCATCACATCCATGCTAACCGGATTGTGATCCGAGTACTGAAAAACAGTATTATGCGTTCTAAGGCTCTGAACCTCAACATTGCTGGAAACTATAAATCCATCTATAACGTAATACTGGAACGCCTCAGGTGATTTATCTTCTGTATCATAATACACTTTATCCAAAGATCTGCATGTCGGATTGGAAGCATCTGTCAAAAATTTGAAATCAGCACCAAAATCTGACACATCAATTATCCCTGCCTCCCAGTTACCTTCCAATACCGGATAACTGCTGATATCGATATTAGAAAAGACCTGATTAAAGTCTCCGCCTGCTATCACATAATTTCCTTTATTAAATTCGTCCCTCATAAGATCTTTTAACATATTGGTCTGGGCTATCTTGCCTTCTCCATCATCGTAAGCTTCCAAATGAAGATTTATGAGAACAAGTTCCTTTTCAGAATTCTCTATAGGCATTCTCATTACCTGAAGGCACCTCTTAAGATTTCCGGTTCTAAGGGGCCATGAAAAAGGACATGGAAGCTGGATTCTTTTGGCATCATCTATCACAAATGAGCTGTAAGTTGCAAGTCCGGCCTCTACTTTTCCTATAGGTGGAATAGGATACGGCACAAAAGAAACTTTATAATTATAAGCGAATGTGCTCTGGTTCTTAACAACAAAGCTTCCGGATTTTTTTTGTATATACTCATATTCATCTACAAAATGAGATCTTGTAGAATTTCGATCCATTTCCTGAACCATTAAAATATCAGGATTTATCTCATCTATTCTGTCAATAATTCCATCAAGATTATGTCTGACTCTATCATATGTTGCAGTATTTACCATCTGCCCACCATCCATAAAGAAATCAGCATTGTCCCCAAGGGCTCCATATCCAATATTCCATGTCATTATCCTGATAGACTTATTGGTTTTTATTGTTTTGCCGCCATAATTTTCAATTTCCAGCTTTTCTACATCATCCGGTTTATACTCATCCATAGTAAGATAACCCAGTATTGTGACAAACAATAGCAAAACAAAAGCCAAAGCAGAACAAACTGTAATGATAAATGGTTTAACGATCTTTTTCACATTTCCTCCAAAAAAGAAACTTCCGTTTCCAGGAATCTTACGAACACCTGGCAAACGGAAGTTTCTAAAAAATACTTTTAAAAATCTTCTTCCATAAGAGCAAGTTTTTTACCTCTTGCTTTTCCTAATCCGTAACATACTGAAGCTACAACTATAACACAGACACAAGCAACAGCACATCCTATCATGAGCTTTTTTTGATCATCATCAAAGCCGTTCCATATCTTCATGACATGATCAAACTTATCCTTAGCAAATTCAATTGCAGCATCCACAAATTCTGTCATAGTCCCCCTCCTATACATCTTTTTCTTTTATGACCTTATTGTAACTCTTTAGCTTTCTTTCCTCAAGTTTTTTAAGGCAATAGTCCTTCCAAACAAAGTCTATTATTGCTGCAAAAGGAATGGCTAAAAGAATTCCTACAACTCCAAATAATCTGCCTCCCAAAATAATGGAGATCAGGATCATCAGAGGTGATACACCAAGACTCTCGCCAAAAAGCTTGGGCTTAAGGACATAACCATCTATTGTCTGTAATATGATCGTAAATATCAGAAACCATACTGCATGCCATGGTTTTACAAGAACAAGGATAAATCCGCCAATGACCGCACCAACAATAGGTCCAAATGTAGGAGCAAGATTGGTAACTCCAACAATTACTGAAATAAGCACAGAATAATTCATTCCTGTAATAAGCATAAATATGAAGTTGATAACACCCACGATAACGCCGTCAATAATATCAAAGCTTATATATCTGATGAGAATCTGATTACATCTCGCAAGAAAGTCTCCTGCATTAGTATATGTTTTCTCTTTTAATACAAGATTCATAACCCTTGATATTCCATTTATAAGTCTGTGCTTATCAAGCATAAGATAAATTGCCAGAATAAAAGCGATAACCGCATCAAAAAAGCCTTTTCCAGCATTCAAAGATCCATCCAAAATATTCTGCATATTCTGCTGATTTGTAAAATACTTACTAATATTATCAAGAGCTCTTTCACCAAGACCAGCAAGTCCGCTAATGTCTATTCCCAAGACCTTATTGCCGGACTGACTCTCAAAGCTATCGAGTAACTGCTGTGATGAAGCTATGTATGATCCCAGATTCGAGGCAAAAGTCGCCACGCTGTCTGCAACCTGAGGAATAAGTGCAACAAACAAAAGAACTACCGCGGCTATGATAACAACTATTGTTGTCGCAACCGATAGCTTCCACTTTGTCTTTTCATTCTTGATTTTTTTAAAAACAGAGCCGTTAAAAGTACGGGCTAACGGATCAAAAATATATGCTATTACTGCTCCTATAACCACAGGTTTGATAAATCCATATAAATCCCCAAATAAACGAAAAATTTCAGGAAGATGTGACAACAGCATATAAAATAAAACTGCAGAGCAGGTTGCAATCGAATAAGACACCCACCTTTTCTTAAACCACTTACCATTGAATTTCATAACTACCTCCTTAAAGGAAAATGATCATCCAAATTCATCATATTTTCTGGGTTTTCTCAGTTGCTTTGTACTTTTCTTTTTAGCTTTTTTCCTAACTGTTTTCTGATGATGGTCCTGATATAAAAGCTTAACCGCAGGATGAAAAAATCTGTTGATAAAAGCCCCAATAAAAAAAATATACATACAGGAATACAGCCAAAACATCATGATCACAGGCGTAGCCAGACTCCCGTAAAGAGAATAGTTGTCAGTCAGATCAACATAAACAGAGAATATCCATGAAAAGACATACCAGACAACTGCTGAAAAAACTGCTCCCGGAAGCTGATATATAAATTTAAATTTTGCACTTGGAACATAGGTATAAATAAGTGCAAACATAAAAAGCGCAATTCCTATAACAAGTATAAATCTAAAATTAACCAGAAATGTAAAAACATATGAAACCGGCAAATACAATTTAATAAAAAATCCTTCTATCAGTTTTCCAAAAACCATGAGCACCAACATAAGGAGCATGATAACGATCATTACCAATGTATAAGCCGAAGCAATGAGTCTTAAATAAAAATAATTTCTTCGTTCATCAATGTCATAGATACAGTTAAGCCCTCTGATAAGAGCTAGCATTCCAAGTGATCCCGCCCAGATAGTTATGATAGCAGAAAAAGACAATATAGCCGGAGACTGCATATAGGCTTCGTCAACAAGTCTTACAATGATATCATGGGCAAAATACGGTGTAGCCTGAATAATAGCTCGCACCAGATCCTCTTTGGTAGCTGTAGTGTATGGCAATATAGATGTAATCAAAAGAAGCAGGGGGATAAAAGAAAGTATAAGAAAAAAAGCTGTGCTGCTTGCAAATGCTGCGATATTCTTTTTTTGCATTTTCGTAGCAAAGTCCACTCCCATTGCTATAAGTGCAGCTTTTACATTCATAACAAATCTCCCTATTGGCAGTACAAAAGGAAAAAGCAGCCACTATTTCATGGCTGCTTTTGATTCCTAATTGACCCCAAAATGCCGTTTCCTGTTATTTGACTCCTAGCTAACGCCAGGTGGGTTACCGCAACCATTATCGCTGTCTTCCTCTCCCAAAGCTTGTTCTGCGCATGCGCAGAGCCGAAGGCGTGACATAAAAAATGGTGATGTAGGAGTCCCGTTTAAAGTAATGTAGGTTCAAATTACACAGGAGATGTCGGACACCCCAGGAGAAGTACTTGTGTACTTCTAAACTCTATTATATTCAAAACGCCTTATTTTTCAAGGGGCTTCACGTTTTTTAACACTATTTTTATGAAAACTTAAACTTATTAAATTGCCCTTGTAGCCTCTTTTAACCACTTCTTTACATCTTCATCATCGATGAAAGGAGACACCTTTTCATAAACCATCTTGTGGTAATTGTTGAGTTTTTCAATATCCTTAGGCTGCATATACTTCTTATCAATTGCCTCGAGATCAATAGGTGCATAAGTAAGATGGTCGAATCCAAGGAATCTTCCATACTCATTAGTTTCTCTTTCAACTACCTCAACAATATTCTCAATTCGAATACCGTGGCTTCCTTCAATGTAAACGCCTGGTTCATCAGAAACTATCATACCCGGCTGAAGAACTGCTTCATGCATGCCTTCATTGAATCTCCATCTGATGCTATGAGGTCCCTCATGAACGTTAAGCATATATCCGATTCCGTGCCCTGTTCCATGGTTATAATCAATGCCCATTTCCCAAAGTGCCATTCTTGCAAAAGTATCCACGTTTCTGCCGGTACAGCCTTCCATAAATTTGGAAGATGCAAGGTTAAGCATTCCCATTACAGTTGCTGTGTAGTGCTTCTTTATTTCATCTGAAATCTCACCCACTACTATAGTTCTGGTAACATCAGTTGTTCCGCCCATATATGTAGCGCCTGAATCAACAAGCAGCATACCATCAGCTTTAACTTCAGCTGCGTTATCTTTAGTAGCCTCATAATGAGCCATTGCAGCATTAGATTTGTAAGCGCTGATAGTAGGGAATGAAAGCTCTATAAAGCCCGGCAGTTCTGCTCTCATGCCATCAAGCTTTTCAGCAGCAGTATACTCAGTCATAGGAATCTTTCCAACATTCTTTTTTACCCAATAAATAAACTTGGTAAGAACAACGCTGTCCTTTAAATATACTTCTCTGATGTTTTTCAGTTCAGTGTCATTTTTAACAGCCTTCATAATCTCGGTAGGGTCTTTCTCATTTTTCAAAAGAACTCCTGCCTCTTTTGTTCTGTCAAGAAGTGTTTTATATGTAAGGAAATTAGTGTTTCTCTTATCGCAAAGAACATTTCCATCAAGTTTAACTTCTGAGATAAAATTCATTACCTCATGATAATCTTTGAGCTCGATGCCCACTTTGTCGCAGTATGCTCTTACTTCATCTGTCACCTCTTTTTCCTGAACAAAGAGAACAAATCTGTCAAAAGTAATATATGCATAAGCAAGCGCAACAGGATTGCATTCAACATCGCTTCCACGAAGGTTTGTAAGCCACATGATATCATCAAGCTTACTTAACAGATGGGCAGTTGCTCCGAACTCTCTCATCTTGCTTCTGACATTTGCAAGCTTCTCCTTAAATGATCTGCCACAAAGCTCGTCAGACAGTACATACATATCGTGACAAGGAAGTGCAGGTCTGTCAGTCCAGACATCCTCAGCAAGATCTTTATCGATCTTGTATTTTACAGCTTTGCCGGAAAGCTTTTTCTCATAATTCTCACCAACACTGGTTGATATAACTTTTCCATCAAAGCCTAATGTCTCTCCATCTTTCATATTGTCAAAAAGAAATTCTGCAATTGTAGGAACACCCGGATTGAGCATCATAAAGAGTTCTACTCCTGTGCCCTTCATCTGATTCTCTGCCTGGATGAAATATCTTCCATCAGTCCACATTCCTGCAAAATTCTGTGATACTACCAGTGTTCCGTTAGATCCGTCAAATCCGCAGAAATACTCTCTTACTTTGAAGAAATCTGCAGAATATTCAGAATTGTGATAGTCTGAAGTTGGCATAATATAGTAATCAATGCCGTTTTTTGCCATTGCAGCGCGCAATTTCTCAAGTCTGTCTTTTATAACTGTATTCTCTTTTGCCATTTAATAAATCCTCCTGCAAAACACTATTTTATATTTTATGATTTAAGTATATAATTATCAATACATTCTTGATTTGAAAAAGGAGTTGTTATGGAAGAAAAAGATATTTTAAAGCTTATTGACCACACACTTTTAAAGGCTGATGCCACATGGGAGCAGATCGTTGCACTTTGCGATGAAGCAGTTAAATACGGAACTGCTACCGTATGCATCCCACAGACATATCTTAAAAGAGTTCACGATAAATATGGCGACAGCTTAAAGCTCTGCACAGTTATTGGCTTCCCTCTTGGTTACAACTCAACTTCATCAAAAGTTGTAGAAGCAAAGGATTCTATCGCTGATGGTGCAGACGAAATTGATACTGTTGTAAATATCAGTGATGTTAAAAATCACAGATACGATGAGGTAAGAAAAGAGCTTAAGATGATCCGTGAGGCTTGCGGAGATAAACTCCTTAAAGTTATCATCGAGACTTGTTATCTTACAGAAGAAGAAAAGATTGAGCTTTGCAAGATCGTTACAGAAGCTAAGGCAGACTATATCAAGACTTCAACAGGCTTTGGAAGCGCAGGCGCTACTCTTGAAGATATCGAACTCTTCAAAAAGCACATTGGTCCTGATGTTAAGATCAAAGCTGCTGGTGGAATCCGTACAATAGAGGATGCTCTTGCTTATGCAAATGCAGGCTGCAGCCGTATTGGTTCTTCAAAGGTTGCTCCGCTTATCGCAGCAAAATATAACCTTTAATTCTAATCAGAAAATACATGTCTCCCTAGGAGAATGCCAATAAAAAAACTCACACAGTTTTGTCTGCGTGAGTTTTTTACATGTTATTCTAATTATCGCTCCGACATAGGAACATATTCTTTTCGTGGCTCTATAGCCATATACGCAGGTCTTATTATCTTACCATTATTAGCAAGTTCTTCCATTCTGTGTGCACTCCATCCAACAATCCTTGCAATAGCAAAAATAGTCGGGTAAAGTTCTTCCGGAAGTTCAAGCATTCTATAAACAAAACCAGAATAAAAATCCACGTTGGCACTTACGCCTTTATACATTTTCCTCTCACCGCTGATGATTCTTGGTGCAAGGCGCTCTATCATTTCATAAAGAGCAAGTTCATCTTCTCTTTTCTTTTCAACAGCGAGCTTTTCTACAAAGCTCTTTAGTATCATAGCTCTTGGATCAGATTTAGAATAAATAGCATGACCAATACCGTAAATCAGTCCTGATCTGTCAAATGCCTCTTTATTCAAAATCTTGTCCAGGTACGCTCCTACCTCTTCTTCATCTTTCCAGTCTTTTACATTTTCCTCAATATCATCAACCATGTGCACAACCTTGATGTTTGCGCCACCGTGACGAGGACCCTTTAAAGAACCAATTGCAGCTGCAATAACGGAGTAAGTATCCGTAAGGCTCGAGCTCACTACGTGAGTTGTAAAAGATGAATTGTTACCACCGCCATGCTCCATATGAAGCACCAGACAAATATCCAAAAGCTTGGCTTCAAGCTCCGTATACTTGCTGTCAGGTCTAAGCAGATAAAGAATCGTCTCTGCTGTAGAAAGTTCCTCCCTTGGCGGATGGATAATAAGGGAATTGCCTTCATGATAATGATTGTAAGCATGGTACCCGTAAATTGATAAAAGCGGGAACATGCTGATCAACTGAAGTGACTGCCTAAGTACATTAGGAAGTGAAACATCATCAGCAAGATCGTCATAGGCATAAAGAGTCAGAACACTTCTTGCAAGGGTGTTCATCATGTCACGGCTTGGAGCCTTCATGATGACATCTCTTACAAAGCTCGGTGGAAGACTCTTATAAAATCCAAGTAATTTTTCAAATTCAAACAGCTCTTTTCCAGAAGGAAGTTTATCAAATAAGAGAAGGTATGCGCATTCTTCAAACGCAAATCTGTTCTCTTTAACTGCAGCATCGATCAGGTTGTGGACATCATAGCCTCTAAAGTATATTTCACCGTCTTTCGGTATTTCTTTGCCATCAACAACCTCTTTGGCAATGATCTCTGAAATCCTTGTAAGACCGGTAAGTACACCCTTTCCGTTTAAGTCTCTAAGTCCTCTCTTAACATCATACTTGATAAAAAGATCATTCTCAATCTGATCAGCAGCTTCTGAAAGCTTAGATAACTCAACAATCTCCGGTGTGTTATCCGAGTAGTACCCTTTTCCTAAATCCATACGCACCTCCTGTTATATAAGCATTTTTAGTAGAATTTCTTTTTCCCTTTCTCAATAAAGAGATTACCAATGATATAGAATGCAAGAACAATAATGTAAACAATAGCATGCAGGTCAGGTCTTGCATACAAGTCACATCCGATTCCCACAAGTCCTAATACAATCAGTATCAGTCCCTGCAAAAAATGTCTTGGGAAAGCATAAGTCTTGAAGCCTTCCCTGTCTTTCATTTTTTTGACATTAACTGAAGGAGGAACCATTATTCCTACTTTTATTATATCATTAGCTTTCATCTGCTCGGCATAATAAATTATGATTACGCCGCCAAAAACAATCAAAATATCGAATATATTACTGAATGAATCCATTTACTTACAGGCCAAGGAATTTCCTTACTGCCTTCTCCATTTCTGTTTTATTTACTACTGTCTTGTGTAATACGTCAGCTGTTCTGATAGAGGTTACAGCCTCAGGTATTTCAACCTTTGAAACCTCGCTGAGCTTATCAGCAAGTTCAAAGTCGTCCTTGCCCTCTTCTGCAATTTGAAGAGCGTTGATAACGCTTCTGGTGAACTTGTATGGGCTTGCTGTAGAAGCAATAACTGAAACAGTCTTATCGCCTGTTTCTTTTACGTATTTATTATATACACAGCTTGCTACAGCTGTGTATGTATCAATAAGATATCCTGTCTTATCAAAAAGATTTTTAATAGTTTCAAATGTCTCTTCTTCAGAAGCATAACCACCAAAGAAATCTGTGAGTTTTCCTCTCATTTCATCTGTGATTTCATACTTTCCATCCTTAGAAAGCTTTTCCATAAACTCAGCGTCTTTTGCAGAATTATCACCAGAAATATGGTAAATCAGTCTTTCAAGGTTAGATGAAATAAGGATATCCATCGAAGGTGATGCCGTAAGAACAAAATCACGGTTTCTGTCATACTCACCTGTCTTAAAGAAATCAAAAAGGACCTTATTTGAATTGGATGCACAAATAAGCTTTGAAATAGGCACACCCATATTTTTGGCATAGTATGCTGCAAGAATATTGCCGAAGTTGCCTGTCGGAACAACTACATTTATGCAATCGCCATCTGCAATTCTGCCCTCTTTAAGAAGTTTTGCATAAGAATAAACATAATAAACAATCTGAGGAACAAGTCGTCCAATATTGATAGAATTTGCTGATGAGAACTGGAATCCCTTGCCATCCATTTCTTTTGCAAGCTCAGGATCTGTAAAAATCTTTTTAACACCTGTCTGTGCATCGTCGAAATTACCCTCGATACCTATAACGCATGTGTTAGCACCTTTTTGTGTAACCATCTGCTTTTCCTGGATAGGGCTTACACCGTGCTTGGGGTAAAAGACAATAATCTTTGTGCCTGGAACATCTGCAAAACCTGCAAGCGCAGCCTTTCCTGTATCTCCACTTGTCGCTGTAAGAATAACTATCTCATTTTTTACATTATTCTTTTTTGCAGCTGTAACCATAAGATAAGGCAGAATTGACAAAGCCATATCCTTAAAAGCAATAGTTGAACCATGATACAGCTCAAGATAAAAAGCTCCGTCTGCTTCTGTTAAAGGAGCTATCTCCTGTGTATCAAATTTGGAATCATATGCATGTGTAATGCAGTATTTGAGCTCTTCCTCTGTATAATCAGTCAGGAATAACTTCATTACTTCGTAAGCCGTTTCCTGGTAGCTTAAAGATGCAATTTCTTTAAGTGATTTTTCAAGATGTGGAATATGATCCGGAACATATAAACCACCATCGCCCGCAAGACCTTTTAAGATAGCTTCAGATGCATGAATACTGCCTAAAGCTCCTCTTGTGCTACTGTACAAAACTTCCTTTGCCATTGCCTTCACTCCTCTTTTGTTGATAAAATAGTGTTGTGATGTAAATCACGCACTACATGGTTAGTATACCATACTGCCAAACAGTATATCCATAATAATTTAGCACTTTGAATTAGTAAAGTAAATAGCGGGGGACTACTTTTGAAGCAAAGAGAACATACCGGAGTGTATAAGACGGCTTTAAAAAACGGCACACCGTCTTACAGAACATCCATAATCTACAATGGAAAGCACATTTCACTTGGCTCATATCCAACTCTAAAAAAAGCCAGTGCTGTTTATGATGAAAGCTACTACATTCTCCATAGTGAAAGCTTTGTAATTTCTTCCTACAAAAAAGGAATGAATCTTCCCTTTGAAAAGTGCGTGATATTAATTAACTTTCGTGACAAAGGCATATATATCCCCAATCCAATCTATCTTGAAAAAAAATACTTTCTTTACTACTTATCTCCTGATGAAATCTTGAAATTTGATATAGATGATCTTTTTTACTACTCATCACACAAGATTATGAAACGCGGAGGGCATCTTTTTGTCGCAGATTACGGAAGCCAGATATCTATTATGCAGCGCTATGGAATAAAGAGTTATGCCGTATCCGGCAGAGACTATCTTTTTGCAAATGACGATCCTTTTGATTTAAGATATGAAAATATAATTATTCTCAATCGTTACCACGGTGTAAGGCAGTTTGCCCACAAAGGATTTATCCGATACAAAACCTTCATCCACATAAAAAGTAATTACGTTGTAGGCGTGTACAATTCTGAGATTGAAGCTGCCATAGCTTATAATAAAGCTGCAGATATTCTTATGAAGAACGGGATAAATAAAAAATATCAGTTAAACTATATCGAAGATCTCAGCGCTTCGCAGTACGCCGACCTATATTTAAAAGTAAAAATCCCAAAGAAAATTTACGCATTAAAAAACAATAGCATTAAATCATAATTCTATATGTGGATATATCAAATTTTAATTAGATTATTTTAGTTCTATGTACTAAACTAAAATTGCTGCCTGGGTTTTTCTTTCTTTCCCCACGGCAGCATTTTTTATCAAATTTAGGAGTATCATTTCATATGGCAAATCCCATTTCACAAAAGTATTCAAAAGACATGACAAATGGCGATACCTTCAGTCTTCTCATAAGCTTCATGGTACCGATGATGATAGGAAATATCTTCCAGCAGTTCTACAATATTGTAGATACCATTATCGCAGGAAAGTTCATTGATTCCAACGCTCTTGCTGCAGTAGGTTCAACCGGCCATATAACAAATCTCTTTTTTGCACTTGGAAACGGGCTTGCTACAGGAATAGGTATTATTGTTTCTCAGTTCTTTGGCTCAGGCGATAATGACGGTGTAAGAAAAACAATTACAAATGCCTTCTTTATGGTGAGCGCAACATCTATATTCGTGGGATGTCTCGGTGCTTCTTTATCCCGCCCTGTGCTGATCTATGGTTTAAAAACTCCTGATGAAATCCTTGAAAACTCAGTAATATACATGTCTGTAACCTGCATAGGCTTTATAGGCACAGCTCTTTATAATACAATTTCCTACATCATGCGAGGAATCGGTGATTCCAAAACACCTCTTTATTTCCTTATTGTTTCCAGTGTTCTTAATATCCTGATGGATCTTGCCTTTGTTATTTACTTTGATCTTGGGGTAAAGGGGCTTGCTATAGCCACCATAACAGCTCAAGCGCTATCCGCTGTACTTTCAATTGGATATGCGCTCTTGAAAAATCCTGTTTTTAAATTTGAAAAAAGAGATTTCGTACTTGACAAAGATATAATAATCAAATGCTACGCTTTAGGTGGATCAATGGCGCTTCAAAGCGGACTAATAGCACTTTCCTTTGTCATACTCCAAAGAGTCATTAATTCTTTTGGAGCAGTTGTTATCGCTGCTTTCACTACTACAAGCAAAATTGAAAACCTCGTAAATATGCAGTTCAAAGCTCTTGGAGATTCTTTGTCAACCTACTCAGGCCAGAATATTGGTGCCAGAAAAGGTGACAGAGTAAAGAAAGGTTACCGAGTTGGCATGACAATGATGGGCGTATACGCCCTTATTATGATTCCTCTTATGTGGATTTTGGGAGATTTCCTCATGAGAGTATTTGTAAGTGAGCCTGAAGTAATAGCTTTTGGTAAAACAGCCATGAGAATTCTCTCAAGCTTTTATCTCCCACTAGGAACAATCTACGTCTGCCGCGGAATTCTTAACGGAGCTGGCGATGCCAAATTCCCACTGATATCCGGCATCTCAGAAATGATCGGCCGAGTAATATTCCCCGCCTTCTTCTGCTCCCTTCCCTTCCTCGGACCCTGGGGCCTATGGATATCCACTGGCATCACCTGGACAATAGTCGGTGTCACCGCCTTCATCCGCTACCACCAAAAGTCCTGGCGCCAAGGCCTATTCTAACGCCATCGCTCCATCCCTGACAGTAGTGCCCCACCCGCAGAGTAGGCAACCACCCCGGAGAGAACCATTTGCGTGACATTTCGAGTTTAGAAGTTTATGGCAACAAATTTCCGCTTTGGGATTCCTTGGATCAAACTCACCGCTGACTACCGGCACTTATGGAACTGTGGGCTTCATTTTTCTCTGTCGCAAGAAAACGCCATTTTTCCTGTCAGAGAAAAAGGGAGCCCAATGTTCCTAAAAGTGCCTGGTGTCAGCGGCTCAGACATGTGATCCAAAAGCGGAATCCCAAAGAGGAAATTTGAATGCTCATAAACTTATCTAAACTCTCTTAGACACGCAAATGGTTCTCTCCGGGGTGGTTGCCTACTCTGCGTGTGGGGCATCTATTTTTTCGATGATCTCGATGGCCTTTTTGGACCATAGGGAGCCTGGGACTTCGAGGCCGTATTCTTCGAAGTCGCCTGTTCCGCTGTGAGTGCAGATGACAGAGTCATTGTCGATGTGGATCGTTTTTGCGTACTTGTTTTTGATGAGGTTCATGACGGTCTTTTGGGACTCGGAGAACTTTACGTTCTTTTTTCCGGTTCCTGTTATGATTCCATCCACATGAACGAAGAATCTGTTGAAGTAGCGCCTTATGTCATCAATGGAATAGAACTCGGATGAGTATACAAATATGTCATAACCATGAGTGGTCAGATAATTGAAAAGTGCCGGAATTCCGAGCATCATTTTCTTTTTTATTCTGGAACCGAAGTGGAATCCTGTTTCTTTTTCAATGTAATTGTCCCATCTGCTCTTGAATACTACTTCGTCCAGGTCCATGGTGACTCTTTTATCATGCTGTGATGATTCAACTATTCTTTGAAGTTCCTCCTCACTCATCATGTTGATGATCTTTATAGGAACCTTTTTGATTTCAACTTTCAAAGCGGCTGCCCATCTGTGGTGACCATTAATGAGCATGTAGCCTTCAGGGTGAACCTTGCCAACGATAAGTGGTTCGCTTATTGGCACCTCACCCATTTTTAATCTTTCCCTGAATTTCCTTTCATAGTCAGCTATTATTCTATAGCTTGGACCTATAGCAGGATCACTAAACTCATCATCAGGATTTGGATGAAGCTCCTTGCAATCATGCCATTTCACAAACATACGCTCGAAACGGCTCGCTTTAACAGGAACATATAGGCCTTTACCTTTTTCAATTTCATCACTAATAAACTGATCAAAAGAATTACTGCTCGCCATTCACATTACTCCATACAATAAAGCACGTTTTTTAGTTGACGTCATCATTATAACATTCATGTCTTTTTTCCTCGTTAACATATATAAAATTGCGATTAAATTACTATGAAAATTAGCAGAACAAAACGTTTCTCATACTTTCTTGCGAGTGGCATAAAATCCAGAAGTGCCCATAACTTCGGATAGATCTCGGAGTATTCGCAAAGACACAGTAAATATTAAATAATGCGCCTTGTTTTCTTTCATGATTATTCAAAACAGAAAACAAGGCTTTTATTTTATATTAACTGTCTCTATTGCTCATACTAAATCGCTCTATCCGAAGTTATGGGCACTTCTGGATTTATGGTTTACTACACATATAAAGAATAATTTTTTTGCAAGAACAGCAGACGAACTGAAAGTGTAGGCATAGTGATGTGAACGATTTATTTTGAAATGATGATAAATGGATATAAATAAAACCACAAAAGACTTGTGTTCTGAATAAGTATGAAACAAGTCTTTTGTGGGTGTTTTATATCCAATTTATCACATTGAAAAATATCAGAGTGAGCAGAGCTATACCTACACTTTCAGCTCGGCTGCATACGTTTACAAGAAAGTATAATTTGTGAAGTCTTATAGTTTAGAATGAAATTGTCTCTCCCTCCTGTGGAAGAATTATCTTTTCAACTTTTTCAGACTTAAACTGTTCAGGTCTGAAGCTGTGTAGCGGTATAAGTGTCTTTGGTGCAATCTCATCAACTGTACTTCTGAGATAATATGGCTCAGCATGTCCGCCCAGTCCACACTTTGTATAATTTAGTCCAAGCACATCTAAAAGGTCATAGAACTTTTTAAACGAAGGATCATAGTCCCCGAGAGGTGCTCCGTCCATATGCAGGTATAAGGAAATGCATTCTTTAAGGTCAAAGAGTTCATATACATTCTTATAATCCTGCTGAAGGATATATTTACCTGCATCAGCCATAAGCTCTTTTCTTGTAACAATTTTTTTCCCTTTTAATAATGGAGCATTAAGTTCTCCTCCATCAGGAAGATATACTTCAAAATAATCTTCAGGATAAAAAGCCGCAACATAATCAGCCTGCGCAGGTTCAAGGGCGAATACTCTTCCGCACTCTTTTAATGCACCAATCATTCTATGAACTCGTTCAACATTACGATTGTAATTATTTATAACGATAAGACCATTCTCTTCGATGGCATGAGCTTTCATATCATCTAGTAAGGTCCACTCACTGTTATCTCTTACAGGACCTTCAAGCGATAACATATCTACATCCCCAAAACTTATGGTAACTCCTTCAGTTATCATGTAATCTGCACCTTTGCACTTTTCAGCAAAAGCCTTACTAATTTCAGGGTGATATCCGTGGTATCTGTAATCGCCTGTATAGCATAGCTTTCCATCATCAGTCTCAATGATAAATCCACAGGCACCTAAAACGTCATGATCAACCTGGACACAAGTAACCTTGATGTCCCCTACAGTTATAGAAGCATCATAATCAATAGGAAGTACGTTCTCATGCTCTCTAAGCTCAAGTTCTCCCATAACTCCAAGTTCATGATAAAGAACTGCTGAGTCTCTGCTCATATATACAGGAAGTTTACTTGCAAGGCTTCCGAGGCCTCCCATATGGTCGATATGCATGTGAGAAATGATAACAAACACTTCCTTATCAACTTCACCATATGCCTTAAGACCAAGTTCATGAGCATCTTTTTCCTCATATATCCCATCAACTTTGTCAAGAACTCCAAGTCTTACAAGGTCTATTGTCTCTTTGCCTTTTCTGACCTTAACTTTATCATCTATTCTGTCAGCATGAGCATATCCAAAATCAAAGATACAGATTGCCTTATCAGTTTCTACAGCAACAACTGTACCGCCTATTTCACGTAACCCGCTATAAAACTTAAGATTAGTCATACCAATTACTCCTTAACTAATTAACATTTCAGGGCATTCATGAAGAAAGCCTTTCTTATCCAATGAAACTTCCATTCCATTAGATAAGAAAAGCCTCCTACTACAAAGTAGAAGGCCCCTGTGATTCTTGTAGCCTTGGCTAACGCCAAGGCTACAAGAATTCGTAAATCAATATGCTCGCTTTCGCTCGCATATCTTTTTTACTTTTTCTTGTAAACAAATAATGATATACGCCTTGGCTGATGCCAAGGCTACAAGAATTCGTAAATCGATATGCTCGCTTCGCTCGCATATCTTTTTACTTTTTCTTGTAAACAATTAATGATACACGCCTTGGCTGATGCCAAGGCTACAAGAATTCGTAAATCGATATGCTCGCTTCGCTCGCATATCTTTTTTACTCATTCTTGTTACGGTCATGAAGTCAAACTGTGTTACGCAAGCAAGCTTGCTAACACATTTGACTTATGACGCGTATATCATTAATACTGTGCATTGATTGTGCTAAGGATTGTGTCGAACCAGGTCTGAGCATCAGCCTTGTCAAGAACGAGCTGCTCGAATGCAGGAGAAACGCTGTTTCTGATGTCGTTTGATGCGTCAAATGTTGGTGAGTAGAAGAAGTCCTTAGACTGCTCATAGCAAGCTGCTGCGCAGATGTTCTCCTCCATGTATGCCTTGTATTCAGCTGTCTCATAAGCTGACTGTCTTACTGGAAGGTATCCTGTTGAAACAGCCCACTTAGATGTTGACTCTGTGCTTGTAAGGAACTTGAGGTACTCCCAAGCTGCAAGCTGCTTGTTTGTATCCTGTGAGAACATAACGATGTTTGTTCCTGCCATGTTAGCTGCGTTTACTTTGTTTCCTGGAAGTGGAGCTACACCAAGTTCCCATCCTTCTGCTGTGATGTAAGAAACACCTGCAGAAGAACCAACGTAGCTGGCAATGTTCTGGTTGCTGATTACGTTTGAGAAGTATCCATCTTCACCAACAAGACGAGCATATCCATTGCTGTAAAGGTTTGAAAGATACTCAAATGCCTCACGGCCACCGTCTGTATCAAATAAAGCACCTGTCTCATCAACGAAGTTCTCACCATTCTGCTTAAGAGTAGCTTCGATAGCACCTGTGCTGTCATCATATCCGATGAAAGCGATTCCCTTAGCATCTTTTACGATCTTAGCGTCAGCTTCTACATCAGCCCATGTCTTAGGAGCTTCAATTCCAAGTTCATCAAAGAGTGTCTTGTTGTAGAAAAGAACGTATGTTGACTTGTTGAATGGTACAGCGTGAACGAATCCGAATTCTGAGCACTCACCACGGTAAGCTTCTACAATGTCATCCCAGTTGTCGAAATCGTTAGCAACAAAATCATCGAGGTGAACAATCTTGTCAAGATAAGGTGTAAGCCAGTTGTTGTAAGCCTGTGTAAGATCTGGAAGTGCATCTGCTGCAGCACTAGCCTGAAGCTTTGTCTGAAGGTCACTTGCATATCCCTGGTTTACAAGAGTAACAGTGATACCATACTCGTTTGTAGAATTGAACTCATCTGTAAGTGCTGTAAGAGTCTCTTCAAGATTACCTGTCATGTAATGCCAGAATGTGATCTCTGTAGGCTCGATAGACTTTGTAGCAGCTGCTTCATCAGCGGCTGTAGCAGCGTCAGATGCTACCTCTGTAGCTTCTGTAACCTGTGCATCAGATGTTGTCTCAGGTGTCTGTGTGCTGCTCTGTCCGCAGCCAGCAAGCATAGATGTTGCCATGATAGTAGCAAGAATACTTGCACCTAACTTTTTCATTTTCATTTGAAAATTCTCCCTTCTTTGCCCATACGGGTACTTAAAATACATATGACATCCTGAATCATTACTCAAGATGTTATCATCAACGGCTCACGCCATGTTGACCTGACTTAATACCTGCCTATAGTTTTGTATTATCCCTTAAGTCCGCTTCTTGTTACACCTTCAATGATGTACTTTCTAAGGAACAGATAGATAATTATGATAGGCATTACCAAAATACATGAAGCAGCCATTATAAGTTCTGTTGAAGAGCCTGCCTCTGTCTGGAAACGAACAAGACCATTTGAAAGAACTCTCATCTCCTGTGAGTTAGTAACAAGAAGTGGCCACAGGAATGCATTCCATGAACTGATAATGTTCAGTATCGCAATTGAGAAAATAGCCTGTTTGTTCATAGGTACCATGATTTTGATCATGTATTTAAAATCTGAGCACTTATCAACCTTAGCAGCAAGGTAAAGTGATTCAGGAACCTGCATAAAGAATCTTGTAAGCAGATAAATGTAGAACGCACTTGAAATCCAAGGCACGATCATAGCCCTATATGAATCAATCCATTTAAGTTTGATGATTGTCTCATAGTTTGTGATGATAAGCATCTCGCCGGGAATCATAAGTGTTGCCAAAAACAGTGAAAATACTGTCTTCTTTCCAGGAAAGTTCAATCTTGAAAATGCAAATGCAGAAAGAACTGTTGTAACCAAAACTCCGGCTGTAGTGCATATTGTAACAATAATTGTGTTTACAAGATATCTTGCAAATGGTGCTGCCTCCCAGGCTGACTTATAGTTGAGCCACTGAGGTACTTCCGGGAAAAGTGCAGGTGGAACCTGAACAAGTTCAGCCGGTGTCTTAAGCGATGAAGATATCATCCAGATGAAAGGAAGTATAGTAAATACTGAACCCGCAACGAGGATTACATACTTTAAAACTTCCGCGATTATATTTACAACTTTTCTATTATTCTTCATGGCGCCCTCCCTTAGTTTTTACCCTTACGTCCGCCAGTTACTCTGAGCTGGATCTGTGTAAGCGCAAGTATTATCAGGAACAATACAACACTACCTGCGGCAGCAACGCCATATTTATAGCTGTTGTAGAACTTATCATAAATGTAGTAAACAATTGTCATTGCGCTGTTGGCTGGACCTGCCTTGCCCTGGAACAGTGAAAATACTTCATTGTAAACCTTAAATGCTCCGATCATACCGATGACACTTGAATAAACAATCATAGGCGCAAGTGAAGGAACAGTAATTCTTGTAAACACACGAAAGCGTGGTGTTGAATCAATTCTGGCTGCTCTGTAAAGATCTTCAGGTATTGTCTGAAGCCCTGCAAGGAAGATCAAGATATTAAACGCCATGCTCTTCCAAATAGCAAATATTATAAGTGCAGGCATTGCATATTCAGGAAGGTTAAGCCACTGGATAGGCTCAATTCCAAAAATGCTAAGCACATAATTTATAAGACCATAGTTACTGTTAAACATCCATCTCCATACAATACCGATTGCAATTACGCTGGTAACATACGGAAGGAAGTATATAGTCTGAAATAATGCCTTTAATTTCTTGCAGCTATTGATAAGAACTGCAAAAAGAAGTGACAAAATAATTGAAGCAGGCACTACGCAGATAACATAGATTGCTGTGTTCAAAAGTGACTTTCCAAAATCAGGATCTGAAAACAAAGCCTGATAATTTTCAAAGCCGATTGAAGTGTAACCATCATTGATAATGCTATAGTTACCTAAAAAGCTCATAATAATCGCTCTTACCAAAGGATAAAGAGTAAAGCAGATCATAATGATTATTGATGGAAGGAGGTAGAGATACCCCTTAAAGCTCTTTTTGTCCATGATAATCTCCCTTCTCCAAATCAGAATCTGCCAATAAGCATTTCATTGTCATCAAATACAAGAATATGTCCATCGCGAACAGATACTCCAAACTTATCACCAACTGCTACCTGCATGTATGAATGTACAAGTACTCTTACGTTAGTGTTTCCAAGCTTGGTAAAGATGAGAAGGTCACGGCCTGTCATACGAATGTTATTTACCTCAAGAATTGCTCCGTTATCATCAACAAAGAATGACTCAGGTCTTATACCAGCCTTGTAATGTCCATCAGCAAGAGAAACTCCCTTTCTGAGAACTATTCCGTTTGCAGTTATTACACCATCCTTAACATCAATCTCAATGTTGTTAATTTCAGGCATGCCAAGGAAATTAGCTACAAAAGAGTTTGCAGGATTCAGATACATTGTCTGCGGAACCTCATACTGCTGAAGAACACCTGTCTTCATAACAGCGATACGGTCTGAAATACTCATAGCCTCTTCCTGGTCATGTGTAACGAAAATAGTTGTGATCTTAACTTCCTGCTGGATACGTCTGATCTCTTCTCTTGTAGCAACACGAAGTTTTGCATCAAGGTTTGATAAAGGTTCGTCAAGAAGCAGAACCTGAGGCTTTTTAACGAGTGCTCTTGCAATTGCAACTCGCTGCTGCTGTCCGCCTGAAAGCTCGCTTGGACGTCTCTTCATATATTCATCGATTTTTACAACTTTGGCAATTTCAAAGGCTTCCTCACGTGCCTGAGCCTTCTTCATACCTCTGTTGATCAAAGGAAATGTGATATTATCCTCTACTGTCATATGTGGATACAATGCATAGTTCTGGAACACCAGTCCAATTTCACGATCCTCTGGAGGAATAGATGTAACATCTTTATCACCAAAATAAATTTTTCCTTCTGTAGGAGTTGTAAGTCCGGAGAGCATGAAAAGAGTTGTTGACTTACCGCAGCCTGATGGTCCGAGAAGACCTACGAGTTCGCCATCCTTAATACACAGGTTCATGTGATCTACAGCATTAAGGTTGCCATATGTTTTTGTTAAGTTTTCAATTCTAATATCCATTTCTACCTACCCTAATTAAACTAAATTTACAGTGCAGCCTTTCATTATACATTAAAACCCAAAAAAATAAAAACTTTATTAATAAAAAATTAAAATTTTCTTTAATGTCAAATTTAAAGCCCACCAGAAAATCTGATGGGCTTTGAAAGTTTATGATCATTTAATATTTAATTACGCCAAATGACTGGTATACACACTCTCTAAACTCTGAAAGGCTTGAAAATACGCCATTTGAAAGCATCTGTGCTCCGATATTGCCTATAGCAGTAGCTTCTCCTGGACCGGCATTGACTGAGCGCCCTGTTTCTGCAGCTGTCAACTCATTTAGATAAACTGCATTTGATCCGCCTCCAACTATATTTACAGAATTAAATTTCTTTCCGGTGATGTTTTCTATTTCTTCCGTTGTCTCTTTGTAACATTTTGCGAGGCTTCTGTAGATTACTCTTGCTATCTCCCATGGAGTTACAGGAACTTGCATGCCGCACTCACGGCAGGCATTCTGAATTTCTCTTATCATAGAGTCAGGATTTAAAAATCTGCCATCATTAGCTGCAACAATAGAATCTATAGTCTCCTCTTTTGCCCTGTCACAAAGATTTGCAAAAGAATAATCATCATCCTTATTTTTTCCGGGATAATCAAATCCTGCTTCAAATTCTTTTTTCACAGACTGGATCATCCAAAGGCCCATGATATTCTTAAGGAATCTATATCTCTTCTCATATCCGCCTTCATTTGTGAAGTTGGCATTTTTAGCTTCTTTCGAACAATTTGCTTTTGGAAGCTCACATCCCATAAGTGACCATGTTCCGGAAGAAATATAAAGAGTGTTTTCTTCAGTGCATGGCACACTCATAACTGCAGAGCCCGTATCATGCGTAGCAGGAAGGACAACCTTAAGATCAAATCCAACCTTTTCTGCTATTTCTCTCTTTAAAGGTCCCACTACTGTTCCGGGCATAGAGAGTTCTCCAAAAAGTTCATCAGGAAAGTCCAGCTTTTTAATAAGCTCGTGATCCCACTCGCCTGTTTTTGCATTGAGAAGCTGTGTTGTTGAAGCATTGGTATATTCCTGTTTTCTGACTCCTGTCAAAAGGAAATTGAAATAGTCAGGAACCATAAGAAGCGTCCTTGCTTCTTTTAACTTCTCAGGCTCTTTTGTCTTAAGTGCCATAAGCTGATAGATTGTGTTAAAAATGGCCTTCTGGATTCCTGTTCTTTCATAAAGCTCATCTTCGGAAATGATCTTATATACTTCTTCATCCATTCCCGCAGTTCTGTCATCACGGTAAGCAACCAGGTCTCCAATCCTCTTGTCATCCTTATCAAGAAGACAAAAATCAACGCCCCAGGTGTCAATTCCCATAGTCACAGGAATCTTGCCGATCTCCTTGCACTTTTTCATACCTTCCAGAATGTCATCAAAAAGTTTTTCAGCATTCCAGATCTTGTGACCATCCTTGTCTTCCATGCCATTGTAAAAGCGGTATACTTCTTCAAGTACTATCCTGCCATCTTCCATATGCGCCAGGATATGTCTGCCGGATGACGCTCCTATATCAACTGCTAAATAGTATTCCATAGTAAGTCTCCATTAAACTTCGCCAATAATATCGCTCTTTTTTGTATAAAGACATTCTTCATTTACCTTGATTCCAAATGGGCCGTTAAGAGCTCTGAAATCATCAGGTTCAATTGTCTGTCTCTTTTTGTTTGTCATGGACATCACCTTGACAAGAACTTCTGCTGCCTTTTCTACTGTATGCATAAGTCCGAATGCAATGTCAAAATCTGTTCCGCATGCAAACATTCCATGATGAGCCCAGATAGCTACATCCTGCTTCTTCATGATCTCTGAAGTTGCAACAGCGATTTCTTTTCCTCCGGGAACCATCCACGGCACAACTCCGATTCCATCAGGGAATACTACAGGGCACTCTGTAGCCATTTCCCAGATTTCTCTTGTGAATACTTTTCCATCAAGAGGAAGAACATAAGTAAGCGCTATTGTGTTTGCAGGATGGCAGTGATATACCACTCTGATCTCAGGATTTCTCTTCTTGCAAACTTCAAGATTCATAAGGTGTGAAGAAAGTTCTGATGTTGGCCTTCCGCCTTCAACAAGTCCCCATAAAATTTTGTAATTCTCACCCTGGTCATCAACTTTGATAATGCAGACATTTGCTGCAGGATCGATCTCTACATTTCTGAAGTACTTACCTGAACCTGTGACCATAAAATACTCACCGGCCAAATCTTTTACTGTTGTTCCGATTGGTTTCCACTCAGAAGACTCATCTAGTTCCTCTTTTACTGATTCAATTTCCTCAGGCTTGATCCTGTAACTTAAATTACCGCCGTTTCTCTCATGCCATCCCTGGTAAAAACCGTCAACGCACATGCGGCAAAATCCTTTTGCAAACTTAGCATCCAATACTTTCATTTCTAAAAATCTCCTTAATCCAAATATTTACTTATGCATTCTTGAATCAACAATTCAAGAATGCATCAACCAAGCCAATTTAAATCGACTTCGTCGATGAGGCTTGGTTGACTCTTCACTCATATTCTCACGAAATCCGCAGTATATGCGGATTTCTGAAATTTAGTTCAAGAAGTCATGCTCTTTTAGAAAGAACATTTTTCTCATATTCCATACAGTCTTTGAACCAGTCTTCTTCAAGAGCTACACCATTTTTCTCACAGTAATAATTCCAAACATCACCCATAGGAAGCATCTTAATCTGCTCTGTAAGAGACATGAGTTCTGTAAAGTTCTGAGCATTCTGAAGCTCAGTGAACTTCTCCATTGGCTGAAGCTCTGCATATAAAAGAGCCTTCAGGAAATTTCTCATTCCGTTTGTCCATGCAGAAATACGATTAATGCTTGCATCAAAGTAGTCCATTCCAATGTAGAATCTGTCAGCACCATTTCTTACGATTTCCTGAGCAAGATCCCTTGCATCATCGTTGAAAATAACAACGTGATCTGAATCCCAACGAACAGGACGTGATACATGAAGAGCCATCTTATCATAGAAAAGAAGCATTGAGCTAAGCTTGTCAGCTACATTCTCTGTAGGATGGAAATGTCCTGTATCAATTAGGCACATTACGTTATTTTTGGCAGCGTAGTTCATGTAGAACTCATGACTTCCCACTGTGTATGACTCTGCGCCAATTCCAAATACCTTTGACTCAACAGCAACCGCAACTTTATTCTTGTCATAAGGTGTTGCAAGAATTTCATCAAGAGAAGCCTTCAGTCTTTCTCTTGGAGCTTTTCTGTCACCAGGTACATCCTTAAGTCCATCAGGAATCCAGATGTTCATCATGCAGACCTGACCTGTTTCAGATGCGAGATACTCAGAAATTCTAAGACATGCCTGACCGTGTCTTATCCAGAATTTTCTTACATCCTCATCTGCAGCTGAAAGCGTTCCGTTATCGGACTTTGGATGGCTGAAATATGTTGGGTTAAAGTCAATTCCAAGCCCTCTTTCCTTTGCAAACTCTGCCCATTTTTTAAAGTGCTTTGGCTCAAGGGCGTCTCTGTCAGCCCACTCTCCATCCTCAAAAATAGCATATGAAGCATGAAGATTGATTTTGTGCTTACCGGGAACAAGGCTAAGTGTCTTATCGATATCAGCCATAAGCTCCTCCGGAGTTGTTGCCTTATATGGATAATTACCTGTTGTCTGAATTCCGCCTGTAAGAGGTCCTTTCTGATCAAAGCCTATTACATCATCTCCCTGCCAGCAGTGCATTGAGAGCTTTATTTTTGAGAGCTCGCTAATTGCTTTCTCTGTATCAACGCCAATTTTGGAATAGCGCATTTTTGCTTCTTCGTATCTTTCTTTAACTGTCATTCCCCTTCTCCTTCTCGTGAACTATATATTTGTGTACAAAAATATATCTGCATTTGCACATACTACTTTTATTACTAATATCAAGAATAATAAAAAAAGGGCTTCAATTTAAGGTCTTTTAAAAACAAAAAATACGTCCTTTCTTGCAAAGTTCCTAAATAATACTTAAAATATAACCATGAATAAAAAAATACTTGAAATATTAAATCCTATAACCGATGAAGAAAAAGCCATTTTAGATGGAGCAGAGCACATAAACAGGAATTTATACTATAGTGATGAGAAGTCCTCTACCCCCGACGATGAAATCGATTCTTCCAGAGTACTGCAGGATGGTAAACTCATAGATATGCGTCCTCATGTGCGCTTTATTCACTTCCCTCTCCACACTCACAACTATGTAGAATTCATCTATATGTGTCAGGGTGAAACGACGCACATAATAGACGGCCAGCGTATAGTACTAAAAGAGGGTGATCTTCTTTTCATGAACCAGCACGCGAGGCAGGAAATACTCCCGGCAGGCGAAAACGATATTGCTGTTAATTTCATGATTCTTCCGGAGTTTTTTGACACAGCCTTTTCAATGCTTGAAAAAAACGAGAGTCCCCTAAGAGATTTTTTGGTAAGCTGTCTGACCAAGAAAAATGCAGATGGCAACTTTCTGTATTTTAAAGTATCTGATATTCCTCAGATTCAGAACATAATGGAAAACATGATTTGGAATATGATTGGCACCGACAGTACCGACTATCAAAATGTAAATCAGGTAACAATCGGACTTTTATTCTTGAACCTCCTAAAACACACAGAATCCATCGGTGTATCAAGAACTTCCTATGATCAGGAAATAATGTTTAAACTCTTAAGGTACATAGATACAGATTACAGAGACGCCTCACTTACTTCTTTTTCAAATTCTGTCAGTGAAGACCCTTACGTTCTTAGCAGGATCATAAAGAAAAATACAGGAAGTACTTTCAAAGAACTATTGCAATCAAAAAGATTGAACAAAGCTCAGGAACTACTTAAAAACACAAATATTTCAATAGCCGATATTTCTGTGATGGTAGGATATGATAACACCAGTTTTTTTCATAGGCTGTTCAGAAGAAATTTTGGCTGCAGTCCGAGAGATTTCAGGTTGAATTCATAGTTTATTCCGTATATACTATTATAGCATTTGTTGTTTACATAAATTGCATATGAAATTTTAAATCTTGAATAGTGAAGGTATATTTCATGTCAGATAAGCAAAAGAAAATTGTATCCACTCTAAGATGGGATTGTATCAGACTAGTTGTAGTGCTTCTTGCAGCATTGCTAATGTCTATCAATATCCAGACTTTCATTAATGGTGGCGGACTTATCCCGGGAGGTGCACAGGGACTTACGATCGTTATCCAAAGAGCAGCTCTTAAGTATCTGAGCCTTCAGATTGCCTACTCTCCTATAAATATTTGCTTAAACGCAATTCCTGTCTATATCGGTTTTCGTTACATTGGCAAAAAATTTACTTTGTTTTCAATGATCATGGTTTTGGCCAATGGTTTTTTTGTAGATGTCATTCCGATTCACACCGTTACCCATGACCCGCTTCTTGTGGCTGTTTTCGGTGGTATCTTAAATGCAGTTGCAATTACCATGTGTCTTGAGGTCGATGCAACAAGCGGAGGAACAGACTTTATTTCTATTTTCCTATCTCAAAGAAAAGGAATCGACGCATTTCCTATAATCCTTGCAGGAAATGTAATAGTTCTTACCATAGCCGGCGCAATGTTTGGATGGGAAAAGGCTCTTTACTCAATGATCTTCCAGTATGTATCCACGCAGACCCTGCACGTACTTTATCGAACATATCAACAAAGAACTCTTTTTATCATTACTGATATGCCTGACAAAGTATGTTCAATGATTTATTCAACATGCAGTCACGGCGCAACTCTTATTGATGGCGAAGGCTCTTATGCCCATAAAAACAAAAAGATTGTATATTCGATTGTAAGTGCTTCCGATACCAGAAAGCTTATTCCTAAGATAAAAGAGATTGACCCAAACGCATTTATCAATTCTATCCGCACCGAAGAAGTTATGGGTAACTTCTATATGAGGCCAAGAGATTAAAACAGTATTAAAAAACTGATTCATGAACTTTAAATTCATGAACCAGTTTTTTTATTGAGAAAGTTTTCTTATTTTTTACTCCATAAAAGAGACTTTGTGCCTTCGCGCTGCGCCTGCATGTTCAGATAAACTGATGGCTCATTTTTCCCCTGTTCTTCTATTCCCACGTAAATCTTTGTTCCGTCTTCTTTCAGCAGATCACTTGATACTCTTATAGTGCTCTGCATCTCCTGATCCTGACATAACTTTTTCAGATCCATAGAAATCAGGGATTTCTCCAGCACCGTACCATTTTGATCTTCAATATAAATATACGGTAACAGATCAAAATACACAGGTGCAACGCCGTCATTTGTCATTGTTATGCCTATTTCTGTAATGTTATTAACTGCATTTCTCATACTAAACGAGCTAACTCTGTATCTATAGCCAACAGTTCTCAGGACATCACATGCAGCTTCCAATACTCCGTCATCCCCTCTTGGGCATTCAGGTACCATAGGTCCTATAAATGTCATGTGAGAATCTTCAAGTAAAGATAGCGTTTTATCCAGATCATCTCCAAGCATAGTACTCATAGGTATTGAACTTGTAAACTCTCCGCCTATAGGTGCTATATTCCATACATCCTGAGCACTCCTTAAACCATTTTCTTCTTTGGTTGCATTATAGTAGCCGCCGTTTTCTATCCAGCCAAGCCACTCCAGAGTATCCTCTTCTGCTCCTGTCATATCATTGAAAACGCCAAAGTCTTCAGGCATCTCCGCAAAAGGTCTTCTCATCAAAAGCCGCGCATAAGGAAAAGCATTCACATATTGCCCCACGTAAATGCTTCTAATCTCTGTCAGAGGCATTTTAGGAATTCCTGCAGGATAATATGTGTGCCACTCTCCCCAGTGCCCAAGGCTTCCAAGCTCAACATAAGCAAGGAACCCATCTTCTGAAAAATGCCTTCCTATCTCATTTATAACCTTTTCGTGTTCACTGATAAATGTCTTATTATTGTAATCAGGACAATATCCACACCCGTACTCTATCGTATAGAATTCTCCATCTTTTGTCTTTTCATAGAGCCAGTCCGGAATATCCATATGTTCTTCACTCTTTGGATAATCGCAAACAAATCTAAGGACAAGATGCTTGCCCTCTTTTCTCCATTCATCAAGATGATTGTCTGCCTCAATATCATCCCAGGCATAAACGCCTTCTTCAGGCTCAAGTTCTCGCCATTTCAAATTCATATAAACAAGAGTACTTGTCTGACATAGTTCCACACTATCACAATCAGGCGCAAATCCCATATACGGATTGGGATAAACGCCATCATCCGCCTTATAAGTGATTACTTTTTCTTTTCTGAAATTAAAGAACATATAAAATGCTCCAACCAAAACCGCTGCAAAAATTGTAAAGACAAACAGCAGCATCAGCTTTTTTTTATGCATTGTACTCCCCATTATACTGAATGAGTGTTACATCTTTTACGTTATCAATATTTCTGATTTTCTCTTCAAAGAAGAAATCATCGCCCTTTACATTTACTTCTACAGCAAGCTCTGTAACATTGCCTCTCATTGTCTTGGACTTTATGAAGTATTTCTTTTTACCAAATGCTCTTAGTATCTCATCACCGGTCTCTACTCCCTCGTAATGAATAACAGCAATATAAATCTTACCGTTTGATGATTTTGAATAGAAAATGGCAATCATGATTATCATGATAACTGCTGCAGCAAGTGTAAGCGCGTACATTCCGGCGCCCGCTGTAATACCGGTTGTTATAGACCAGAACAGATATAAAAGATCAAGTGGATCCTTGACTGCAGTTCTAAATCTTACAATTGAAAGTGCACCCACCATACCAAGAGAAATAACAACATTGGTACTGATTGCCAATGTAACCATACACGTAAGAACACACATGCCGATAAGTGTTACAGCAAAACTCTTTGAAAAAATGACACCTGCATAAAATCTTCTATATACAAGGTAGATCAAAATACCTAACAAAAGTGCAATAAACAGTGCAATTGCAATATTTCCGACGTCATAGGTTGAATAGGTATCAGAATTTAAAATTGATTTTTTGATCATGTCTTTAACGCTCATATAATATTCCTCTCATCTACATAATTATCGCTACCATTAAGGTACGCGGTCTTATCACAACATAAAACATATTTTGACGCAGCTGTAAATTCACTTGAAGCAGGCGGACAAAGATCCCTTACAAGCTGCGGTAAAAATTCCGTATACTTTACCTCCATAATGAGTTTATCCGCCGGAAGTGCAGCCAGTGTTGGAAGAGTAGCATCGAATATATCGTAACTTCCAATTGCAGCTCTAACCTTTTTATCAAAGGTGATTCTGACCGTCCCTGCATCATGAATATAAGGAGTTCTGTCATAATCAACAATAACACGTGGTCTTAAAACATTACTTACACATTCAACATAAAATTCTTTTAACAGATTATTGTCTTTTTGCAAAAGAAATCCATAATCTCCGTCAAGTATTCTGTAAACCTCATCTCTAGTGAGCTTTGCCGATTCTTTATAAATGTACTTATCGTTTTTTATTTTTCTTTCGAGCTTAATACCTTTATCAGAAAAATTATAAATCCTGATCCTGTATTTTTTTCTGAAGAAAACACCCATATCTTTTTCTTCATAAGCGCTGTTAAAGTAATCATCAAAATATAAACTTCTAATAAGATATTCTCCATTCACAGCATTGGGATCAAGTTTAAAGTAAGGCGAAAGCCTTGACTTTAAGGTTTCAAACTCCCCATAGCTGATCAGATATTTCCACTCATGTCTAAAGGTTTTATCCATATATGCACCGCTCTATCAATAATATTCGTTATTCAACGACAGTATATCTGTCTATTGTACCATCTTCATTTATATAAAAACATAGCACACCATATGTTTTTCCAAGTTCAGCATCTTCATAATAATCAAAACACTCCTGAGAATTGCCATTTTCGTCAATAGCATTCACCGAAAGGAAGTATTCGCCAGGTTCAGGAACATCGCAGCTAAACTTTGTCCATACACCTTCATAAGAAGCCACTACGTCATCTCCATTGGAATTTCTAGACAAAACTGCCCTGTAAGTAACATCATCATGCTGAAAATCATAAGCAGTATCCCAGTTCATAAGAAGCTTTCCATCCTCAATAGCCGGTTCTCCAACATAGAAAGGCAACGGCTTTTCCAATGATGCAAGATAGCTTTCATAGTTCTCCTCAATCTGAGAAGGAAGTTCCAAAGCTACCTCATCATATTGCTCCGGAGTCAGCTGTTCATATGTGATATCGGGAGCATCCCATAAATACTGTTCTACTACTGCCCTGTAATCTGTTATAAGCTCACTGATTCTATTTGGAGTAATAACATTTTCTTTTAAATCAAGAATAGCATCATCAAGCTCTTTTCTAAAGCTATCAGATTTCAAGCATCTATTAAATAACACATTTCCCCAATAGTTACTTACACCTTTTTCCCAGCTTCCATAATCTGATCTGGTTAGTAATTCATTTTCTTTAGTCCTGAAAGTACCATCTAAGTCCCAGCTAATAAAATACCACACTTTTTCATTCTTGGGACTATAAAGATAGCAGTTTCTGCTCTGGGTATCAACATTTCCTGTCAAAAGATTAAACGCAAGCCAATATGCAAGATTTTCCCTATCAAAATGCTCGTCTAGCACTTCATCTATCGAAATGGAATAATCATTAAGATCATTGAGCATATCAATGAGTTTTGTATGGTCGCTATCACCTTTTATTTCGAGGTACTGTTCAAATTTACTGACATCGTACTCAGGATCTGTCTCAAGTTTTATAACATCTTCATATCTGAAAAACTCAAAAAAGTTCACCTTATAAAGCTGACCATATCTGTCAAGGCCATGAGCCCTGAGAGCTGTTTTATTTAGCTGCTCAACCTGCGTATACAATCCATAATCTTCAAATCCGTCATCACTTCCATCTGTAAGATCATTGACATAAAGATGTACAAACTGGGTTCTAAGACTCATTAGCTGATCCACATTTTTCAAAATATCAAAGCCCAATTTATTTCTAAATCTAAGTCCATCAGTCTGATGCTTATTTAATGATATGGTAGTCTGACCATTCCAATTACCCTGATTCTCTTTGAGCTTGATCTTATAGTTCTTTTGATAATTTCTGCTTGAAGTCTGACCTCTTATCTGAACAGTCGCATTAGGAGCCGTCCTTCCGTATCCAAGATTCCCTGCTGGAATCCCCTCTTCTGTTCCCACCTGTAAAAGAGCTTCCACCTTATACCTTGGAATACCAAGTTCATCGTAGTAATAAGCAGAATGTGAATTCACTTCTTCCCAAGTATGATTTGTTCCTTCGCCAGCATTGCCCTGCCTGACAGTCAGATACATTGTCACTACATTTGTTCCATCATCCTCATACAAAGCATCCACATCACGAATATGGCTGTTATCATTTCGAGACGTATTGATATTTATATTGTCTATGGCCTGCAAAAGAGTATTTGTCTCTACCTGCGTCTGATTATCCTCATTAAAATAGTAATTATAGAGGTTGCTTCCGGCAATTGCAGCAGCGATCACAACAAACGCAAATATTATTCCTATAGCTTTTCTTTTTTTCTTTCTCATATAGATGCCTTTCTTATGCAGTTTTTGAATTTCTGCTTATAAATTCATACAATCTGCTACCAAGCCCATACCTTTTTTCTGCAACAATTGGCTGCGAACTTAAAATGTGATACGGAAGCTTTTGGGTATAATTCATAAGTTTTTTCAAGGTAAAAATCAGGTATACTATACTGCTTAAAGTAAATGCAAAGCCATAATACTTAGGATCAAGCTGCAGCGACATAAGGCTTAAAACAGTTGACAATGTTCCAAAGATGATAGCAGAACTTCTGGCATCTTTGTAATCCGTAAAGTACATAAGAATAAGCATCAATACGTTTCCCACTGCATATGCGCCATAACCAACACTAAGAATTCTGAAGAATCCTTCCATCAGAGAGTCAAATCCTAAAGGAAGTCTCTCCAAAACAACAAGACCAACTGAAAGAATAAGTGCAGTTGCATAGAATTGCCTTCTGGCAGTGTAAATAAGCTCATGTTCAAGCACTGTTAACATTTCATTTTCAGCCTGCTCTATCTCCATGATTGAACCCGTTCCGTTAAACAGATCATAGTATTTTCTATACTTTGGATAAAAATTCACTTCTACTGATGCAACAAAATTTATTGTTGTTATAAGAATCGTAATAAAGGCAAACAGTGCCGCAACATCATGCTGTGGCGCTCCGTAGTACAGCCCTTTTACCTTGACACCCACATCACTCATCCACGCTATCACCAGATGTGAAAACAAACCTACATTGGTAAAAAAGCCGATAAGCATCAAATCGCTGTACTCATCAAACCACGGAAGAAATGAATAGTGATTTTCCATAGAATTTGGAAAATATCCGTATAATAGAATCATGTCATAAACTATCATAACTCCATAGCCAACACTTACGCTAAGCATAAGAATGTAGATTGAAACTCCTAAAAATGCACATCCAAAAAATGCTGTAAGAACAGCAAAAATAATAGCATATATGTATGACAGGAGTATTCCTTTGTAATCCTTTACTGCCGTCAAATAGTTCATCTGCGTCCATGCAGCAGTAAGTTCCATGAACAAAATAAAATTAAGAACACTTAACAAAAAATCCAGTCCTGAAAAGCAAAGAAAAACTATCCACAAAACGCCACCTGCAGGCATCATTATTCCAAGGATTCCTTCCAGCGAAGGCAGTACATCACTTTCCTTTCCATCATACAAAAGATCCGCAACATATCTTGTCATTACCATTGAAAAGATACTGTTAAGTATCATTGACGCTATGAGACAATAAGTTATCATGCAGACCAGCAAATCCCGATCTGCCTCAATTAGTCCTGCCACCTTCCCTATGTAGTTGATGCTAAGAAGAAACACTACACCCAGAAGCATAGGTCCCGCTGTAATCATACCTGTATAGCCATAGGCTTTTAGCATCGACAGGACGCCTGTGGCCCTAAAGAGCTTTTTTAACTCAAACCCTATACCCGCCATTTACAATTTAACTCCATAGTAAATCTCATTATATAAACTGTTATATTTTTTCATCATCTGTGGATGCTGAAAAAACTTCTCCACTCTCCTTTTCCCATTTTGTCCCATTTCTATGCGTACCTGTCTGTCACTGCACATTTTGTCCATGGCTTTAGCCAATCCTTCTCTATGCATAGGCGGAACAATAAATCCTGCTGTACCAAAAAAATCGTCACTGGCTCCTTCTATAAGTTCCCTACAACAGCCTAC
Source organism: Butyrivibrio proteoclasticus (assembly GCF_900115735.1). Lineage (GTDB taxonomy): Bacteria > Bacillota > Clostridia > Lachnospirales > Lachnospiraceae > Butyrivibrio > Butyrivibrio proteoclasticus_B. The sequence continues at coordinate 93,912 of NZ_FOXO01000003.1, forward strand.
ATCCGTTGTTACCACAGGCCTTCCCGATGCAAATGATTCAAGAACCGACAATGGCTGTCCCTCAGAAATACTGGTCAGAACCGTAAAATCCAGTTTTTCCATATATTTCACAACATCAACCTGACCAACAAATTTCAGATTTTTTATTTCAAGACTTTCGACAAGCTGATAGCACTCCTCTGCGTATTCCTCATCATCAATTCCCCCAAGGATATGCAGTCTTACGTTATCTCTCATTCCAGTAAGCTCATGAAATGCATATATAAGTGTTTTAACATCCTTTATCTGGGCAATTCTTATTATCGCACCTATGTCTATAAAACCATCATCCTCTTTATACGGAATATTACAAAACCTCTCATACCTGATACCGTTCGGAATAACTCTGCATTTTGAAGGCTCTGCTCCCAACTCAACCTGTATCTTGTTGGCATTTTCAAAAAGGCACGAAATAAAAGTTGCTCTTTTATAAACTACATCTGAAAGCATGTAAAAAAACTTTATCCAATGCCTTTTAAATGCCGGTATCACCCACTGTGCCCTGATTATTTCTTCTTCTCTCTCTCTTGAATAAATGCCATGTTCAGATAATATAATCGGTTTTCCTGTCATATAGTTTCCAAGGCAAGCTAAAAGGCCACCATATCCCGTACAGATCGTATGATAGATGTCAGCTTCAGGGATCTTACTCCCAATCAGATAAAGTACCGGCAAAAGCATGGATCTAATAGTATGGAATGTCTCCGCAAAAGCCACATATGGGTACTTTTCCTTACAAAGACGCGTCAGGATTTCAAGAAATTCTTCGCTCATAAGAAAACTTGCAGGATTATAATGTCTTTTTTGATACATATCAAAAAGGATCTTCCAATCCGGCCTTTCACAGTCTATAAGCTTTTCTATAGCTTCCTTCTCATCATCTGAGAGTTTAAACTTATCCTTCTTCCTTGCTCTTACCTTCAAAGCGTCATCCAAAAACACCTCATGAACTTCTTTTACATTAGATGGCAATTCGTATTTATATTTTCCCTTGTCTTTGGCATGCGCACCGATAACCCACAAAATAAATGTGTGCTCCTGAAGAGCTTGGATATAGCCATGCATCCAGGTTGCAACTCCGCCATATGTATAAGGGTAACTTCCTTCAAGAATAAGACAAATTCTCATAACCTACTTCCTTGTTATAGTTACTGTTTCATTATTTGCATCAAGAAGATATAGCGTTTCATTAAGCTTTATCAGCTTTCCACCTTCAACTTTTACAAGTTTCCCTTCCGAAACTCTTATAAAATAATATGCATCATCGATAAGTCCGTCAGATGTGATAGTAAGCTGTAAGTCAGATATCTCTGTATCAGGTATTACATTGACATACCTCTGAACTGCTCCTGCCATGCATGATCCTGTCAGATGTCTTATATCAGGTGCTGAAGTATCTATCCAGGTCATATACTCATCAAGATTTCTGCTAAGTTGTTCCCAGCCTAAAGCTGCGCCTCTGTCTTCATCCAAAAGATCATCCGGATGCATGAAATGGGAAGCTACAAAGTGTAAATTCAGTTCTGAAAAAGACGCCAACTTCATGTAATCGTCAATTATGCAACTGGATACTATTCTAGGCGTCTCAACAATCCCGTCCTCAGAAACTTCATACTCCTGAGAATATGCATCAGGTCCCTCAAAATAGATACTCGCTATCGCTTTGATATTCGGAAACTCTTCTCCTATAAGCGCCCTTCCTTCAGGAGATAAAACATCTGAAGGCGGCACATAAACAGAAAGTTCAGTATTTGTAAAAATGCCCGTTGAAAACTTTGTCAGCTCATCAAGAGAATTGTACATGGCATCATAGCTTTCCCAAACCTTATAACCAATGTCATCTTCATAAACATAATCCGGTCCGCACAAAGGCTGGTGATTGTAACCATGGTACCCAATCTCTCCCCCTTTATTAAGAAGCATATTCCCATAGTAGTAATAATCTGCTGTACTTTCGTTGGAAGGAAGAATTTCTCCCGTATCATCCTCATACGTTTCAATTATCAAACCTGTGTAGGGAATATTATGTTTTTCTCCAAGAGAAAGAACTTTAGGCCACCAAACAGCTGAGTAAAACTGGGCAATTCCCATTCCGTAATCTCTCCTGATATACTCACCGTCACCAGATGGAGTAGGTGATGGAAAATCATCAAGATAAAAAGTGGAAGCATTTATGACAGGGTAAACAAAAATATCCTCCAAAAGTGTATAAGCACTTGAATAAATCCCCCTGTAAGCCTTTGAAACATAACTAAAGTTACAGACAACAAACTTTCCTTTTCCATATTCCTGACTCCACACAAGCGGCACATTGTCTGTCGTATGCGCATATACTTTAGTATCAGATCCAAGCTGTACAGTCAGGGCTGACTCATATGCATCATCAACATAATATGTCTTTTGAGCCCCCAGCATATAATTCTCATCAGAAACAAAATCTCTTACAGGAACAAAGTTATCTCCAATCTCAACTATCCCTAGTTTTGAAGTGATAATATCAAAGACCTCTGACCTTGTCGGAGTTATTCCTATAAGCAATCGTCCACCACTTTTCACCCAGTCAGTAAGTGTAAGGATATCTTCACCAAATACCGTGTAGTCATTAGTTGCAATAACAACTGTTTTATAATCTGACAGTCTGTCTTTTTTTCTGTTATCTTCAATTGAGTTCTTAGCCAAATCAATAATGTCATAGGAAACTCTCATGTCGGCAAATATCTGTTCATACTGTGGTGTAATCAATATGCTTGTATCGTTACCACTATCTGATATCAATAAACAACTCTTTTTTGACGAAAGTTCTTTCATATGAACAACGTTATCTGTAGGAAGAAGCGTCACCTGCTCATCGGTCCCCTCGTATAGGATTCCGACACGCTCAATAAGAAGCAGTAAAAACATTGCAAAAAAGCCAATGGTCACATTTGCCAAAGCAATAAATCGTTTTTTCTTCATGCGCCCATCTCCTCTTTTTTCCACAGCTTCACTATATCCCTTATTTCTTTGGAATAATAATTACCGCTTTCAGATGTGGTTTTTATCATTTCTTTTAACTTAATACTGGCACCCGTCTCATAATAATATCTGAAACGCAGAAGCCAGTTCCTCTCATCAGAGGGCCAATTTTGCTCCATCGTAGAAAGAGCGACATCTGCTCTGATATAGAGTTTTGAATCCAAAAGGCTCTTAACAAGTCTCTCGTAATCATCAATATTGGGATTAAGCGTAAGCTTTGTTATGAGTAGCTGGTGGTAGGTATTTCTCTGAATCTCAAGAAGTTGTCCCTGAACCATACCGCTTGATATATACTGGGCAAGAAAAGATACGTATTCATCAAGAAGTCCTTCCTTGCCGGGATTGGTAGCATATTCGCTGCTGTACTCCTGAAGTTTTAATTCATATTCTTTAGACAATTCAACCATGGCAGTTGTTGCATAATGAACCACTTCCACATCATCATTCATTCTTGCCTGATTGATGACAGGAATATATTTTTTTGTATCGGTCATAAGAACATCCATCATAACTGATCGTCTTACAGTAGGATCATTCATGATAAGTGCGTCCTCAAGAGGAACAATATCATCAGACTCTGCTTCCTGCCTAGGTAAAAGAGACTGTTCAATAAGATTACTCCTCATAAGTTCAAGGTCTCCGTTCTTATTGCCAACCTTTCCAAGCTTTATCATAACAGTTATTATCACAGCGCAAAGAGCGCCCCATAGCGGAATGCAAACAACCATGACCATCATGAGACTATCCACTTTTAAAACGCCAAGCTTCATAAAAACGAATACAGCAAGGCATATACCAAAATGTATGAGCAGAAAAATAAGCACTATCATCCCACACTCTCCACTACATCACACTTAAGCCCCATATTACGAAATCTCTTTAGCACAATAGATTCACTGCTTTCATCCACCTGTGAAGCCAAAAGATATATATTGTTGTCCCTGCCAAGGCCAACAATATCATTGTTACGAATCTTGGTCTGAAGCATTTCATCAATCTCCATAATGGTTCTGTTTTCTCGCATGATCCTAAAGAGTCTAAAATCTGTCAATTTATTATCAGCCATTTCTTTCTGAATTTTAAATTGCTGGATAAAATAGTCATATTTAGCGATCTGAGTGCCCTCGACATAAGTTTTATCTGCAACAACTTTTTGATATTCCCAGGCTTTGATTATGAAGTTCTCCATAAGTCCGCTTAAAATTCTGATAAGATTTGTGTAATATGTGCTGATCTGGATATACTCAACTTGATATATCATTATCAAAACACTAAGGACGCCATCTGACTTTATCCCGGCGACATAGGTTGGATATCCCTCTCTTACATCCCTGTTGAACCAGATTTCGCCCTTCTTAACTTCCTCTATAACCTGACTGTAATCCTCCAGATTTATTGATTTTTTTAGTTTTACACTTATTTGCTCTGAAGCAACGTTAAGTCTTGCAAATCTTGCGTTTGGATCATTAATTGTATAGATAGCAATTGATCTGTTATCAAGGACATCTTCCATAACAGGAATAGATTCAGCAAAAATTTCCTCAGGAACAGTAGTACTAAGCTTCTTTACAACATCAAATATTCTTCCAAAGCCATCTCTACTCCCTATAAGATCCTGTTTATACTGATTCTTATACTCCATTGCCTCTTCATATAGCCTGTTAACAAAGTCTTTTTCCTCTTTGAGAAGCTTGTTTTCATCTGTTATAAATGTTCGCTCTTCATCCCGGCTTTGTTTGATATATCCGCAAACAGCAGCTGCAACCAAAAGAAGTATAAACGGTATCCAATTGCTTGGATCATAAAACAATAACAATCCATTAGTTCCCTGCCTATAATAAGCCAGAATCAACGAAAGTATTTCTATAAATGCTGTGATACCGCCAACACCTGTTCCATATACCAATGCCATCAGAACTACAAACAATAGCCTCACATCAATCATCCTGAACTGCACACTACCATTAGAATAATAGTTATATATTTCAACCAAAAACGCTCCAAGGATAAGCTCAACAAGCATCATTATTTTTCCATTCAACCTGAGTTTATCACGTATTATTTCTGTTATTTTTCTTTTGGCATGATAATTATTCCGATATTCCTCCACATAGTTTTCTATTTCAGCTACCGCATCTTTTTTGGCAAACCAGCCATAGAACTGCCTTGCTACATCCTGTCCATAGTCAAAACGTCCTTTTATGGATGATCCGATATAAGACACATTTGCCATCTTATAAATCTTCCTTATCGATGAAAAAGCCTCTTCATAAGTAGTACTTGCGCCACTTCTAAGATATATGGTCTCATAGGTTCCATAGCTGTACTCATCTTCTTCCCAGGCATCAAACATTCTTTTCAAAAAAGCAGCCAGATCGTCAACAGACAAAAAATCTGCTATCTCATCGCCCATTGCTTTGATCTCAACTTTTTCATTTCTTTCAAGGGAATCAAAAATACGACACCAGAAATCATCTTTATAGTGCCCACTTATCAAATGCGGTGAATATATGATTTTTACTGAAATTTGGTATTGTTCAGCATAATATCTGCAGATAGACTCTACAGAACTGTATATGATAGAGTCACTGTTCTCAATATCAAGAAGTGCCTCATCAGATGTAATGTAAACAAATTGTTTTACTTTAGACTTTCTACAAAGCGAAAGGACATTTCGAAGCTGCTCAATCTCACCAACTTCGTAACTGTCCTTATTTATAAAATGCGACACAAATACAACGCGCTCGAAGCCGTAGGTAAAAAACAGAGTCGTAAAATCGTCACCCATTATTGATTTTTTAAACCATCTGATATTACCTGCCTTTTTACTCTCAAGCTCTTGTCCGCAAAGTATTATATTATCTGCGCCAAATGCAGTTTCGAGGGAATCCTTCGAAAAATAACCATTACTACCTACTACAAGAGTATCCATTACGGCCTATTCTCCCTAAATACTTTATTCCCCACTTACGTTCTGCCTTAATTTCCTTTTGCTATCTCCTCTACTCTGTCAGCATATTTTATTCTATATATCCTGTTAAGCGATTCATCAATCCTTTCCTCTGATATTTCCCCATTATTAACAGCTTCTAAAAGACCATTATATGCTGTCTCAAAATCCTCAGGAAGGTAGATTATATCCGCACCGGCCTTTATTGCCATAACTGCTGCCTGATCCGATGTGTAATACTCTGTGATAGCCCCATCATCCAGAGCTCCGGTAACTACTATTCCATCAAAGCCCAAAACTCCTCTTAATTCATCCTCTATGATCACAGATGAAAGTGAAGCAGGAGTGTTATCCCCAACCACGTTTGGAAAAGAGGCATTTGAAATCATAATTGCTGTAACATTTCCATTGTCTATCACATTTTTAAACAATGCATATTCACTTGTAGCAAGCATCTCTGTGGAGTCATCAATCTGCTCCATGCTGCTTGAAGTATCCCCCTGCTTAGGGAAAGAATATGCACATGACCATATTCCCTCATCATGAAGTGCCTGCGTAAATGATGCCGTCACATTTTTTACCGTATCTATATCTGTACCATAAAACCCATTTTCTGTGAAATCCATATTGGGTGAAAGATCAAAATTAAAACCATATTTATACATAGAATCTGCAACAGCTTGTCCATTTTCTGCAGCTGCATTTTCATCCGTAAAATCTTTTATCTCACCAAGTCCAATCGATGAACTGATCGCACCGTTTCCCCATTCATTAACCATGGTAAAAATAGGATATTTACTCATAGAAGATGTAGTAGCAAGCATTTCAGTTATCTGATCTTCAGACTTAATATTCTTGGCTGAATAAACTATACCGCCTACTGCATATTGAGAAAGAGCATCCTGCGTGCCACTTCCGGCCTTAACCGCAGTTGCCACACCGGTAAGCTGTTCAGGTGTAATGATAAAAAGACCTGCAACCTTATCCTCAACCGGCATTGCCTCTATCATATCTGAAACGACTTCATTCATTATATCTTCTTCAGACATCTCCTCAGGCTCACTTACAGCCTCAGGAGTCTCAATAACTATTTCCTGACTGCTTTCAAGAACTGAAGCCTCCTCTTCTCCTTCTGAAGACTCAGCATTTTTCCCTCCACCAAACAAATTCTTTAAAAAAATCACCCCAAAAACGATAGCCAAAACAAACAGTATAACAACAAAAGTCAGTAATATATACGCAATGAGCTGGCTCCTTTTTCTCCTGTTTCTCCGGGCCATTCGCTGCTCATCAAAATCCTGTTCATCTAATCTACTCATAAAATCCCCGTTAACTGCAAAACTTTTTCTGTTATCTATTTTATCATATTTTATAAGTCCAATGAAGAACCAATGCATAGTCTTTCTATACTATTCACAAAAAATTCAGAGAATATAACTGCACATCAAAAGTTCTGTCCGGAACCAAAAATCAAGGGCAGAAGCTTCATCATATTACCTGCTTCTGCCCTTATACCGAGTACTCATCATCTAAATTAAAATTCTCTGCGTCCAATGGACCCTTCCTCCGATTCTCAGCTCATCGTTCCATTAACTTTTGCATTCATATGCTGTGGTTGCAAGATTTAAACATGCCCTAACCACTAATCATGTACTTGAATTGCTGTCATTCTTATTACTTCTTTGAACTTCGAACTTAAAACTTTAAAAAACTAAACTTAGTATGCTGGTGGACCGTACCATCCTTTCTCTGAATATTTTAATTAACTATCCCTTTGGACCGTACCTCCCTTTCTTTCTCCAATCTGTAATCTATACTATATATTGATTGGAAAAGTATTTTTGTATCTCTTACTTGATGGTTTTATTATATTTTCATCCTTTCATTTTGTCAATACATTTTATAATTTTCTTTTATTTATTTTGACTACTTAATTATCATCCTTTAGTATTCAGTTAATTATTCTAATTGTATATTCTTTATATACAATTAGGTATATTACTTTAATATACAAAAGGATGCCTATATATTGTATTTTTCACGATGCTCAATTCTCATACACTTAAAAGCGCTCCCCCAAAAACTTGTATTCTTTTCGAAATTTAGTTTATATTTATATGTTCTCAAAAAATAATTTTTCTTGAACCTGTGCCTGAGTTTTGCCACTTTGAATCAAAAGATAAAAGCCAGTCAAGTATTTTTTTGTTTTTCTAAAGAAAAAACAAAAACCTATGTATAAATGCTCTGTACATAAGACACAAAAATAATTATGATATTACAAGGGCTTATAATTACGCCCATTTATTCAATCTACAAATTCCAATATAAGAAAAGGAACTTCACCCATGTACCACTGCATAGTAAACCCATCTGCACGCTCAGGAAAAGGCAAGGCAATTTGGGAAAAGCTCGAGTTAAAACTCTTGGAAAAGAAAATTGATTATACAGCTTACATGACAAAAGGCCCGGGAGATGGGACGATACTTGCTAAAAAAATTTCTTCAACCGAAAAATCCACAGACAATCTCGCAAGAAAAAGTGAGCCAAACAATTATATTAAAATAATTGTTTTGGGCGGTGACGGAACTCTCAACGAAGTAATGAACGGAATATCAGACTTTGACAAAGTTCTCGTGGGATATGTTCCTATCGGTTCTTCCAATGATTTTGCAAGAGATCTCGCTTACTCAAAAAATATAGACACCCTTTTGGATACAATTTTAGATGGAAAAGTTGTAAGAAAACTTGATCTTGGAAAACTTACATTTAATTCAATGACAGCTCCAATGTCCAGACTACATGAAAAAAATATATCTAAAACAAGAATTTTTGATGTCAGCTCAGGAATCGGATTCGATGCGGCAGTCTGCGAAGAAGCGCTTTCTTCAGGCACCAAAAACTTTCTTAACAGAATTGGACTAGGAAAGCTTACCTACGGACTCATAGCCATAAAACAACTCCTTAAAGCTGATAAAATACCTTGTGAGATTGAACTTGATAACGGGCAGGTCATACATTTAAAACGTTTTATTTTTATTGCATCAATGATCCATCACTATGAAGGCGGAGGCTTTAACTTTGCTCCACATGCAGATTTAGCTGACGGTAAATTTGATCTGGTATATGCTGGTGATATGCCGCCACTACGAATGATATTCGCCCTACCCTTATCATTTTTTGGCAAACACTACTGGATAAAGGGAATTGGGCATCATGTAGTAAAGGAAGTCACTATCAAACCACTTCTCCCCATGTGGGTCCACACAGATGGCGAAGTTTCTGTAAAATCCGACAACATAACTCTTGAGTGCTTACAAGAAAAACTCCAGCTCATGTGCTGAAAAGAATGTCGCTTGCGACATTCTCGCGCCGAGCGCGGTTGCATTTATGCAACATCTTCCAATCGCGCGATGTGCGCATCCATAGCGGAGCGATTTTTTATAACATAGGAAGCAATTTCCTATGTTATAAAAAAGCTTTGGACTTCATTAAAAGTCCAAAGCTTTTTATATTGATCAGTCAAGCGGATACTTATCTGTAAGGCTCTTGATGATAGCTCTTGCTTCATCATTCCTTTCGCCCTTGTTTTTGATAACGATTGCTATTGCTTCAGCAATATTATCCATATCCTCTTTATTCATTCCTCTCGTTGTAACAGCTGCTGTTCCAAGACGGATTCCACTTGTTACAAAAGGAGACTGCTGCTCATTTGGAATGGTGTTCTTATTGGCTGTAATATGAGCATCATCAAGCCATGCCTCAACTTCTTTTCCTGTAAGGCCAAAATTTGTCAGGTCAACAAGCATAAGGTGATTATCTGTTCCACCGGAAACAATCTTGATTCCCCTCTGCATAAGTCCATCACAAAGAGCTTTGCAGTTCTCAACTACATCCGTTGCATATTTCTTAAATTCAGGAGAAAGAGCTTCTTTAAAGCATACAGCCTTAGCTGCAATAACGTGTTCAAGCGGGCCGCCCTGAATTCCAGGGAATACAGCCTTATTAATTTTAAACTTATCCTGAGCTGACTGATTCCAAAGAATTAGGCCGCCTCTTGGTCCACGGAGTGTTTTATGAGTTGTTGTAGTTACAACATCTGCATATGGAAATGGGCTTGGATGAACACCTGCAGCAACCAGTCCTGCGATATGTGCCATATCTACCATAAGGATAGCGCCACATGCATCTGCTGCCTCTCTGAACTTCTTAAAGTCAATTATTCTACAATATGCTGATGCACCGGCAATGATAAGTTTAGGTTTGTGCTCTACAGCAAGTTTGTACATCTGGTCGTAATCAAGGAAGCCATTTTCATCAACACCATAAGGAACTACGTTAAAATATGTTCCTGAAATATTAGCCGGACTGCCATGTGTAAGATGACCGCCCTGATTGAGATTCATACCCATAATGGTATCTCCTGGCTGAAGCAGAGCAAACTGAACAGCGAGGTTTGCCTGTGCGCCTGAATGAGGCTGAACATTTGCATAGTCGCAGCCAAAAAGCTCTTTGGCTCTCTCAATTGCAAGCTTTTCAACTTCATCAACTACAAAACATCCACCATAGTATCTTTTTCCGGGAAGTCCCTCTGCATATTTGTTAGTTAACGGACTGCCCATAGCTGCCATAACAGCTTTGCTCGTCCAGTTCTCTGACGCAATAAGTTCAATGTGATCATTCTGTCTTGCAACCTCTTTTTCAATAAGAGCTGCAATCTCCGGGTCAACTTTCCTGACTTCTTCCAGTGAGTACATTTTTCGCTCCTCCTAAACATTTTTACAATTTAATGTGTTAAAGTTACACACATGGCATATCGTAACATATAACCCCTAAAAAATCTAGGTGTTTTTCTAAACAAAAAACTCTCAATATGCTACTTTTAACTGCACACAGAGAGTTTTTGTTCTTAAATCCAATATTATATTTTACAGAACACAGGAATTGACTCAAGCGGCGCTTTTGATATTATTATCTGCCCACCTTCGTAAACTTTTTCATCACGGATATCCTTCCACCGCCCCTTTGGAAGATATACATTTCTCTCAAAGCAGTTAAGATCAGTGACAGGCGCAACAAGATATGAATCGCCAAACATATACTCATCAAAAGTTTCCCAGCACTTTTCATCTTCAGGAAACTCATAGAAAAGAGTTCTCAAAAGAGGCGAACCGTTTTTGCTGCTTTCATCAAACATGCTCTTGATATATGGTTTTAACTCAAGGCGAAGCTGTAACTGCTTTTTTAGGATATCATAAACTTCTTCTCCATAACTCCATAGCTCATTAGGCTGCCCCGTGTGAAGATAACCACCTCCAAAGTCTCTGTTATCAAGAGGTGCAATATCATAAGGGCCTCTATCACCGTGCATCCTGAGTACAGGAGAAAATACTGCAAATTCAAACCATCTGACAAGGAGCTGCTTAAAATCAGGATCATTTACATCATCTGTCATAAAGCCACCAACATCAGTAGTCCACCAGGAAATGCCACAAAGCCCCATATTAAGTCCTGCTGCAATCTGATCTTTCAGGGCTTCAAAGGTACTTGGTACATCACCTGACCACACAACATTTCCATATTTTTGACTTCCTGCCCAGGCAGATCTTAAAAGATTGACAACCGGCTTATCAGTCTCTTTTTTCATATTCTCGTAAAAGAGCCTGCTATAGTACTGAGGATAAATATTGCTGACTTCAAGTCCCGGTCCAAGATAATATCTAAGCTGATCAAAATCATATTTAACAAGATCAGGCTCCGAATTATCAAGCCAGAACATATCTATTCCAAGGTCGTAATAGTTCTTTTTACAAACGTTCCATACATATTCTCTTGTTTCAGGATTGGTTGCATCAAGAATAGTGCAATCCCCCTGGTAATCATAGTTTTGCAGGCCGCCGCGCTCATTTTTCACCAAAAGGCCTTTCTCGAGCATATCATAAAAATGCTCGCTTCTCTTATCAACGCTAGGCCATACAGAAACAACAACTTTAATTCCCATGCTGTGGAGTTCATCTACCATAGCTTTCGGATCAGGCCAGTAGGTCTCATCAAACTTCCAGTCTCCCTGCACCGTCCAGTGAAAGAAGTCAATAACGATACAGTCGATAGGTATTCCCTCATCCTTGCACTTATGAGCAACCTCAAGCACTTCTTTTTGTGTGCGGTAGCGAAGCTTGCACTGCCAAAGCCCCATCAGATCCTCTGGCATTTCGGGAGTTCTTCCGGATACAGAAGTGTAATTTTCCAAAATACCTTTCGGAGTATCAGATACAGTGAGCCAATAGTCCATTTCCTTTGTAGCCTCTGCCACCCATTCAGTATAATTCATGCCAAATGAAGCTCTTCCAACAGCAGGATTATTCCACAAGAAACCATAGCCCAAGCTCGATACTTCAAACGGAACAGACACCTGAGAATTGCGCTGTTCAAGATCAAGAATACAGCCTTTTAGATTGTTGTACGGATGCTGGTACTGACCCATACCAAAGATTTTTTCCCCATCATTACTCTCGAACTTGACAGTTATCCTGTAATCGCCGCCCACATGTGGCTTGTAATCACGGTTAATGTATTTCAGACACCTCGACTCTTTAGACTCTGTACCGCCATAGCATCTATAATACTCCCTAAGAATCATGGAGTCATCCTTGTAAAAAGAAATAACTCCCGCAAAATTGACAGTTGCCTTAACACGCCCATTAACTATGGTTGCAAAAGGCCCATCTTCCCTTTGGGAAATGATAACTTCAGTCCTTGCACTTTTCTTTTCAAGCGCCCAATTATTCCCGGTAAACTCCGGATACATCGTACTTCTGACTCTGAGTGAATCTTCTCCCCAGCCCTCGATTCTAAGGGTCTCACCCTGTCTTTTTGCTACTAATGCCCCATTTTCATTAGTAAAAACCATTGTTGCCTCCCCTAACATATATATTTAATGATCTAAAAAAGACCTCAATCACCAATATTTTTGGAAATTGAGGTCAAATTTTTAATTATAACGTACAGCCAGTTCTTCCTCTCTTCTCTTGCAAAAAGCCTCCAATATGGAAGTATGATATACAACAAGGTAAAGAATAATTGCCATAATAAACGCTGTAATCACATCATACATAGAGTGCTGCTTGATAAACAATGTAGAAAGAATTATCGATGTCCCTATAATATCGCTTACAACCTTACCCGTTTTATTAAAACGTCTGCTGCGATGGATTGCTATCATGGATCCAATTGAATTATATACATGAATACTTGGCCATAAATTTGCAGCTGTATCACTTTTGTAAATTATTGCAACCAAATGTGTAAATACATTATCCCTTGGCATAACAGCAGGTCTAAGCTGATGCATATTCGGAAACAAAGTCGAGATAATGAGAAAAATTGTCATACCTGTTGCCAAAAATGCAAAGTTTTTGTAATAATCCTCTACATCGCAGGAAAACATAAAAAACAAAAGCGTAAGCGAAACATACAAAAACCACATATAATACGGAATAACAAAAGCTTCTACAAAAGGGATCATATCATCAATAGCAGTATGGATAACTGCATAATGGGAAAATCTGTGTTTCTCAATCAAGATAAACCACATCAGATAAATGGGTCCATACACTAAAATAGGTGTCGAGAGTTTTAGCATATCTCGCCAATAATCCCTGTTCAGTGGCCTTCCTATCCACTCTTCAATTTTTACTTTCATGTTTTTCATAAACTCCTCAATTTAGAAAGAACACATATCAACTTCGTATTATTTTATCACTAAATTACAGTAATACAAGCCGAACAAATTATAAAGAATCTGTTAACTCAGATTTTTAATTGAAGTGGAATATTTTCTGAAGGAGCTTGTATCCAGCAAGTGTGATCTTTCTTCCGCCCTTTCCGGGAAGATAGATATATGTTCCTTCAATACTGTATCTGATCTTAAGATAGAGCCAGTAGTTCTTGTCCTTAATATATTCAAGCAGTTCTTTTCTCTTTTTCAGGTTCTCAGGAGTATCCTCCGTGATCAACAGAACTGATGAAATAGCTGTAATGATCTCGAGATAGTTAAACATATATTTATGTCTTTCTCTCTGAGAACGTATCATTCCATAGTTTTCTACGTAATAATCAACCATGAGCTTATTTACACGGAGCTGCTGGTCAATACGTGAAAGCATGATTTTCTGGTTAACCGACTGATCCTCGCGGCCAATGTAATAATAATAGAAATTGACATCGAGGTAATACATAGTCTTAACAAAAGGAAGTGGATTAAATACATAAATGTTATCCACATAGAATGTGTGCTCAGGAAGCTTAAGTCCACAATCTTTCAACAGTTTTGTTCTGAAAATGACAGAATGCATCAAAAGGTAATGCCCCTTTGGAGTTCTCTTAATATCTTTCCATGTAAAGAGCTCCTCAATTGGGAACATTGAATTGTAACGCATAACTTTATGTCTCTTCTCACCAACTTTGTTGTAAACAAAGTTACTAATAAGAAGGTCTAGCTGTTTTTCACCTCCTGCAAGCTCAGCAAGAGTAGAAAGTATCTTTCTGTAAGCTATTTCTTTTACCCAGTCGTCCGAATCAACCACCTTAAAGAATAAACCTGTGGCAGCTTCAAGCCCTGCATTTACAGCACTGCCATGTCCGCCGTTTGGCTTATGGATTGCCTTACAGATTGTTGGATACTTTTGAGCATATTCATCAGCAATTTCCGCTGTTCTATCCTTTGATCCATCATCTACTATAAGAATTTCTACATCTTCTCCGCCTACAAGCAGGGATTCTATACATTTTGACATATACCCTTCTGAATTATAGCAAGGTATTGCAACCGAAAGTAATTTCATTTTTCAACTCCTTAATCTGGTACTCTCAAATTTTTCCATTGTTGTAAGACAGGTTCTAAGATCATTGTACCTGTCGTACACATCTCCTTCGTTAACAACAACGCCAAGTGACATGGCCATGATATCTATCATATCATTTGTTATAACAGGACGAAGCTTAGACAAAATATCTTTTTTATCCACAGCAAGATCTGCGTCCATAAACTCTATAACAAGTGGATTCAGATTCAGTTCTTTTGCCTCTGCATCAATGGATTTATCCATTATTTCTGAATGATGGTAAGGTTCGCTTCTAAACTGCTTTCTGATTTCTTCCTTTTCAGCAATATCGCTTTTTTCTTTTCTTTCAACTTCGCCTTCAGGTCTTATTACATTTTCACTTTTCACTATAGAGTCAGATTCCTCTTTTTTACCGGAACCGCTCTCCTGTGTGAGCCTTCCATCAGAGTCTCTCTCTATCCTCTCAAAACGATATTTCTGTTTAACACTGGGGTATTTAACATGATCAACTTCAGACATGAACATATTAAGCGGTCTTACATAAACTTTGTAATCGCCATAAAGAGCCTGGTATACTACCATCTCTTCTCTTGTTTCAGAATGGATTGCTACAGAAATGATCTGGTACATATTCCCCTTAAAATGCCTAAACAATTCAAAAGGCACCGGTCTTTGTCTCTCCATACTCCTTCTCCCCTAAATTATAAAAACCAATTTTCTAAATATAGATTTATTCACAAAATATTTAGCCAATATGTTGTATAGTATAACCCGATTGCCACAGATTTTCAAATTACCGTTTTCTGGTTGTTCCGATAATGACCATTTCTACACTGATAATATAATCAAGCTTACCGGTTTTTACCGCTTCATCATTGGCTGCGCACAGCTCAAGCGCCCTTCGAAGTTCTTCAAATGAATATATTCTCGCCCAACTCTCATACTTTCCCACAAGAAACGGTGCTATTCCCACGCCTGATGCTATCTGTGCTCTGTCCTTGTGATTAGCACTCATCTCTTTTACCTGAAGCATGATATTAAACTGCCTGGTAATAAGTGCCAGTATCTTGGCGGGTGGCTCTTTTAATGCCAAAAGATCGTAGTAAAGGTCAATAGCCTTTTTCTGGTCCTGAGAAGCAATTGCATCAGTCATAGCAAAAATCCTACTTGTAAGCCACCCTGCACAAACTGCATTTATATCCTCGACAGTTATCTCATCTTTGTCAATACAATAGCAAACAAGCTTTTCTATTTCGGTACTGATATTGGACATATCTGTGCCAACTCGTTCAAGAAAAAAAGCTGCTGCCCTCGGAGATATTTTTTTCCCCTCCGAAGCAAATTTTCCTGCTATCCACCTCTTTAAGGTATCTTCATCCTGTGTGTCACAATTCATTTCAAAGCCTATCTTACTGACAGCCTTAAAAATGTCTTTTCTCTTATCAATCTCTTTTTCTACAAAAATAAAATACGTCGTCTCTGAAGGCTTTTTAAGATAATCTGAAAGCTCCGGGCACCCGTTCTTAAAAAAGCCACTATTTTCAATAAGGATGACTCTTTTATCTGATAAAAAAGGCATAGTCTCTGCCATATCTATGACCTGTGCCGGATTAATCTGATCTCCCTCATACTTTGTAAAATTCATGGAAGAAGCACCGCCATCAAGGGCCTTCACAAGTTTGTCCCTGTTCTGAAGTCTAAGATACGCTTCCTCTCCATATATCAGATAGCATCTTTTAAACGTTCCATTCTTTATATCATCATTAAGTTGTCTCTGTTTAACGGGAAAATCCGTTGTTTTAGCTGCCATAAAATCACACTCCGTAGACTATTCTAGCAGAAGCATATATAAAAAGCCACTAATGCTCACTCCAAAAAGCTCATTATTTTTATGTGATCACCATTCACCTCAATTGTTATGCATCCATCTTCATCTGTCCTGTAGGTTGCAGCTGTGATGCTCTTTAATCTATCAAGAGTTTCCTTATGAGGATGCCCGTACTTATTGTCCACTCCGCAGGAAATAAGCGCAAATTTAGGCTTTGTAAGTTCAAGGAATTCCTCATCTGTAGTGTACATTGAACCGTGATGTGCTACTTTTAGAAGAGTCACATCTGTTCTGCTTAATTTTAGTATATTCTTAACATTATCAAGTCCCTCTTTCTCCATATCGCCTGTGAAAAGAGCTGTAAAATTCCCATACTCCATATAAAGAACTGTAGAATAGGCATTTGCTCCTTCAGTTATCATATTTTTTTGAGGATTCAGGCATAAAAACGATGCTTCTGCCATATTAAAGCTTTCACCTGTGTTTATATAGATTATTGGAACACCAAGCTCTATTGCCCTCTTTTCAACATGATTAAAATTCTCACCCCTGGACTTTTCCGACACTTCAGGAAGAATTAGTTTCTTTATACATATTCCTCCCTTTTCCATATCATCCATTATTTCCAGAAGTCCGCTTATATGATCCTCATCCTCATGAGTTACTACAGCAGCATCTATTTTCCCGACGCCCTTGTACTTCAAAAAAGGGATAATCTTATATTTTCCGACATTTTTACAACTGGTGCTTCCCCCATCAATAAGAAGGTTTTTCCCTGAAGAAGATATTAAAATACCATCTCCCTGCCCTACATCAATCATATTTATTTCAAGGTCCGGATGAATCCTGAAAGTAAGAACCACTATGGAAAATAAAAGAAAGAAATATTTGAGCGCATCGACTTTAAGAAGTTTATTGCGAGTGCTATTTTCGCTTACCAGCCCATGCCTCTCATAATTTAAAACTGCCAAAAGAGAGCTCACAAGAATCACATAGGTAACAACCTGAACTTCTGAAGAGTGCCCCACATACCAGGTAAACCCTCCATGAAATCTGCTAAGACTACATGACGCCTTGTAAAACAAAAGAATAAAATGAGTACCTATACCAAGTGCTTTTCCGATAAGAACAAGTAGTGCACCAATAGTCATACTCATTATTCCCATAACCATCAGAACTCCCATAAGTGGCAAAACCACCAGATTTAGAATTATCGATCCAATTGGGTAAACATAATAAAAAGATGTATACACAGGAAGCGTAACGATCATTATTGCAAGACATGTGGTGATAGAATCAAAACACTTCTTCGTAACTTTTTTTAGAAAGCTCTCATCTTCATCGTTAACAAATTTCATTGAAAATGACTCATAACTTAAAGACAGCGGCGCTAAAACAGGCTTTACCAAAGCTATTCCAACAATTGCGCCAAATGAAAACAAAAATCCGCTATTATATAAATACAAAGGCTGTTCAAGCAATAGCAAAATAAATGCCATCGAAAGGCTTGTGAAAATATCATATGTTCTCCCAATTAGCGGTGCCAACAAGCGAAATGTAAACATCAATATAGCTCTAAAGGCAGATGTATTCATTCCACACATAGACCCGTAACAAAACATGATAATAATCGCCAATGCTGTTGCCATTCCGCCAGGAGCTCTTATTTTCCTTAAAAGTCTATATATCCCCATACCAATTATAGATATGTGAAGGCCACTCACCGCCAGAATATGCATGATTCCGGAATCCTTATATAGATCCTTTATTTCCTCGTCCATAAAAGATTTGTTTCCAAGAAGCATTGCTTTCATAATAGCAGCATCCTCTTCATCCATGCTCTCATCAAGATTTCTTTCAAAAAACAGACGCATTTTATACAAGCTTTCTTTAAAAATATCTTTCTTACCATTGTTCTTTTCCACACGAGCATTTTTTATACAATATGCAATTTTTAAAGTTGAGTAATAAAGGCGAGAGTCAAATTCACCGGGATTTCTTGGCTCCTGAAATACTTTCATCTTACCTGCGACCAGAACTGTCTCACCAATAGAGGGCTCATATGAGCCGGCAGATAAATAACATTCGATATATTCAAATTTTCCTTTTAAGGATTTTTCCGGAACCAGATAAAGAGCTGTGTATATATCGCCCAGAGAGTTTTTCTTTTGTTCCTTATGGATAACTACCCCAACAACTTTGATTGTTTCTTTAAAACTCTCTTCAGGCTCATATACTATCAGTTTAGAACTAAAAAGCTCAAGATAAATATAGACAATCACCGCCATTATAAGCGCAACTGCGCAAAGCGGTCTTTTCATATAAAACTCCTAAATCATTCTACAATATCAAGATTTCTCTCATAAGGACCTGATATTGCAAAATCCATAAATGTAAATGAAGTTTCTCCATTCACGGAAAGAACTACTTTATTGACATCAGAAAACTCCGTAATGGTATTCACTATTGAATAAAGAGCAACTTCTGCTGATACACTCTGCGTTTGAGTCAGGAATGTTGAATCAAAATCTATATAGCAGACTCCATCTTTAATATTTACACTTTTTATCTTGCTATCCCTATTAACTGTAGGAAATGCGATATCTGTATTTGGTCCGCTTATAACCTGCTCTGCAGCAAGCCTTTCCATTGAAATATTACTGTTGTAAACAACCGATCTGTAAACCGGAACAAGCTTTGTCCCGGTTTCATTTGCAAAATACAACTTTAATTCAATCTTTTCATAGGTACTTATTTCTTTGCCCACATTATAGATGAAAGTATCAGCAGACATATTTCCAATTACATTTCCAGAATGGTCCGTAAGAGGTGTCCCTTCCACTTGAAAGGTAACATATTCAACATCCTCAAGCTGAGTAAAAGTCCTGACAATAGCAGCTCTGTCGAGTATCTCTATAGTTCTTCCAAGTTCATTGTACTTACGGTCAAAATTAAGTGTAAGCAGCTTATCCTTAAGTGAATAATTAATAAGCTTAATATCGCCAGCAATCGGTGCCTCATACTGAAGCCTGTCAGGCATAGTTTCAAGCATAGTAATCAGTTCATTTACAACAGCCTCTAAATCAGACATATCAGCCTGAATTTCATAGCTTTCTGAAATAATCCCAGTTTCACTGCTGTTTACATAGTAAACCATGAAATCATCGGCATCACCATGATTTTTTCTTTCACACCCAACTGTCAGAATAGAAATCATCACTCCAATACAGGCAAACATTATTCTTTTGTATAGCATTTGTCTCTTATTCATATTATTAATCATTTTGACCCTACACAAATAAGCGGAATTCTCACAACAAACGTTGTACCCTCTCCAAGAGTACTCTTAACATCTATTGAACCTCTGTGCATGAGTACCGCATTTCTGGCAATGGAAAGTCCAAGGCCTGTACCGCCAATTTCCCTTGATCGTGACTTATCAACTCTATAAAATCTCTCATAAATATGATCCAGGCTATCTTTCGGGATACCAATTCCAGTATCAATTACCTTAATTGAAAAATACTGATGATCCGCATCAAGTTCAACCTTAACAGTACCGTTTTCTTTGTTATACTTTATAGCATTTTCAACCAGATTCATGATCACAAGTGATATTTTCACCTCATCAATCTCGGCAGTAATTGCTCTGTTGCTCTCAAGCGTAAGATCAATATTGTGTTTTCTTGCAATAGGGCGCATTCTCTTTAGAACTACTTCTGTAAGATTCACAACATCAACTGATGTTATAGAAAGTCCCGATGCCTTTTTGTCCATCTTAACAAGCGCCAGAAGGTCGTTTATTATCTTATCCTCTCTGTCAATCTCTTCACCTATATCCGTCATGAATTCCCTATATACTTCATTGGGAACGTCTTCTTGAGCCAAAAGGGAATCAGCCAAAACCTTGATAGAGGTTATCGGTGTCTTAAGTTCATGTGACACGTTGGATACAAATTCCTGTCGCGAATCATCAAGAACCTTCATACGCCTCAAAAGGGCATTGAACGCATTGATTATCTGCTCAGTCTCCAGGTAGTTAGGCCCGACTACAGGTTTATCTGTGTAGCCCGCTTTAACGTCATTGATAGCAGCTGTAATTCTGTCGAAAGGCTTAAGCAGTGCGTATGAAACCAGTGCTGAGAACACTAGAATTATGGTTACAATAAGCGTTTCAAGAGTTGTTGCACGTCTGCTTAAGATTTCTAGCGTATTGGCAATAGTTTCAGTTGATACACTCGTCAAAAGAACTCCTCTGACAACTTCATTGGAATTTCCTGCCACCGCTATATCACCCTCTTCAATAAGTTCAGTTGTTACTATAGGAGTGATCATTTCAATATAACCATTCGAACTGTCATATTTTGACAAAGTTCCCCTTGATCCTGTCTTTAGACAATTAACAACCTCTTCGGAAATAATGGTTTTTCCCTGACTGATATTATATGTATCCTTTACAACCTTTAAATCATCATTGATAACCATTACACGGCCATCATAAAGGTTAGCAATCATATCAAGTTCTGCATTAATAACTTCTGAAGAAGTATCCTGCAGATAATTATAAGTAATAAGATGATTGGCAAGAATACGCAACTGCGTCTGAACTTCCGTTGATTTAACGTTGACAGCACGATCTTCATAGCTCTGTAATATCAGGGCATGCATAACTAAACAAGAAAGCAATCCCGTAATAGAAACCACTATGAAAAATCGCACTCTTAGACTCTTGAAAATATTTCTTATATTGAGCTGAATAGCTATATCTCTTACTTTAGACAAAAAAAGACTCATACTTTTATTTTAATCATCCTTGAAAATAGTAGCCACTGCCCCATTTTGTTCGTACATATCTTGGTTCACTCGGGTTACTCTCAAGTTTTTCACGAAGTCTTCTGATATGAACATCGACAGTTCTCTCATCCCCCGGATAGTCAGTTCCCCATATGGTATGCAAAAGTTCTTCTCTTGAGTATACCCTTCCGGCATTAGAAGCAAGGTGTTCCAAAAGTTCATACTCCCTACTGGTAACATTTATTTCTCTATCTTTCACAAAAACTCTTCTGTAAGCTTCGTTGAGTTTAAGATCTCCAAATGTCAAAGTCTTTTCAGGTGTCACTGTCCTACCGGTTCTTCTGATGATTGCCTTAATCCTAGCCTTCACTTCAAGAATATTGAAAGGCTTGGTCATATAGTCATCTGCACCATATTCAAGACCAAGAATCTTATCCATATCATCACCCTTTGCTGTAAGCATGATGATAGGAACATTTGAAAATTCCCTGATCTGCTGGCATACTTCAAAGCCCGTAAGTCCGGGAAGCATCACATCAAGTAGAATAATGTCATATGTATTAGTCCTTGCCATCTCAAGAGCTGTCTGGCCATCATAAGCACAGTCACAAACTATATCATCCTGTTCCAGACTAAACTTAATACCTTTAACTATTGCTTTTTCATCATCTACTACAAGTGCTTTCTTACTCATTACTTCTCCGCTTTCTAAAACTGTTAAACTGTTATATATTCCTTTATTTTAGAAAAAAGTTTATCCTTAATGCCTGACACCTTCATAATATCTTCGATGCAGGCAAAATACCCACTTTGCTCCCGGTATTCAACAATCTTACCGGCAACTTTCTCCCCAATTCCAGGAATAGTTTTTAGTTCCTCCTTTGTGGCTTTGTTAATATTAATAAGCCCATTGCTGCCTGATTCACCAGTGATATCCGTACTATCTGCAACAAGGCCATTTTTAACTTCGTCTTTAGTTGGAATCATGAGTTTGGTGCCATCCTCGACTTTGGCTGCAAGATTGATATAAGTATCATCTGCGCCATCGGCGAAACCACCTGCTGCCTTTACTGCATCATCTGCTCTCGAAACAGCCGGTAATTCATAAACACCAGGACAAATAACTGCACCACATACATACACTACAATATTCGGATGCTCCTCAAAAGCAGTTGCAGTGTCATCCCCCGTGCTACAATTTTCATCAGAAATATCTTCAGACCCCTCATCATCTATAGTATCATTAAGAACTATATCCGAATCATATCTGGCATTTGTACACCCAGCCAGAATAATAGCCATAGTGCAACAAAATAGAAATATAAACTTGCGCATGTTTTCCTCCTAAGAGGAACCCCGCCATGCTTTTTTATTCTAGTCGATTAAAAAAAATAACGCAAGCATAAACAAAAATTAATCACTTTCTTCTGTAAGTCCGTCTGTGACATCCAAATCTGTCGGATCAGGAAGGGTATCTTCCTCAAAATCCGTACCGGTAACCTGAGTCATGATATTCTCAGATACATTTTTCAACGTAGAATTACAATCATCTCCGTTCCAGATCTTGGTAAATGCAATCTCAAGTTCCATCCACAAATTACTTGTCTCAATAGTTTTAGGCATAGGTACTGAATCTGCATATACTTCAGTGAATGTATCAAGATTTTTGTCCCCATAATTAACACCGAAATGAGCAGCAGGCTTTCCGCCGAGTTTGTATATATCTCCGGAATTATCATTTAAAAGATATTTGGCAAAAGAATTAGCTTCTGTAGGATGCTCAGTGTATCCGTTAACAACTATGCAGTCAGTAACTGACATAGTTATTGTCTTGTAATCTGAAGTTATATCAGGGATGTCAGCAACCTCAAAATCATATTCGCATTCACCGGAAGCTTTTGCTGCTTCTATCTTAGAAAGGATATCAGTAGTAGCAACAGTAAATACTATCTTGCCGTCAATAAAATCCTGAACAATCTGGTCATAATCAATTTCCTTTGCATCAATGGCAAAGAACTGATTGAGTTGCTGATATATCTTCATGCAACTGATGGTATCTGAATTATAAATATCTATGAGACTTACATCATCTCCTGCCTTACCACCTACATTCATGTAGTTTCCAACAAAGAAATAGTTATAAAAAATATCAGTAACATCCCATTTAAATACTGCTTCAACCTGATCAGGAGCATTATAGCTCTGAGCAAATTTCAAAATATCTGCAATAGTATGTGGAATTTTTTCCTCAACTCCTGCCTGAACCTCTTTATCTGAAATAGTTGATTTCTCATTGCTGTCTTCCTCTGTTGAAGCATCGGCTGAGCTGTCTGTAGCCGCATTTTCTTCTGCTTCCACACCTTCTGCCATGTCAATCTCAGCCTGAAGCTCTTCTCTTACCATGTTCTCAAGGTAAGTCTTGTTATAGACCAAAGAACTTGTCTCGTAATAGAAAGGATAAGCAATCAGCCTTCCATTATAAGTAACGGAATTAACTGCAGATGCAGGAAATGTCTCCTCATCCAAAAAATCAGCTCCGTTGTCAATCTCAAGAGCAAGTCCTGCCAAATAGGCCTTTTCAAGAGAATCATTTGTTATTATATAAAGATCAGGATAATTATCATCTTCAAGAGAAGCCTTATTGATAGCTTCTAGATACTCAAGACCTGATACAAGTACAGGCTCGATACGCACTCTGCTGCGTGATTCAGAATAAGCAACCGCTTTATTCTGAAGATATGGAGTAAGCGCATCGTCCGTGTACCATATTCTTACAGTTGTCTTGTTCAGGTTAAAAAGAGAATAATCCTCAAACACGCTCTGCTTGGACTGCGCGTAAAGAATCGTACCAGATAACATACAAAGTATTAAAACAATAGAAAAAACTTTAACTCTTAATCTCATAAACTCCTCAGACATGAATCAAGTATACCTATCATGTCATCTACATTTTCCTTGGTTATAACAAGAGGAGGTACAAAACGAATAATATTCGATCCTGCATTTATCAAAATAAGACCATTTTCAAGTGCCTTATTGATAACTTCTGCAACAGGTCTGTCAAAAACAAGCCCCTGCATAAGTCCCATTCCTCTTCTGCACTGAATGAAGTCATAGCGCTCTACGAGCTCATCTAAGCGCTTCTCCAGATAAGGAGCCACCTCATTCACATTCTCTATTATATTGTCCTGCTTAAATAAATCAAGTACTTTACCGACTGCAGCGCATGCAAAAGGATTACCGCCGTAAGTAGTACCATGGTCGCCTGCTACGAGGGAATTAGCCCCTACTTTTTCAGTCATAAGAAACGCTCCTACCGGTACTCCGCACCCAAGAGCCTTTGCAGTTGTCATTATGTCAGGCTTTATACCGTATTTCTGCCATGCAAACATATTTCCTGTCCTTCCCATGCCGCACTGTATCTCATCAAGGATAAGAAGGATATCTTTTTCATCACAAAGTTCCCTTATCTTTGTGAGGAATTCCTCTGTTGCCGGATATATTCCGCCCTCTCCCTGTACTGTTTCAAGAATTATTGCGCAAGTCTTACCATTAACCTGTGAAAGAACGCTTTCAAAGTCATTAAGATCAGCAAACTTTATATTTCCGATCATAGGCTCAAAAGCCTCTCTGTAGTGAGGATTTCCAGTTACTGAAAGTGCTCCGAAAGTCCTGCCATGGAAAGAATGGTTCATAGCAATTATCTCATGATCAGTTTTTCCATCCTTTAAAAATGCATACTTTCTGGCAGCCTTAAGTGCGCCTTCAACTGCTTCTGCGCCGCTGTTTGTAAAAAAGACTCTATCCATTTTAGAGACTTCTTTTAGCTTCTTTGCAGCTTCTATAGCCGGCACATTATAGTAATAATTGGATGTATGGAGAACCTTATCAATCTGAGCTTTTAATGTGTCATTGTATTCCTTGTTATTGTAACCAAGGGCAAAAACAGCAATACCTGCCACAAAATCAAGGTACTTTTTTCCATCGATATCATATAGATAGACTCCATCGCCCTTTTCAAGGACAATCTGATATCTGTTATATGTATGAAGCAGTGCTTTCTCAGCCTCTTCGATATATGATTTCATCATTTCGCTCATAGCTTAAGTTCTCCCTTATTATTATGTTTTTTAACTGCTGCCACTTCTTAGTCAGCTGTAAACATCGTTCCAACGCCCTTATTGGTAAATATTTCCAAAAGAAGGCAATGTGCTATTCTTCCATCCAGAATATGGACACTGTTAACGCCCTGTCTTATGGCATCTGTGCAGTTATTAAGTTTTGGAAGCATTCCTCCGCCTATATTTCCACCGGCAATAAGTGCATCTGCCTCCGAGCATGTAAGCCTTGACAGGAACGATGAAGGATCGTTTATATCTTTATATACGCCCTCTATATCAGTCAAAAATGCGAGTTTATCTGCACCAACAGCCTTTGCAATAGCACATGCCGCATCATCCGCGTTTATATTATATGTATCAAAGTTGTCATCAAATCCAACAGGTGCGATGACAGGAAGATACTCATTATCAATAAGGTCAAATAATACCTTGGGATCAACCTTATCGATTTCACCAACAAAGCCAATATCCTTGCCATCTGAATATTTCTTTTTAACATGCAAAAGTCCTGAATCTTTTCCGCTTATTCCAATAGCCTTAACTCCAAGCTCCTGAACCATTGTAACCAGCTGCTTATTAACTCTGCCAAGGACCATCTCGGCTATTTCCATAGTCTCTGCATCAGTCACTCTAAGTCCGTTTACGAACCGGGCTTCTTTTCCCACTTTTGAAACCCAGGAACTGATGGCCTTTCCACCGCCATGTACAATGATCGGTTTAAGTCCTACAAGCTTTAAAAGAGTAACATCTGTTATTACACTCTTTTGAAGTTCTTCGTTACTCATGGCACTACCGCCATATTTTACAACGATGATCTTCTTATTAAATTTCTGAATATATGGAAGGGCCTCAACCAGTACTTCTGCTTTTTTTAATACGCTTTCCATATCCTTATCCATAGTAAGTCCTCCTTATGACCTGTAATCAGCATTGATCTTCACATAATCATATGTAAGATCGCATCCCCAAGCTGTTGCTGACTCATTACCTTCATGCATGTTGACAAGTACGGTTACAGCATCAGCCTTCATGATCTGAAGTGCCTTATCTTCATCAAAATCAAGTGGTGTTCCCATATGAAATACTTCTATCTTGCCATTTACACTTTCAAAGAAAAGTTCCACATCGTTCTGATCAAAGATTGCGCCGGAATATCCCATGGCACAAAGAAATCTTCCAAAATTAGCATCGCAGCCGTAGATAGCTGCTTTTGAAAGATTTGATCCAACAATTGCTCTTGAAAGAGTTCTTGCGTCAGCTTTACTTTTTGCATTTATAACCTTTGCTTCAAAAAGCTTTGTTGCTCCCTCTCCATCTGAAGCCATTCTCTTTGCCAGATATGTGCAGACATATGAAAGAGCTTCTTTAAATGTTTCATAGTTATTATCTTTAATGCTGATGCAGTCATTGCCTGCAATACCATTTGCCATGCATAAAAGAGTATCATTCGTAGATGTATCACCATCAACTGTTATCATATTAAAAGTGTCTGCTACAACGTCTTTTACTGCTTCTTGAAGCAAGGATTTCTCAATATTTAAATCAGTTGACAGAAAAGCAAGCATCGTGCACATATTAGGATGGATCATTCCGGAGCCCTTGCTCATACCTCCAAGAGTGATTTCTTTTCCATCAATATCAAAGGTTACGGCAATCTCTTTATTAACCGTATCAGTTGTCATAATAGCCTTTGATGCTGCTGTTCCAGCTTCAATACTCTCATCAAGGCTTTCGCTCATCTTAGATACGCCAAGTGTTATCTTATCTACAGGAAGCTGCATCCCAATTACACCGGTAGATGCAACGCCAACAGATGTATGATCTACTCCAAGGCTCTTTTCCACTGCTTTAGCAACTGCCTCACAGGCATCAAAGCCCTCTTTTCCTGTGCATGCATTGGCTATCCCTGAATTGATTACA
This sequence comes from Butyrivibrio proteoclasticus, assembly GCF_900115735.1. Classification (GTDB taxonomy): domain Bacteria; phylum Bacillota; class Clostridia; order Lachnospirales; family Lachnospiraceae; genus Butyrivibrio; species Butyrivibrio proteoclasticus_B. The sequence continues at coordinate 121,419 of NZ_FOXO01000003.1, forward strand.
ACTGCCTGCATGGCATTTCCTGATTCAACTATTTTTTTATCCCATTGAACGCATGCTGCCTTAACCACATTAGAAGTAAAGGTCCCGGCACACACACATGGCACTGTAGAATAAATAAGCGCCATATCAGTCCTGTCTTTATATTTGATACCTGCTTCACAACTTGCTGCTTTAAATCCTTTAGCTGCTGTAATGCCACCTGTTATCTCTTTCATATATCTGTCTCCACCTCTAATAACGATATTTTATTATCTGACTATATCTGGTCGGATGCGGATACCGTAACCGACCAAAATACGGTCGCTAACGGTAACCAGCTCATTTATTAAAAATAGTCAGATTATCTTCATTTAAAGCAAAATCGTAATAATTAAGATCTGTTCTTAGTGTCCATCCCATTTTCTGCCAGAACTTATTTCCAACTGTATTCGTAACAAAAGCATTCAGGCATACCTTGTTGATCTTTTCCTTTTTTAACTGTTCACAGCAAAATTCCACCATTTTTTTGCCGATTCCGTGCATTCTGTATTTCTCACTTACACATACATGATAGAGACAAGCCCTTCTTCCATCATGTCCGCATAAAATAGCACCGACTATCTTTCCATCCTCCACATCAACTGCACTTGTAGTGGGATTTCTTTTTAAAAACATCTCTACGCCTTCTTTAGTATCGTCAATTGAACGGATTCCAAAACCATGTATCGACATCCAGAGCGCGTATACTTCATCATAATCATCAATTGTCATTGTACGAACCATAGTTTCACCAACTTTTCTTTTTATTAAGGGAAGCATGGAACAATCTCAAGTCCCATACTCTCTTTAAGTCCAAAGGCAATATTCATATTCTGAACTGCCTGTCCTGCAGCACCCTTTACAAGATTGTCGATGGCACCCATCATGATAATTCTTCCGGTGCGCTCATCGATTTTAAATCCAATATCAACATAATTACTACATTCAACCCATCTTGTTTCAGGATATACCCCCTCATCAAGAAGTCTGATAAAGTATTCATCCTTGTAATACTTTTCATAGGCTGCTCTTATGTCTGACTCGTTCGGAAGCTTGCCATCCTTTTTGACTAAAGTTGCATACTCCGTCGCAAGTATTCCTCTGTTCATAGGAACAAGGTGTGGCGTGAAATTTATCACCATTTCTTTTCCCGCAGCGTATCCGAGCTGTTCCTCGATTTCAGGTGTATGTCTGTGAGTAGCCACGCCATATGGTTTGCAGCTCTCATTAACTTCACAATAAAGATTGGCTACTTTCGCGCCTCTTCCTGCCCCCGAGACACCGCTTAGCGCGTCCACGATCAAAGTATCCGGCTCAATAAGTCCTTCTTTAATAAGAGGATATGCCGTGAGAATCGAACATGTTGTATAACATCCGGGATTTGCTATAAGTCTTGCATTTTTGATCTTATCCCTGTTTATTTCACAAAGACCATATACAGCTTCTTTTATAAATTCCGGAGCCTTATGCTCAATCTTGTACCATTTTTCATAAACCGATACATCTTTTAATCTGAAATCTGCTGAAAGATCAATTATCTTCACCTTATTTAGAATAGTTTCATTAACAAGTGACGCACAAAGCCCCTGTGGAGTTGCTGTAAAAATAACATCTACCTCATCTGAAAGCTTATCCATGTTGTCATCCATGCATTTTGCATCTATCAATTTAAAAAGGTTTCCATATATACTACTGTACTTCTCATCTATATAGCTTCTGGATCCATACCAAACGACTTCTGCTTCAGGATGTCCCTGCAATAATCTTACAATTTCTGCACCCGCATAACCTGTGGCACCAATGATTCCTACTTTTATCATTTTTTGAAACCTCCTATGAACTTTTTTCAGTATACGACCTATAAAAAAAATATGCAATAATCAAAATAAATATTTATGCATATTTTTGAACTTTTATAAATAATTATACATTTTGGGTTGCATTTTGTGTATAAAGAGTTTATATTGTAATAAAATAAATTCGAGAAAACATAAAGAAAGACGAGGAGAGAAAAAATGGCAAAAGAAAAGGTTATTCTTGCATATTCGGGCGGTTTGGATACTACTGCTATCATACCCTGGCTTAAGGAAAACTTCGATTATGAAGTTGTTTGCGTTTGCATAGATTGCGGTCAGGAAGAGGAACTTGACGGTCTGAATGAAAGAGCATTAAGTTGCGGGGCAAGCAAACTCTATATATTAGATGTAGTTGATGAATTCTGTGATGAATATATAGTTCCTTGCGTAATGGCACACGCAGTTTATGAAAATAAGTATCTTCTTGGCACATCAATGGCTCGTCCTCTTATTGCCAAAAAGCTTGTTGAAGTAGCAAGAAAAGAAGGTGCTGTAGCAATCTGCCATGGTGCAACCGGAAAAGGAAATGACCAGATCCGTTTCGAACTTGGAATCAAAGCTCTTGCTCCTGATATCAAAATTATCGCTGCATGGAGAAATGATAAGTGGACAATGGATTCACGTGAATCAGAAATTGAATACTGCAAAGCACATGGAATCAATCTTCCATTCTCAGCTGATTCAAGCTACAGCCGTGACAGAAACCTCTGGCATATTTCCCATGAGGGACTTGAACTTGAAGATCCTTCTTTAGAACCAAACTACAAGCATCTCTTAGTACTCGGCAAAACTCCTGAAGAAGCGCCTGACACACCAACAACTGTCACAATGACATTCGAAGGTGGCGTTCCAAAGTCAGTTAACGGAAAAGAAATGAAGGTTTCAGATATTATCCGCACTCTCAATAAACTTGGTGGCGATAATGGTATCGGCATCGTTGATATCGTTGAAAACCGTGTAGTAGGAATGAAGTCCCGTGGCGTATACGAGACTCCTGGAGGAACAATTCTTTACGAGGCTCACCAACAGCTTGAGGAGTTGATTTTAGATCGCGATACCTATACAATGAAGAAAGATATGGGCAACAAGTTTGCTGATATAGTATATGAAGGGAAATGGTTTACTCCTCTTCGTGAAGCAGAACAGGCATTTATTGAATCCACGCAGAAATATGTAACCGGTGAAGTAACCTTTAAACTTTACAAAGGTAATATTATTAAAGCCGGAACAACTTCTCCATACTCTCTCTACAACGAAAGCATTGCATCATTTAAGACAGGAGACCTTTACGATCACCATGATGCAGAGGGATTCATAAATCTGTTTGGCCTTTCTTCTAAGGTACGCGCTATGAAGATGCAGGAAGCCGAAAAGAACAGTAAGTAATGAATTCGCTCACTTGCTTAATTGGTTACATCATTTTAGTGAACATAATTGGGTTTGCCCTAATGGGAATAGACAAGCGAAAGGCGCGTAAAAACGCCTTTCGCATTCCTGAGGCAACCCTTTTTTCTGTTGCAATAATTGGTGGAAGCCTCGGTTCCATAATTGGAATGCAGCTTTTCAGACATAAGACAGCGCATCTTTCATTCAAAATAGGGATGCCTGTTATTCTTTTGCTTCAATTATTGTTTGGTGTATTATTAATTGTAGTTCCGATCAATATTGATTTCATTTAATTGTTTTTTGGGGAAATGGGGAGGAAAAATGCATATAGCTGTATGTGATGACAACATTGCTGACAGAAAGCAGACAGAAAGGCTTCTCGGCAGGCAATCAGACAGATTTTTTAAAGATTTTGGAGAAAGGATCTATATTGACTCCTATGGCAACATAGACGCTTTTATGCAGCATCCGCAAATGTATCATGGGCTGTTTATTGACATGGTAAGTAGCGATTTAGACGGCTGTCAGATAGCAAAGATGTTGCTTGCAGATGGCGTCACAAACCCAATCGTACTCTGCTCTTCTTCTATTGACTACAGAAAAAGAATTGCAGAGGAAGAAATAAATGAACCAAATATCTTTTTCTTGGACAAGCCAATAAAAGTTGCTGATCTTACGGCAACAATGGATGAAATAAAGAAATGGATGGGTGATCCTATCCAAACTTTGGAACTTAGAGGACAACACGGGACAATCTATGCCAAGGGAGATGACATAATATGCGTTATTAAAAAAGGCGCTGAACTTTTCATCCACCTTGCCGATGGACGCATTCAGGTCGTCATGGATGACATCTATAATTTCTACGATCAGTGCGCTATTTTCCCTCAGATTTGCCCTGTATCCGATACCACACTTATCAACATAAATCACATATCAAAAACTGCCTTTATGAGAGTTACCATGGACAACAGAAACTCTTATCCTATTTCTCTCACCTATATAAATTCAATTAAACAGGCAAAAGAAATATGTGAACGTTTAGCAAGTGAAAAACAGTCTTAAATACGTTTGTTTACTGGCAGTTGCACACGTGGTATCATTTTGATGTAGTATTCAATACTACGTTTTGTATTATGTGTACTAATTTTTTGGAGGATCTATGAGTTATAAAATTGTAGTAGACAGTTGTTGTGACCTGCCGGTTGAGTACAGAAAAAATCCCAAGTTTCAGGTAGTACCTCTTATACTTGAGATTGATGACAACATTATAGTTGATGATGACACTTTTGATCAGGCAGATTACCTTGCTAAGGTTGCAGCATCTGAAAACTGTGCAAAGACAGCCTGCCCATCACCAGAATTATATATGGATGCCTTTGATTGTGATGCTGATGATGTTTACGTAGTAACCCTTTCATCCAAGCTTAGCGGAAGCTACAACAGTGCTCTTTTAGGAAAAGATCTTTTCCACGAAGAAAAAGGCGAAAAAAATATACATATAATCGACTCACTCTCTGCCTGCTGCGGCGAGGCGAATATAGCATTAAAGGCCATGGAACTTGCTGAGTCCGGCCTTTCTTTCAGTGACGTCATTACAGAAGTTGAAAAATACAGGGACGAAATGGCCACATACTTTGTATTGGACTCTCTTGATACCCTTAGAAAAAACGGACGTTTAACAGGTATGAAGGCTCTTGTAGCCACAACACTCAATATTAAGCCAGTCTGTATCGGTACCAAGGGTGAGATTATGCAAAAAAGTCAGGGAATCGGCATTCGCAAAGCACTTGTTAAAATGACAGAAATAGTTGCTGCTGAAATTGAAAATCCTGAGACCAAGCGTCTTATGATCACCCATGTGAACTGCTATGAAAGAGCTTGCGTCGTTAGAGACCTTATTCTTAAAAAGGTTCCATTTAAAGAAACAATCATCGTTGATGCTGCCGGCGTATCAACAACATATGCAGGTAAAGGCGGAATTGTAGTTACATGCTAGAACACATATGCATTAGTTGCATATCTTCAAAGGAAACAATAATAAATGATTGCTATTAGAATCCAAAAGCAAAAAGACTTTATGGGAAAGCTTCTCACCAGTGAAATATTTGATACATTTCTCGTAAATGAAGCCACTATAGAAACATTTAACACATTTCACATAGATGGCAAGCTCCATAAAGATTTCTATAATAGCGTTGATTCATCTGATTATATTCCAGACAGTGATTTCTCCTTATGGAAAAATCTCCGTCCCATTTGTCTGGATCTCATAAAAGGCAAAAGAACTCCTCTTGGATTTAGATTTATCTTCTATCTTGGTGGTTCCCTAAGAGAAGCTCTCATTAACGCAAGCGGTAGTGATATATTACCTGAGCAGGTAAACTTGGGCCTTAACATAAAATATTCAAGTGGAGAAATGATTCTTACTACCGGTACTGCCTTTAGTATTTTTACTCTTGATAAGGAAATAGAAAAAGCCTGGGATTCATACATCCCAAGCTTTCTTGACAAAAACAACATAGAATATGAACTATTATGATTGAAGGACTGAATCAAAAGGTGTACAATTATAACATATAGTTGATTTATATTTTTAAAAACGTATGTATCCTGATTGTAATCTAAGAAACACGCATTCTCTGCAGTTTGCGTGACATCATTATTACGGAATGGAGAACTATGGACGCTGGATTTAAGGCAGAACTAATTGAATGGGGTGTGGATTGGGACGAAATATTAGACCGATTCATGGGCAATGAAGATCTTATCGCTAAATTTATGTTTAAGTTTTTGAACGACCAGAGCATGAGCGATCTGACAAAATATCTTGCAGAAAAAAACGTTTCAGAAGCTTTTAAAGCTGTTCACACACTTAAAGGAGTAAGCGCTAACCTTGGGCTTAAAGGTTTTTTAACACCTGTATGTGAACTAACCGAGATTCTAAGAGCTGGTTCCATGTACGGCTACGAGGAGAAATATGACAAGATAAAGCCCAAATATGATGAGCTCATTGCTATCCTGACCAAATACAACGTATAACTTTCGTCAAATAAAAAGATTCTTGGATTAACAATCCAAGAATCTTTTTATTCTGCAGCAAGTTTTTCTGCCTGGTCTGCGGCTATCAAAGAATCAATGATTTCATCCAGATCACCATCCATTATCTGGTCAATCTTGTAAAGTGTAAGATTGATTCTATGATCTGTAACTCTCCCCTGATGGAAATTGTATGTTCTGATCTTGTCAGAACGATCTCCGCTTCCAACCTGGGATTTTCTAAGTGCCGCTTCACTATTGTGCTTCTTTTGCTCTTCAAGCTCATAAAGCTTTGCTCTTAATACTTTAAGCGCCTTTGCCTTGTTCTGCTGCTGGCTCTTCTCATCCTGGCAGGAAATAACAATTCCTGTAGGAAGGTGGGTAAGTCTTACAGCAGAGTCTGTTGTATTAACGCACTGTCCTCCATTACCTGATGCTCTGAACACATCAAATTTACAGTCGTTCATATCAATCTCAACTTCCACATCCTCAACTTCCGGCATTATTGCTACCGTAATGGCTGAAGTGTGGATTCTTCCGCCTGATTCTGTAGCCGGAATTCTTTGAACTCTGTGCACTCCACCTTCGAACTTGAGTCTTGAATAAGCACCTTCGCCCTTTATCATAAAGCTGACGTCCTTGATACCGCCTATACCTGTATCCTCGACACTCATAGTCTCAACACGCCAGTTCTTCCTCTCAGCGTACCTTGTATAGAGTCTGTACATATCTGCAGCAAAAAGGGCTGCCTCTTCCCCACCTACACCTGCACGTATTTCCACAATAACGTTCTTTTCATCATTAGGGTCCTTAGGCAAAAGAAGTATCTTTAGCTGGTTCTCAAGCTCCGGTATCCTTTCCTTGGCTTCTGAGAGCTCTTCACGAAGCATTTCCTTCATATCAGGATCTGATTCCTCATCTAAAAGCTGCAAACTATCATCAATTGTCTGTTTACACTTTTTATATTCCTGATAGCACTCTACCAGCGCTTCAAGACTCTTTTGCTCTTTCATCAGATTTCTGAATTTATTCTGATCAGATACAACATAAGGATCATTAAGCTCCATTGTTATATCTTCATATCGCCTTAAAATATCTTCTATCTTATCAAACATAGCTACCTCTATTCGTACTAAATCTCATCATGGTCAAAAAAAGAATATGCACCTAATAAAAACACGCTCTTACGACCCTGTCATTACCTGAATAGTCCTTTATTACCTCTATGTCGTGATATCTCTCATCCTGTTCTAGAAGCTCTTTTACAGCCTGACCCTGATCATATCCTATTTCCATAATAAGATATCCGTTAGAATAAAGATACTCCGGAACCTCATTTACAATCCTCCTGTAAAAAGACAAGCCATCATCATCACCATCAAGTGCAAGTCTTGGTTCGAAATCCTTAACTTCAGGAGCAAGAGTCTCAATAACATCACTTGCTATGTATGGAGGATTGGATACTACAAGGTCATACCTGGAACCATCTTTTGGCGGAAAAAGATCCGTATGAATAAATTCAGCTCTTTCCTTAAGGCCTAGCCTCTCACTATTTTCTGTTGCAATCGCTAAAGCCTTATCAGAAATATCTGTGCAAACCGCTTTAGTGTCATTGGAAAAATTTAGAATACTTAAAGCTATACAGCCGGAACCGGTACACAGATCAAGCACTCTCATACCATCCTCACAGAACCTCAGCGCCTCTTCCACCAAATTTTCTGTGTCCTGTTCCGGGATAAGGACATTTTCATTAACTCTAAAATTAAGGCCCATAAAATCCTGGTTTCCAAGAATATAGGCTACAGGTTCACGCCCCTCTCTCCTTGCTATAAGAGCCTCATAATCCTTCTCTTCTTTTTCTGTCAGCTCCTTATCCGGATGGGCATATAAAGTGCTGTGAGAAGTATTACATACATATTCCAAAAGGAGCCGTGCATCCAGACCTGCGTCTGGAATTCCGACTCTGGAAAGTTTGTTTATTCCGTTTTCATAAGCCTCTTTATAATTCATATAGTATCACCAAATAAAAATATCAGTTAGCAGATTCAAGCTCCTCAGTCTCCTCTTCATCATTGAGCCAGCTGTCATCTATCTCATATCCAAAAGAATCTTTAAGATAAGCTTTCCAATCAAATACTGCCTCAACAGATTTTATAGCAACTTCGATCATGCTATCGTCAGGTTCCTTAGTTGTCAGTTTCTGAAGCCAAAGTCCCGGAGCTGAGATCATTCTTACAAGGAAGAAGTTATATCTCCCTGCTAATCTTATAAGCTCATAGGATATTCCTGAAATTACAGGAATAAGAAGGATCCTTACTACAATTCTCCATAAATAAGAGTCAACTCTTATAAAGAAAAACAGGATAATACTTACGAGCATTACAAATAATATAAAGCTGCTGCCACATCTTCTGTGAAGTCTTGAACTCTTTCTTACGTTTTTAACAGTAAGAGGTCTGCCCTTTTCAATGCAGTTGATGCATTTATGCTCAGCGCCATGATACATAAATAAGCGCTTAATATCTTTCATCTGAGAGATCAAAAGAATATACAGGATAAAGATAAGGATCCTGAGTACACCCTCTATAATAGCGACGAGAGATGTATTTCTGATATACTTACTGATTACTTCCGAAAGTGCATATGGAAGGATCATGAAAAGACCTATGGCAAAAATAAAAGATATAGCCGTTGTAAGGATCATAAGAAATGTATCCTCATGACCTCCTGAAACCTGATCAATACCCTCATCAAACTTAGATGGTTTTTCTTTTTCCTCTTCATAAAAAGTAGAAGAATAATTCAAAGATTTAAGTCCCAAAATAAGAGAGTCAATAAATACAAACACGCCTCTGACAAATGGAATGTTTAAAAGCTTACTGCCGTATGCAATGCCATGGAACTCATCCACCTCAACAGCTATATCTCCGTCAGGCTTTCTGACCGCAACAGCATACATGTCTTTATTTCTCATCATTACGCCTTCAAGAACAGCCTGTCCGCCAATACCTGAATAGTGTTTAACTTTTCTTTTCTTCATATTCACCTCGTCACGTAACTCTGCTTATTATCGAAAAAAGAGGCTGAGGCCAAAAGCCTCAACCTCTTAACTCTACACCTTTATGAATTACTGATTGTTCATGCCGTATTTCTTGTTGAACTTATCAATACGTCCACGAGCAGTTGTAGCCTTCTGCTGACCAGTATAGAATGGATGGCACTTTGAGCAGATTTCTACGTGAATCTCACTCTTTGTTGATCCAACTGTAAATGTGTTACCGCAGTTACAAGTAACAGTTGCCTGATGGAATTCTGGCTGAATGTCCTGTCTCATCTCTTCTCACCTCTCTATATACAAAAGATCTTCATAATTAACTATAGTTACCGCTGCTTGCACAGCTATATCAATATAACATAATATAGTTACTTTCGCAAGTATTTTTTTAATTTCTTTCTGATACGCTGCATTGCATTGTCTGTAGACTTAAGATCCCTGCCAAGCACCGCAGAAATCTGCCTTATGCTCATTCCGGTTATGTACAGATCAAGTATCTGCCTCTCCAAACCACTTAACTCTTTATCGATAGCCTCCTCAAGATCCTTGATATTTTCCTGTTCAATTATAAGCTGCTCAGGAATCGAGCTGGAATCAGACTCTAAAATACTCTCTATCGCTGTTGCACTATTTTCATCATCTTCCCTGCCGGAATAGATGGAAATGTAGGAATTAAGCGGTGCATGCTTCTTTCTGGCCGAGGATGCTATTGCTGAGTACATCTGTCTTGAAATGCAAAGATCGGCAAACGTCATAAAACTTGCATCTCTTCCAATATCATAGTCCCTGATTGCCTTAAACAGGCCTATCATTCCCTCCTGAATCAGATCATCCCTGTCAGCGCCTAAAATATACATTGAACCGGCTTTTTTTCTGACAAGATTCTTATATTTGTTCATGATATAGTCTATAACATCTGATTCGTTGTCATCATGAATTTTCAGTACTAACTCTTCATCAGTGTAGTCTTTATAATTCTTCATTTACTTAAGTCTCTGTCTAACTATTTCAAAAGCAAGAACACCGGTTGCTACTGAAGCATTAAGGGAATCAATATCCCCCTTCATAGGAATGGATGCGATCATATCGCATTTTTCCCTGACAAGCCTTGATACTCCGCTTCCCTCATTACCTATAACAAGTCCGATAGGTCCCTTAAGATTAAGGTCATACATTGTTGTACCGCCCATATCAGCGCATACAAACCAAAGTCCTTTGTCCTTAAGCTCTTCAATTGTCTGGGCTATATTAGTAACCTTTGCGACAGGTGTATAATTGATAGCACCCGCAGAAGCCTTTGCAACTGTCGCTGTAAGTGATGCTGCCCTGTGCTTTGGGATTATAACTCCATGCGCGCCGGAAAGGTTAGCTGTTCTTATAATAGCGCCAAGATTGTGTGGATCCTCAATATTATCCAAAATGATGATAAAAGGATCTTCACCATTCTTTTTAGCTGCTTCTAAAATATCATCAACTTCAGCATACTCATAGGCTGCCGCATACGCAAGCACACCCTGATGTTTACCGGTTTCTGACAACTGATCCAGTCTTTCTTTTTTGACAAAAGAAATAACTGTATCCTTGTGTTTTTTTGCTTCGCGCAAAATACTCTGAATCGGGCCATCCTTGCATCCATCAAGCACAAACAGTCTGTCTATTACTTTACCGGATCTAAAAGCCTCAAGAACGGCATTTCGACCTTCAACAATTCTGCTCTCTAAATTTTCTTCCATATTTTTCCTCATTATTTCAAGATATCAAGATCAGCTTTTTCAATTGCCAATCTAACAATTTCGCAGACTCTGTCCATATCTCCTTTGAGATAAAGAAATCCCATTACAGCCTCAAAGCCAGTGGCATCAAGGTACTCTATAGTTGATGCATTTTTTGCCTTGGTATGTGGTTTAGAGTTGCGGCCTCTTCTATAGATTTCTTTTTCCTCATCTGTAAGGTCATCCATTATAGTCCTTATAATAAGCGACTGAGTTTGGGCCTTGACTATTGAGCTTGCTCTTGAATGAAGCTTATTCACTGCTGTATTTCCCTTATTAACCAGTATAGAACGCACTATTACATCAAAAATAGCATCCCCTATATAGGCCAGCGTCAAAGGAGAAAAAGTTCTTATATCCTGCTCTTTTATTCCAAATTGTTCATTAAAATAATCATTTAACGAAGCTGCCATTTAACACCTTCCCTGGTATCCTTGATCTCAACACCCTTTTCAAGCAGTTCATTTCTGATAGCATCTGCAAGTTCAAAATTCTTTTCTTTTTTGGCCTGGCTGCGGCGCTCGATGGCATCAAGAACATATGCCTCAAGCTCAGGATCAACGCTTGTAGCTGATTCCTTCATGTTTTTAGCATGACCAATAAGATCAAGAGAAAGAACTTTATCAAAGTTCTTCACGATTGCAAGCTTTGTAGCATCATTAGTATCAGCCTTCAATGCATCATAAAGAACTGTTATAGCCATTGAAGTATTAAGGTCTCCGCAGATAGCATCTGCAAAGCTGTCCTCAAACTTCTTAAGTACGCTTTCGTCAACTGCTCCCTCTTCCTTAAGCTCAGCAACTCTCTTAACCAGCTTGTCAAAAGCAACAGCTGTGCTGTCAAGTACCTCAAAAGAGAACTCTAAAGGCTTACGGTAATGTGACTGGAGGCAGAAGAATCTGTAAACCAAAGGATCATATCCTTTTTCTTTTAATACAGAAACAGTAAGAACTGCACCTTTTGACTTACTCATCTTACCTGCTCTGTCATTTAAGTGATTGCTATGGAACCAGTATTTGCACCACTCATGGCCAAGATAGCTCTCTGACTGGGCAATTTCGTTTGTGTGGTGTGGGAAGATATTATCCACGCCGCCGCAGTGAATATCAATATATTCTCCAAGGTGTTTCATTGAAATGCATGAGCACTCGATATGCCATCCCGGGTATCCAACTCCCCATGGGCTCTCCCATTTAAGAGCCTGGTCTTCAAACTTTGATTTTGTAAACCAGAGCACAAAGTCTGTCTTGTTCTTCTTGTTGACATCCTCTTCTACATCATCACGAACACCGACCTGAAGCTGCTCTTTCTCAATATCTGAAGAAAAAACATAATAGTCATTTAACTTGCTGGTATCAAAATATACATTTCCGCCTGCTACATATGCAAAGCCCTTCTCAAGGAGAACTTCAATCATATGAATAAACTCAGGAATGCAGTTTGTTGCAGGTTCCACAACATCAGGACGCTTATTGCCTACGGCGTCAAAATCTTTAAAGAAAGCATCTGTATAGTATTTTGCAATTTCCATTACTGTCTTGTGCTCTCTTTTTGCTCCTGCAAGCATCTTATCTTCGCCTGTATCAGCATCTGAAGAAAGGTGTCCTACATCTGTGATATTCATAACTCTTTTTACATCATATCCTGCATATTCAAGGGCTTTTATAAGCACATCCTGCATGATATATGTTCTGATATTACCGATATGAGCGTAATGATATACAGTAGGTCCGCAGGTATACATTGATACCTTGCCTTCCTCTCTTGGTATGAAATCTTCGACTTTTCTTGATAAAGTATTATAAAAAGTAAATGAATGTGCCATTTTTTCTCTCCAATTATTCTCTCAATTTTTGGTGCATCCGGCGCAGCCTGCGCACCTTGCCCCACTGTCATATACAGTAGCTCCTTTTTCAAAAAAGCTACTGATCATACAGACTGCCTGAGAGGATATTCCTTCACCGGTTCCGGTAAATCCAAGTCCTTCCTCTGTTGTAGCTTTGACATTGACCTGAGAGATATCAATTCCAAGTGCATTTGCAATGTTTTCTCTCATAGTGTCTATATGTGGTCTCATTTTTGGAGCCTGAGCTATGATTGTAGCATCAATGTTATCAATCATAAAGCACTTTTCTGAAAGCATCTCTCCAACTGTCTTTAAAAGAAATAATGAATCAGCTCCCTTATACTTAGGATCTGTGTCAGGGAAGTGCTTGCCAATATCTCCAAGGGCTGCCGCTCCAAGAAGCGCATCCATTATCGCATGCAAAAGTACATCCGCATCCGAATGACCAAGAAGCCCTTTAACATAAGGAATCTTTACTCCACCGATGATAAGGTCTCTATCTTCTACCAGGCGATGGACGTCATATCCCATTCCAACTCGCATGTTTATTACCTCGTTCTTTCTATCTATGAACTATATAATAATCTCAATGAAGAAATATTTCCACTACAAATGCTACAGCGCAGGCTGCACCTGCAACTGTGAGAAGGCTCTTTTTATTAAGAGCAAGTACAAGAGCAACTACAAAGCCTATGACAGATGATAACACATAGTCTGTGGCATGAAGTATTGCAGGGAAAGTCATGGCCGCAAGGGTTGCATAGGGTACGTAGTGCAAAAAAGACTTAACAAAGCTACTTTTTATCTCTTTTCTGATAAGAGTCAAAGGAAGCGCTCTTATAAGATATGTCACAAGAGCCATAACTATGATATAGGAAAAAACATTATTCATGGCTTTCCTCCTTTACCGGCGCTATGATTGCAGCTAAAGCAGCAACAACAACCGTTACGATTATTATTCTAAAGCCTGATGAAATTTCTTTTACCAATGGTGCATATGTAAATAATGTGCTTAATGTCATCGCTGATATTACAACGTACATAACAGCCTTGCTTGTCCTGGTATCCGGAATGATGATCGCAACAAACATACCATATATGGCAAGCCCAAGACAGCTGATTATCCTGGCAGGCATAATTGCTCCTGCTGTAGCACCAAGTCCTGTTCCCAGCACCCATCCAAAAACAGAAGTGACAATAAGGCCGTAGGAATACATAGGATAAAGCGTCCCTTGTTTTAATATGCTTACACCAAATATCTCGTCAGTTACTCCATAGGATATTCCCATTCTGTGGAGCGTGCCAAGATGGGTATCAAGTTTTTGGGAAAGAGCCGTAGACATAAGACTGTAGCGCAGATTGATAACGATCTGAAGCATGATAAGCTCGATGTAGCTGCCGTTCCTTGCGATAACATCAAGGGCTGAAAACTGCCCTGCACTTGTTACATTCAAAAGCGAAGTCATGACTGCCTCAAAAACAGACATTCCAATTTTGGAACTCTCTATTCCAAAAGCAAAAGAAACTGCCACATAGCCAAGGCAGATTGGAATCGCATCTCTGCATCCATCCCTGAAATCCTTTATCGTTCCAGCACTCATTTTTTCATAATCTCCATTACAACTCCTCTATTTTTTCTAAAACGTCTGATATTTCTATTGCTGATAAACTTCCCTGGATCATTTGGGCATTTCCTCCGCCCTTTGCCCCGAAGTTTTCTCTTAGAACTTTGATCACTTCATTCAGATCTTTTTTCTTTTGACCGGATGAAAAGACAAACTTATAACCCTTCTCGTCAGTTCCTGCAAACACTCCGCAAAATCCATCATGGCTCTGTGAAAGCAAGTTGACAATCTTTCTCATAGAGTTCCCATCCGTTGACTCATCTTTTACCAAAATGACATTCTCTTTATCAGAAGGAATCTCTTTAAGCTCATACTCTATAAGCTTTTCCTTTGTAGCCGAAAGCTCCCCTTTAAGATCTGCATTTTCAGATGAAAGCTTTTTTACAGAAGAAATTATGTTATCAAAAGACGTCGTAAACTGCCTTGAGAGCTCGTCCACGATCTGCTGCTGGCTTGTTATATACTCAAGCGCACGTTTTCCGCACAAAATATTAACTCTGACACCGCCCTTGTAATTCTGAAGACCAGTAACTTTTAGAATTCCAATCTCACCGGTGTGCTCAACATGCGGCGCACAACAGGCACAGACATCATAACCTTTGACTGTGACAATTCTGACATCACCTGATAGTTCTTTTTTACTTCTATAGTTTAATGACCTAAGGGTCTGTTCATCCGGAAACTCACAAATAACAGGAACATTCTCCCAAATTGCCCTGTTTACCTTAAGTTCAATGTCCCTGATATTCTCTGAAGTAAGAAGGCCGTTGTAATCCATGGTAACTTCAGTGTCGCTTAAATGAAATCCCACATTGTCATAACTATATTCCGATGCCACGATTCCTGAGAAAATATGCTCTCCGGTATGCTGCTGCATATTGGAAAATCTGTGAGCCCAGTCGATAACGCCGTGAACATTTTCTCCTTCAGTTAAAGGTGTATCTACCACATGCCTTATCACAGCTATAGATTCATTTAGAGTTTCTTCCAGGTTTTCGCAAGAATCTGCAAGAGACTCATTTTTTATGGAGACATGGGTCACATTATGCTCTGCTCCATTTTCATCAACTATAGTACCTATATCAGAGCTCTGTCCGCCCTGCTCAGGGAAAAAAGCTGTTCTGTCAAGGATTACATCATATTTCCCGTCTTTTCTCTCCTTGCAGGAGATGACTATCGCGTCAAACTCCTTTATATATGCACTTTCATAATAAATTTCCACTATTTTTTCCATAGCCCCAATTTTAGCACATTAAAGTGTAGAAATAAAGAGAAACGGCTGCCATTGTCCTGCCAGTTTTATTTTGAACATACATTTATGTAATCGAAAAAAGAGACTGCTTTATGCAGTCTCTAGTGGTAAATGTGATAGTTCCTCGATCACGCGGCTCTTTACGACATCCTTTTCTGTTTCCAGTGCAAAAGCCATTTCGGTATAAAGAAGTTTCTCAGCGATATTGAGGTATCTCTCGTTAAGGGCAGCGAATTTCTTGCCCTCTGCCTCACGCATCGCCTTGATCTTGTGAAGTGTCTTTACAAGGCTCATCATCTCTTCCACAACGTTACGCTTGATGACACTGACGATGGCCGGTTCAGCCTTTTTTCCTTCGAGCAACTCAATCTCCGGTGTATCCTCGATATCATCTATAAGTCCCATAGCCTCGTCAGCGCTCATAACATCTCGAACCTTATCCTCAGCTCCGTCAACCGGAACATAAAGGACACTGCCCGCATCTACAGCAGAAATCATCATGTAATATTCCTTTTCATTTCCCCTCTCAAGAAACGACGGTACGAGAATCTCTCGAACCTTACATAAACCATGACTACCGTAAATAACGCACTCTCCTACATTTAACATATTGTTCCTCCTTCTGAAAAAAACAACCTGCTGTATCTGTCTGAAAGCGCTTTCATCTATGGACTTTTTTAAAGTGCCTTTGGCACTTTTCGAACGTGACTAAATTATAACATATTATTACAAATTTTGTAATAGTTAATCGTTTGAAAAATTTGATAATTTTGTGTCTTTTTTATGTGCGATTCTCAGTATCTATGCTATCTGCACTTTGGTGCGCACATTACATTCACGTACTCTTTTCTAGTTTCCTTAAGTATTGGAATGTACGTATTTTCGTTCACAGCATAGGGTACAAAGCCGCACTTCTCCTGTACTCTTTTTGATCTTACATTTCCATCAAAATAGCAGCAAAAAATACGGCGTAATTTAATATCCTCAAAGCCATGTCTTATTATTTCACAGGCTGCTTCAGTAGCTATTCCCCTTCCCCAAAAAGGTACTCCTACCCAGTACCCAAGCTCAGCATCGCCGTCCATAAGGGGACGTTCCCTGCTTCCGGTAAGTGTCAGCCCAATACTTCCTACAGGCTCATCATTCCCCCCTTTAAGGCAAATGGCATATACTTCTTTTTTGTTAAAAATTGTCCGTATTACTGCCCTGCTGTAACCCACACTTTCATGCGCAGGCCAGCCTGCTGCCATACCTACCCGCTCATCGCTGGCAAGCTTAAAAAGGCTGGCAGCGTCATTATCCTGCCAGCCTCTAAGTATCAATCTGCTTGTCTCAAGTATTATTCCCATTTCATTGACTCATATAACTGAAACCGGTTTTTTCAGTGAACACATCAAAGGCTTTCTTAAACATGATAAAATAAGCCTCCTCTTTGTATTGAGCATCATGGGCAAGGAAAAAGATCACCCTTCCACTTTTAATATCCCACTCAATATCATGCCTTGGATCCAATGCATCTATATCCTTAAATGAGAGGCCATATTTTTCTTTACAATACTCATCCTTATTTTCCATGTCCATTGTAGCTTCAATAATATTGGCCTTTATCTTAAGAAGATTATCAAGCTGCTCAAGCATAATCTGCTGAACAATATTCAAAGCAGAAATTTCATATCCAACAAGACGCATATCTGATATAATCCTTTGAAAATCAACTTTTGTGTTTTCAAAAGGATCCACCCTGTTCTCACCGTAACAAAAAACCGCATCATATAACGCCTCGTTCATAATCATTCTCCTTTCACTTTCGACTCAAAAAGTCCTTTTTGTGTATTCAAAAATTCAATATACTCTTTTTCCGGAATAGGCCTTGAATAATAAAATCCCTGCAAATACTCAACTCCGTTATCAATAAGTATCTTGGCCTGATCCATTGTCTCAACACCTTCCGCCAGGATATGAAGTCCGTATTCTTTCAGGAAATTTATCGTATATTGGAGCATTTTCAGGTTCTCCGGCTTACTTTTATCAAGGCAGCTCCATATGAATTCCTTATCCATCTTGACCAGGATATAATCCATTTTGAGGATTTCAAGCAGATTGGAATAACCTGATCCAAAGTCATCCATCGAGAAAGTACTACCCATTTCCTTGAGCTTTCTAACATTTTCCCTAAAAGCTTCGTCGTTATTTATATAAGCTGTCTCTGTTATTTCAAAATTGATAAATTTCGGAGGAATGTGATACTTTTCCATTTTCCGGCTAAGCCTTTCAAATGCCTGGTAATCAACAACTTCATTTCCAGAAAGGTTAACCTCGATAGTCTTTACTCCAAAACTTGAAATATTCTCTTTTGCAATAAAAGAGCATACTTTCTCAAATACCAGATCATCAATTTGCTGGATAAGGCCACATTTCTCTGAAATAGGAATAAAGTCTTCAGGAGAAATATAATTGGCTGAATCAGGTCTTTTAAGTCTTACCAGCGCTTCCGCTGATGAAAAAGTCCCATCTTTAACTGAAAGAATTGGCTGATAATAAACTTCGAAAGCATTATTCCTTACAGACTCTCTGACCACATCCTCAATAGTATTTCTGTACCTCATCTTGTCGATGACTTTCTCATCAATCACAAGATTTGGAGATGACTGTTTGTAGATATATTCTCCGGACACATATGTAAGAATCTGAAGAGCCTCATTGGCATCTCTGGCACATTTTAGAGCATCTATTACTGCAAATGTAAGTTTATAGTTACCACCATCCACTTTGTAGTTGTTTATGATATTCATAAACTCTTCTATCTTTTCAGGAGAAACAACCACAAAGCTCAATGTATTCCAGTTTGAGAGATACCCATCAACATCAAGCTTGTCCTGAATGAGCTCTGCCACATCGGCCTGAAGTTTATAGAGTTCATCTCTGTTGGCCGCAGTCTGAACACTTGTTTTTCCGGTAAAAATGACAGACACAATGAAAAACGGCTTCTCATGTCCATATTTTTCCAAAAGATACATCGTGAAAGCATCTTTGTTTTTTACATTAGGAAGTGCTCTCTCAAACAGTTCTTTAGGATTCTCGATGACCAGAAATACCACAAGAGCCATGACCATCATGGCTATGGCCGACACCTGAACTCCCTTGGTATAGTACTGATATGCTGCAAAAAGCAGCCATGCTAATGCCCCTGAGAAAAGCGCTATAAAATCTTCTCGTCTAAGGCGTTTTCTATAGATCAGAATACTGATCACCATGGCAAGCAGGTAAAAGAATCCTATGAAATAGCAAACTATTATCATAGTCCCATAGTTGTAATAAAAACCTGTCTGTGTCCTTCCATACCGGACTTTTCCATTAAGCATCGAAATCAATCCGATCACAAGAGGGATAGCAAGTATCGCGCTCACCCTTGCAGATACACCTCTTTTGACAGTTACTTTCGAATAGACATATAAAGCCATCACATATGTACATATCAAAAGCGATCCGACATAGAAATTCTGAACACCGCGCCTTAAGGCATTGAAGGATCCCCCAAGAAATATAAATACATAGCATTCTGTTATCTCAGAGACGATATTTATAAAAGCCATCACAAGGAAGACAAAAAAAACACGTGACGAACTAAGCTGCGGTTTTGTCTTGCGCAGATAAATTATAATCAGTATAGAGAGTACTATAATTGCAACAATTGGTGTACGTATTTCCATATATTAATTATAATATAGTTTCTTCATAACAACAACTTATTTGCTTTTACAACCTTGGTATAAAACAAGGCAAGTGGCAGAAATCCCTGTGCAAAAGCCTTAGGTGCTCCGCTGCCAACAACTACAGTATCTTCAATGATTTTTTTCTGTCCCAAACTGTATCCGGCTGATGACATATGTTTTTTAAATGTCTTGATTCCCTTATCAAGATATGAAGCATCCCCTGTAAGTTCGTAAGCAATAGCCATGGCTTCAAGAAGCAAAGGATTATTTCCATTTCTGCTAAGGCTCGGAAGCTCTTTGTAGTAGAATAATCCGTAAGGATTCATCTGATTCTCGACTATATCATCTATAGCACCCAGGATCATCTCTTTTAACTTACCTGAAGGAAAAATTCTGTAGTAGCGCATAAGTGAACCGACAGCAACTGAAATCATAAAGCCAACTCTGATGGTCGTATTGTCAGTATATGGTGCAAGCCAGTGTCCATACTTTTTGTTCCACTCATCAAACTGAGAAACGATCCATTCACACTTTTCAATCCAGCTCTCATCGTGAGTTTCAACATACAGCGCAGACAGACTTCTAAGAGCCCAGCCGGTCTCCCTTGCACTGCTCTCTCCCGGAATTCGGAACATCGGAGTATCAAGAAGCTTTTTAACATTTTCGCCGATTCCTATTGCCGTTTCAAGGGCTCTTTCATCCCCTGTAAAATGATAATAGTCCAATAGGCCTTCAACCCATTCATGACTGCAGGCCAGTACTCCGGCGCAGCCATTCCCTTCTTTCGAGCCTCCGGTGTGGCCATTTATGTGTTCCCACTGACCGCCAATTTGCAGATCATCCTTGCTGTAATGACAAACATCCACATCCATCCAGTGCATGACAGCCACATTGGCATAGTCCAAGAATCGCCTTATTCCACTCCGGGCGTACATCATGTACATTGCATGAGGATAATCGTACTCATTATTGGTCCAGACAAGCCTTCCGCCTCCGCGGCCCTGGCTGGTATATCCCGGATCAGGCCCATCTCCCCAGTTAAGCATTCCATAGCAGCGCACATGATTATCTGCCTTGTCGATAAGCGCAAGTTCATAGTCATCAATCTTTTTATCTTCAGGTAAAAAGATATCCGGCATGATCCCTGCCTGTTCAAAGACCTCAGGAGCAAGCTGAGGTGTGTCAGGCATCTGATAAATAAGGCTTCTGTTATTTATCTCATAAACATCCATAGTAGCTTCATGAAAATGAAGTAAAATCCTCTGTTCTCTTGCCATTCCTGAGCTAAATACTACAGGTTCACTCTGTGACTTTGCTTTAGTTTCCTCCTGATCAGGAATAAGCGAAATACACATTCCATCAGATGATGCCTTTACTGCCTTAGGGAAGTTCTGCTGCGCCTGAAATACAGTTGCACATATTCCCATTCCCGAAGCATAGCTTGTACAGTCAGCAAAAAAAGTTCCATAGAATACTTCTGCAAAATGTTCATTGGCTTCCTTTTCAAGCATCTCAGCCATGATCTTCAAAGAGACCTCTTCACCTTCATCGTTTGTAATAAAGCTGGTCTTATAATTGGATTTTGCAACCATCGTCCTGATCTTGTCTTTTTTATCTTCGGAACTGTTTTTTATTTCAAACATAAGAGACTGGGGCTGAAAATCGCCATCAGTACAGTTAAATAGTCTTATAGCGCACTCAATCCACGGCTTTCCGGCAGTCACATATATTCTGAATGTGAACCTTATCCCCTCGCCCGAAAGATATTTTTCTTTTTCTATGAATCTTCCGTTTGCCTCAATCGCAGCATATATATTGCCCGTTTCAACTACTTTGAAATCATCAAAAACCGTCTTGAATTTTTGACCATCTGCACATAAAACAGGGCCCTCAAATCTCTCCCTGTCTATTTTTTTACCTTGATAAATAAATTCTTCGAAAATACTATCAGTATTATTTTTTAGCTTAAAGCTTAGAGCCCCATTTGAAACAGATATTAAGTCTCCGGCTTTACTTATATCAATCTTTTCTTCAAAATCAGCTTTTTTGCCAGAAAATTCCAGTTCAAAGTCCTTATCCGCATTTCCCGGAAGATCAGCCAGAAACCTTGCAAAAACATATCTTACAGTTCCATCATCCCAGACAGAAGTAATTTTAAACTGAGAAGGAATCGCTTTATCCTTATCCAAAACGCACATAGACTCATACTTTTCCAAAGTAACTTCGCCCTTTGGAAATGGTATACCAAGCCCACATAGTTCTTTTTCCCTATCATCCTTATAAAGCTTGTCAAAATGGATTTTCATGTTCTAAGCATCCTCCATATACTTTTTGTTGTACTATATAAATTTTAGCTTATAAGCACTTCAAAAAAGTATTTCTGCTTGTGACATGGAGACTCAAAATATTATTTTTGTGTCCAAAATCAAACCTGGATGAGATATCCGGTGTAAGGAGGTATATCAAGTCCTCCGCCAAAATCAATGTCTTTTCCCGTTATCATATCTTTTCCCTTACCGGCTCTTGCATTGAAATCAGCATGAAAACTGTTTTCGTCAGCGTTTATCACGACTATCATCCTGTCTCCATCTGCCTCCCTTTCAAATATACATTGCCTGTTAGTTAAAAGAAGTGATGAAAAGCCACCGTAGCTAAGCGCCTTAGAGCCTTCTCTTGCCTTACACAGCGCCGCAATCACATCTGTAAGATCATTCCAGAGGGGGCTGTCAAAACATGGTCTTAAAGCCGGATCTCCCTGTGATTTGTCAGCTTTTTCGCCCCACTCACTACCATAGTAAATCGTAGGAATACCGGGCATTCCAAACATTAGTGTATAGATAAGTTTTAAATGCTCCGGCCTTGAAAGCGTACTTGCTATCCTGCTCACATCATGATTATCCACAAAAGAAAGAAGATGTTTTCCCTTATAAAGGGTCCAATTCTCAGGTCCAAACTGCCTAAGGAGTGAATGAACTATCTCAAACATATTCATGCTGTTAAAGGAAGAAAACATTCCTTTATAACACTCATAATTAGTGGCACTGTGGCAAAGTTCATCAGACATAATGCGGTTATAGTCACCGCCTATCATCTCACCCATCAAAAAGAAGTCTTCTTTCCACGCGGCAGTCTCATGACGAAGTCTTCTTAAAAAATCGGTGTCCACGCAGTAAGCCACATCGAGCCTAAGCCCATCAATTCCAAATTCATCAATCCAGAATTTAATACTCTCCAAAAGATAATCCGTAACAGCAGGATTTCTCAAGTTCAGCTTTACAAGATCATAGTTACCTTCCCAGCCTTCATACCAGAATCCGTCATTATAATTGCTATTTCCGTCAAAGCTTATGTTAAACCAGTCTTTATAGGGCGAATCCCACTTTTTTTCCTTAACATCTTCAAAACCAAAAAAGCCTCTACCTGCATGGTTAAACACACCATCAAGCACAACCCGTATTTTTTCCTTATGCAGTGCTTTGCAAACCTTCTTAAAATCAGCATTTGTCCCCAGGCGCACATCGATTTTTTTATAATCCCTTGTATTATAACCATGAGTATCCGACTCAAACACAGGATTAAAAATAACTGCGCCCACACCAAGTTTTTTCAAATGCGAAATCCAGTCAATTACCTTTAATATCCTGTGTTCCAAAACACCGTCATTTTCAAAAGGTGCCCCGCAAAATCCAAGGGGATAGATCTGATAAAAAGATGTTTCATAAGCCCACATAAGTTTACCTCCTTAATATCTTTTCCACTCTAAAAACATAAGGGTATAAGCCAATTGCCGCAAAGGAAACAAAAAAATATCTGATACTTCTTACAACTCCTGCAAGAAAAACTCCTGAATCCAAAAATTCCTTGCTAAATGGAAGTTTTAAGAGTGTATTCACTGCAAAGTAAATTGCAAAACCACCAATTATTCTTGTTATACAAAAGAGCGGGTTCCTCGTATTTTCAAATTTCACAAATCTCTTTTCAAATTCAAGTGAAACAAAAAATCCACCCATTAGGCCTAAAGATGTGAAATAATCACTTGTCTTACAATAAAAAAGCCCCACACATGAAATTGCAAAAATCGCAGCATAAACAACCCAGTGTTTTTTCTCATCCACCTTACTAAAGATAAGAGGAATCAAAAGAACAATCAAAAGACCTGAAATCCAACCGCAAACTACGTCAGTTGGGTAATGTACACCCACTGCCACTCTTGAAAAACCGACCAATAGCGGAATAACAAAGGCAACAACATTTAATACTTTATTCTTTTTATACACAGCTATTGAACTGTACGCTGTAACTGAATTTGTAGAATGCCCACTGGGAAAAGAAAACCCCTGTGCAGCAATATCATACATATCTGCATTTTTCTCAACCGGTCTAAAGCATTTTATAGTCTCATGATCAAAATATGGTCTCCTCCTCCAGAAAACATTCTTTATCAATGGATTTAATACGAGACCAACCATAACATTTATTCCAATAAAGGTTCCATACCTCTTGTCATAGCACCAAAAAATGAATCCGAGTATTCCTATAAGCAGCATTTCTTCACCAAAAGCCGATAAATGTGAAACAGCCATTGCTCCTTTTTCCCCTAAGGCACTTTGGAGCCACTGCATAAATGCCACTTCAAAATCAAAATAAAATGATTTCCCAACAACTAAATTCATAAAAAAAATCCTCGCTCATTCACAAAAGATGTCCAAAGTGCAAACATAGCACTTTACTATATCTTAACACAATCCAAGTTCGTTGTTTTGTTAACTTATGCTTGTATTAACACAAATGATAAATTTAAGAAATATTTTTTTGAATTTTTTTATAAAATTGTGTTGACAACATATGCCACTGTGGGGTATATTATACGAGTCGGCTGCGACAGACAGTTCGGCAAAGCCCATATGGCGAGATAGCTCAGTTGGCTAGAGCACGCGGTTCATACCCGCGGTGTCGAGGGTTCGAATCCCCCTCTCGCTACTAAAAAAATCTCTGAAACGTGGTAAATACACGCGTTTCAGAGATTTTTATTTTTGTCTTAAAGCAAATGTCTTAAACCATATTATAGAAAGGAGTGTATACCCTGCATTCTTTCTCGAGATAAAGAACACTGTACCATAAGGTATGACATCTTGAACTAAATTCCAGAAATCCGCATATACTGCGGATTTCGTAAGAATATGAGTGAAGAGTCAACCAAGCCTCATCGACGAAGTCGATTTAAATTGGCTTGGTTGATGCATTCTTGAATTGTTGATTCAAGAATGCATAGTGACTCAAAATATTGGATTTATCCAACCTTCTTAAGCACCATTTCATTTGACCAGGAATAGTTTGCTGTCTTTGATCTTCTTCCAAGATAACGTTTGGTTGTAAAAAGAACAAAATGAACAATTCCACAAATCATAAGCTCTATCACAGAAAAGATAAGTCCAAAACCATTGTCCCCAATGCAAAGCCCGCGAATGAATCCGATCAAGACTATTGCAATAGATAATGATGATAGTGAAAAAAGAATATTTACTTTAGCCTTACTTACTGCAAATAATGTCGACATAAGGCAAAGTATAACGAGAAGACTTCCGTTTAAAACAAGTGCACTTCCATGAATAACGGCATCTACCATTATATTTGTCAAAAATATCTCTCTGATATAACTCCAAAGGCCTGCGCCCAGCATCGCTGCTCCAAATACAGTCTCAGCAAGTCCAAGCATCATGAACGCCAAAGTGATATCATTTATCTCCCTTATACGAACAATCGTTTTCATACAAACCTCCCGATCTATCAATTTTTTGTCTTCTATTTTTTATACGAATCAAAAATAAGGATGGCAAAAAAACTATATTTAGTATAGACGTGATTTCGTACGAAAACGATTAAGAATCTATAAAATAAAGTAAATATTTAATTATAATTATAAAGTAAAAATACTATATTTAGTGATTACGCAAGCTTTTTAACTCAAAACCAAGCATTGTAATATCATCAAATTGCTCGGCTTTTCCTCTAAACTTTGCAATATCCTGCGATATTGCCGGTAAAACTTCCGTAAACGGCCTGTCTTTTACAGAATTGATAGTATCAAGAAGCCTGTCAGTACCATACTGGACAATATCCTCATTGATTGCCTCAGGGATACCATCTGTATAAACAAATATTTTATCTCCGGGTACTAGTGTTATCTCATATTCTCTTGCCTTTAGATTTTCCATTGCAGCAAGGGCCAGACTGTGCTTATCCTTAAAAAGCTCATAGTCACCGCCAGCATGTTTTATAAGAGGATACTCATGACCGGCATTTGCACATTTCATAACACCTGTTGTCAAATCCAAAATTCCAATCCACACCGTCACAAACATCTCTGCATCATTTCCATCACAAAGAGTATTATTAGTCTTAAATATTATCTCAGCCGGACTCTTTCCAAGCTCAGCAAAGCTTCTGATTGCAGTCTTACTTCTCATCATAAACAATGCCGCAGGGATTCCTTTTCCCGAAACATCGGCAATTACAAAGGCAAGCTTTCCCGGGCCTGCAAAAAAGAAATCATAAAAGTCTCCACCAACCTCTTTAGCCGCCTTCATTGACGCAAATATCTCGATATTATCTTTCAAAGTGGCAAACTGGAAGTTTCTTGGCAGCGATGATTCCTGTATGGTCCTTGCAAAAATAAGCTCCTGCTCTATTCTTTTTTCCGCAGCAGCTATATAACCTTTAAGCGTCTCAACCGTCTGATTAATATCATCTGAAAGTGACGCAAACTCGGATGAGTTTCTTACCTTAACCACTTCATTAAGATCTCCGTTTGTTATCTTATCCAGCGAAGAATTGATAAGGTCAATATTGCTGATAACAATCTGTTTTACCAAAAATGCGATGAGAACATAAATCACAGTAAATAACAGGATATCTGCGAGCGCAGATTCATAGGCCTGGGCATTTCTATACCAATAGAGCTCGCTGTAGGGTATGTATGTCAAAAGAATCATATCAATGCCGATACCATCAACTTTATTCAGAGACACCTCTTCAAAGTACTGTCCTTCAAAAAGCTCCTCATCCTTTTTGCCTTTAAGTACTTCAAGAGTACTTGCATCTATTTTTGAATCCTTATGTCTCCCTGCAATAATATCTCCATCATCATCTATAATCTCAAAAAACTCATTACCATCAGCAGTGAGTCTTTTGGATACCTCAAGATATCTGCTCTTCACACTCTGAGAAGTCTCCATAATACTATTTCTGCCATTTTGAGAGGCAGACTGAGTCTGAATAATGTAAGAAAAAGCAAAATTACCTGCAATGACAATCGTAGTGATCAAAAAGAGCCAGCGTTGAAACCTCTGCGAAACCGATACTTTTTCTCCTGTCATATCCTTAAAAGGATTTTTCCATTCACCGGAAAGAACCTGAAGAATTACCGACATAAGCGAAAGGGCTATTCCCGAAAAAACTATCATTGGAATAGAGCAAATGCTAACTACATGGAATGCCATTCTCATATCATCTCTGTGGGTTATGAAAACCACGTACATATGAAAGACTTCCATTACAGCTCCCATAAACAGTGCATAAACAGGTGAAGGTTTTTTGCCTTCAAATACTTTTGCATGCATAAGCCAGGCAACAAAACCTGCAAGGCAGGTAGATAAGCTACACGCAATTCGCGTATATGAGCCTACCCCAAAATATGTTCCCGCAATATATCGTTCTATTCCGCCTATAAGGCCAGCTATGATACCTGAAGTAGGATTAAAAAAAAGTCCTGCCGCAAGCGGAGCGACATCTCTGAGATTAAGAAGCATATCTCCGTAATCCACAGCACAATGCGTAGAAAGCACGGAGCACATACCATAGACAAGTCCAAGAGACAGTTTTATGATAAAAGTCTGTCTCCTGTCCTTTAGAAGTTTCCACAGAAATACCGTCAATGCAACATAAAGTGCCGATATTCCTGACATTTTCATCAACATAAGAATCATATAAGCAAATCCCCTCATAGATAATACATACATGATCAGCAGGTTTTACTCTATCTATCTTTCTTTCCCCCAGAAAAACAGTCCAAGCATACCGGGTCCCACATGAGCTCCAGAAAAAGGCTCATGCTGACAGATTGTGATCTCTGCTTTTGGATTAACCTCTTTTACCAGTTCTGAAAGTTTAACGGCATCATCATAGCAATCGCCATGAGAGATGCAGACTATGTTATCTTCTGTTTCCATCCTCTTTTCAGAATACTTTGCAGCTATAGCGCTTATGGCATTTTTCCTGCCTCTTACTTTGCTGCAGGAAATGATATGTCCCGTACTATCGCCAAAAAGAATTGGTTTAATATTAAGGATTGTTCCGATACTTGCGGTTACCCCACTTACTCGGCCTGTATTTTTAAGAAAATTAAGATCATCAACTGTAAAATATTGGCATGCATGAGGCACTGCATCATCCAGAATCTGTGCTGCCTCTTTGCAACTTTTGCCCTCTCTGGAGAGCTTTGCTGCCTTAATTGCCAAAATTCCACTTCCAAATCCACAGCCCTTTGAATCAACAATATGGATAAATCTGTCAGGAAATTCTTCCATAAGTTCATCGGCTGCATTCATAGCAGCATTGTAAGTACCGCTTATGCCTGCTGCCATAGCAATGTATACAAGATCCTGTCCGTTTTCCAGTACAGGTCTGAAATGTTCCATAAAAAGATGTGTATTTAGAAGCGATGTTTTTACCTTATCGCCATTTTTAAGCCCTTCATAAAAAGAATGAGCATCAAATGCCTCAACATCTCCCTCGTACACAATTTCAGTTCCATTTAACATATAACTACACGGCAATATAGTTATCCCCTCAGACATTTTCGCCGGAAGGTTTGCCGACCCATCCGTAAATACAACAAAAGACATACTAGCTCCTCGTAAAAAAATTTATTGTAAATTTTATTATAGCATGAATAAGGCATAATTGCGCGTTTTTATCCTGTTTCTATTTCTGTACTTCGAACGAAATAGCCGCATCCGGTTCAAGAGGCTTACTGAAATAATACCCTTGAATAGTATCAGCTCCGTACTTGCGAAGCTTTTCATACTGCCATTCATACTCTACTCCCTCTATTGTTATAGTCTTGCCCATATCATGAACAAGTTTGATAACATCCTCAATGAAGCTGTCCTTACCATCAATCAGATATGCGTCAACCAAAGACTTATCCAGCTTTATATCATCTACCGGAACATAGATAAGATAAGCAAGTGATGAATAGCCGGTTCCGAAATCATCGAGAAGAGTTTTAATTCCCAGTCTCTTCAGACCTTCGAACAGGTCGTCAGTCTGTATTGAGTTTTCCAAAAGAAGACTCTCGGTAATCTCGATCTGAAGGTACTTTGGATCTACATCATAGATATCCAATAGTTCTTTTAAAAAAGAAACATATCCAATATCATGTATCTGCTTACTTGAGAAGTTAATTGATACAGGATATAGCTTTTTCCCCTGTGCCATCCATTCAGATAACTGTTTAACTACCATAAGCGTGACATGTCTGCCAAGCCTTGTGATCCACCCGCTCTTTTCAACCACAGGGATAAAAAGATTTGGTTCATATGAGCCATCTTTCATTCTGATGAGCGCTTCAAAGCCCACAAGTTCCTTCGCCTTGGCTGAAACCTTTGGCTGGTATTTCATATAAAAGCCGTCTTTTTCAATGGCCTTTATAAACTGCGTCTTTATTTTTTCCTCGTTGTTTACCTTATCTTTCATCACGTCAGCATATACGAATATCATGCCTCTTCCGCGTTCTTTTGCTTCATACATTGCAATCTCAGCATTTATAATATGCTGCTCGGGATATGAAAGGCCATCCGAATTGGAAATACCCATGCTGGCTGAAAGAACAATATTTATCCCGTTTGAGGTAAAAGACTGTGAAAAGAGCTTTTTCAGATCACATATCTTTTTAGAATTCTCATCAAGCCTTTCTGAAGGACAATAGATCAAAAATTCATCACCGCCATACCTTCCCAGAGTCATTCCGTTGGAGTGACAAAAACTCTGCAGATGATCAGCTATAGTTTTAAGAATTTTGTCTCCTGCTTCATGTCCATAGTTTTCATTAACATCTTTAAAGCCATCTATATCAAGCATTATTATCGAATAGACCTGATTCATTGTCACATTGTCATTGAGGTACTCAACCATAGCTCGCCTGTTAAATATATCAAGGAACTCGTCGTGCTGGGCCTGATACTGCAATTTGTAACGGGAATTTTCTATTTCCTCTTTTGAATCTCTAAGCGCCTCATTTACTTTTTTCTCATTTTTAAGAGCCGCATACATTGCAGCGATAAATAGTACCATTGATGAGATCATCAGCAATGCTACCGGAAGTATTTCACTATAGTTATCAAAAAAAGTCGTAGGTCTGTCTATATATATTGTGTTTTTTGGCAGATTATCTATAGAGATTCCATACTCCATAACAAGAGGATAATTGTATTCATTCCTGCTTGGAGTATCCAGGATCAAACTATACTCAGAAATCTCTACATCATGATTCAAAACATCGCACATTATCTGCGCAGCATTTTTTGTCTGAACCTCAAAATCCATAAAGGTTCCGCCCAAAACTCCCGCGTCTCTTCCTCCGGAATAATTTCTGAATATAGGAACAGTCACATTATTGACAATAGTTCTTGTTCTGTTGAGCATAGAATAACTGTTTCCGTACTTGTCATTATAACAAGTCATATAAAACAATATTGAGTTTTTAGGCAGATTCTGGAGACTTCGTATGAGCTCCTCCTGCGAAAGTGTGGAACTGTCTATATCTATAAAAGTATAATCAGGATACTTATCAGCTAATGAGTAAAATATATTCATATCTGCTGTTCCCGCCGCAGATTCATCATGAAGAGCAACGAGAGTTTTTCTGTCAGGAAGGCTTTTCGTTGCAGTTTCCATAGTCTCCTGCAGATAGTCTTTTTCATAAAATCCAGCTGCCATAGGATTGCGGCTTGCCTCCTTGGCAAGCTGCAGATCATTTATTCCATAAAACACCAAAGGCATTCCGTTAAAGAGTTCCGTTTGATACCTAAGCGCAAACTTAAGGGCATCATCATCACCTATAAGAACACCCTCATATGTTTTATCCCTGAGGAACCTATCCTTGAAGTAATCATGAAAAGTCTCAATATCTTGCGCGGTGCCAAATTTCTTTGTATTCATATAAACCGTGTCAAATTCTATTCCATTGGGATATAACCCCTCTTTAAGGCCTATTTCCTGATCTTCAAATGTAAAATACGTAGGTTCGTAAGAACTAAGAACTAACACCTTATGCTTTACTTCTGAAGGAATCTGCGACAGACGACTGACTGCACTTTGCTGCATATGTTGTCCGAGCATACCAAAAGCTGCAATAAGGCAAACCACTCCCATTGCAGCTAATATATACCTTAAATAAAAAAGATAGTTCCTTCTTTTCATGCGGTTTTTCCTAAAAATGCTATCGAAAAAGTGACTATCTTAATTATATTTCTATTCATTATCAAATTGAATTAAAATTGTATAAAATCTTGAATACAGAATTATTGGATCACGCAACAACCTTGTGGATCCAGTTTCCACGCCTGAATCTTATGGTAAAAATAACACCTCTTATAGCCCAGTCAGCAAACATTCCGATCCACACGCCAATAGCACCAACTCCCACAACTCTGATAAGGAATGTAGCAAGTGTTACTCTGCAAAGCCACATGGTAAGTGTTGCAACTATCATGGAAAACTTAACATCCCCCGCAGCTCTTAAA
Source organism: Butyrivibrio proteoclasticus (assembly GCF_900115735.1). Taxonomy (GTDB): domain Bacteria; phylum Bacillota; class Clostridia; order Lachnospirales; family Lachnospiraceae; genus Butyrivibrio; species Butyrivibrio proteoclasticus_B. Next base: position 152,785 of record NZ_FOXO01000003.1, read on the forward strand.
GCATATGGGATAACAAAGGATGGTGACCACAAAATAGGCTTGGCGATCGTGATCCATCCAAGCATGTATATACAAAGACTTGCGCTTTCAGGAGTCATACCAGCCAGGTAAGTCACAGGTCTTGCGATCGCATAAGCAAAAAGACAGCTACTCAAAATAGCTATGTAGCCCCAAAGGATCATCTTCTTGGTATAGTAAACAGCCTCATCTTTCCTGCCTGCACCAAGACACTGGCCAACTATCGTCATAAGTCCTATTCCTACGCCTATTCCGGCAACACCATTTACATTTTCAAATATATTGGTCATAGACTGAGCTGCAATAGCTGTTGTTCCCAAAATAGATACAGAAGACTGGATTGCCAGCTTACCAAACTGGAACATAGAATTTTCAATGCCATTAGGGATTCCCATCGCGAGAACTCTGTGAATCTTGTCTTTATCAGGTCTGATTGACAGATAATCCCGTATGCTTATCTCAAGCTCTTTATTCCTTAGATATATCAAAAGAACTACGGCTGAAAAAATTCTTGATAACAAAGTAGCAAGGGCTGCACCATATACGCCAAGTCCAAAGCCCCAGATAAGAAGTGCATTACCTGTTACATTAAGAATGTTGGATACTATAGCCACATTCATCGGAAGTCTGCTATTGGCCTGTGCCCTGAATATTGCACTTCCTGCAGCTGCCAAAGCAACACCCGGATAAGACAAAATGGTAAGGAAGAAATAAATACCTGCTGCTTCCATTACATCTGCCTCAACAGTTCCAAATATTAGTTTTAACAGCTGCATTCTGAAGATAAGGCCCAGTACCATCAAAAGTACCGAAATAAAGGTAGATACTAAGATGACCTGTCTTGCAGCTTCTGAAGCTCTTTTTATATCCTTCTGTCCAATATATGTGGAGCATATTATTACACCACCTGTAGCCATGGCATTAAAAGCCTGCACCACCAGATTGTTGATGGAGTCTACAAGTGAAACTCCCGAAAGAGCTGCCGCTCCCACGTTACTGACCATCATGGAATCAGCCATTCCCATAAGGGAGTTTAAGAATTGTTCAGCTATAATAGGAATCAGCAACAGAAGAAGCTTTCTGTTGCTGAACATATGGTTATTATTCATGTTATTCCTCTTAAAAAAACGCGATCCTACGGACTTCGCTATCGCTCGCGATATACGGATTGCTCCGCTTCGCTTTCGCAATCCTACGGACATGAGGAATCCGCACTATCGTGCTGCTTCCTCATGTCCGTTCAGTCTTCAAAGTAATACAATGCTTTGTGCAAGCACAGCATTGTATTACTTTGAATCCTTATATCGCTCACATGCGCTCAGGCGCGTCGAATCCTAAAAGATCGATACCTGTTTCGAGGACCTTAAGGGTAATAACAAGAAGTGCGATGTAGCTTTCCTTCTTGTTCTCATCTGTTTCAGCAAGGATCTTTGTTCCATGGTAGAAACTGTTAAATGCATTTGAAAGATCATAAATATATGCACAGATTCTGTTTGGAGCAAGGTCCCTTGCAGCACTTTCAGCTGCATCAGCAAATCTTGTAAGCTGAAGCATGAGATTCTTCATATCATCACTGTCAGGCTTATCAAGCTTCGCTTCCTTAGCACTCTTTCCTTCTGCCTCGTACTTCTTAAGAATAGACTTGATACGAACGATAGTGTAAAGGATATATGGGCCTGTATCTCCTTCAAATGAAGTAAACTTCTCAACATCAAAAATATAATCCTTGGATGGCTGGTTAGAAAGATCGCCATACTTGATTGCTGAAAGAGCAACCTTGTGAGCTGTATCACGGGCTTCCTCATCAGAAACATCAAGGTTTCCTTCCTTGATCCTTGTGTACATCTTCTCATCAATCTCAGCTATGAGATTTTCAAGACGCATAACTCCGCCATCTCTTGTCTTAAATGGCTTGCCATCGCTTCCATTCATAGTACCAAAGCCTACAAAGTGAAGCTCTGTCTCAGGCATAACAAGCTTGGTCTTTCTCGCACAACGGAATACCTGCTCAAAATAGAGTTCCTGTCTCTTATCAACCACATAGATAAGTCCCTGCGGATGGAACTCTTCCATACGCTGCTTGATAGTAGCAAGGTCGGTTGTATTGTAAAGAGAAGCTCCATCAGACTTAAGGATCATGCATGGTGGGATTTCTTTTGTATCAGTCTCTTTTGCAACATCAACCACAAGTGCCCCCTGGCTGAGGTACGCATACTCGTGTTGCTTCATGTATTCTACCATTCCCGGGATAACGTCATGAACATCAGACTCACCTCTCCAGAGATCAAAGTTCACATTAAGTTTTTTATAGTTCTGTTTTAAATCGGCAACAGATACGTTCAAAATGTGATGCCAAAGAGCTCTGTATGGCTTATAGCCGTCCTGCAAAAGCTTTGTCGCCTCCATAGCCGCAGCCTTAAATGCCTCATCCTCTTTTGACTTCTTGCTGGCTGCAGGATATATCTCTTCAAGTTCACTGACAGTGAATGGAGGTTCCTTCGGATATGTTCCTTCATAATCAGGGTCAAAATAGCAAAGATCAGGTTTTCTCTCCTTGAGACCTGTGATAACAAGTCCCATCTGAAGTCCCCAGTCACCAAGGTGAATATCGCCTATTACCTTGTAACTGTTGTATTTCAAGATTCTCTTTATACTCTCACCAATAACTGCTGAACGAAGGTGTCCTACGTGAAGAGGCTTTGCAACGTTTGGTCCGCCGTAATCAAGCATAAATGTAGGCTCATGTCCCGGAAGAGTTACTCCCATGTGCTTCTCATGGAGCATTCTTACAATGTATCCTCTTACAAAATCTCCACTTACAGTAATATTAAGAAAGCCCGGTTTAACAGACTCTACTTTTTCAAACATCTCATTGTCCTGGAGCTTTTCGGCTACAGCATCAGAGATCATAAAAGGAGCCTTGCCATATTTTTTAGCACCGGCCATTGCACCATTACATTGGTATTCGCACAGATCAGGTCTGTTTGATATAGTTACCTTTCCAAGTTCCCTGTCATATCCTGCTGCTTCAAAAGCATCAGAAACTTCTTTTGATATGAGTTCAAGTACTTTTTCCAAAACTTACCCTTCTTTCTATAATAAAAAATAATCACTACTTAAAATCAGACTAATGAATTTTAACAGAATAAAGCTGTTCTATCAATGGCAAATTAGCTGTCTACATTATCATAAAAATATACCAGATCAGTACTCCCCCTATAACTCTTAATGAGATCAGAACTATGTATATCCACATAACAACTTTTGCAAAAACATATTTGGGACTTTTAACCCTTGCCACAATCATAAGAATAAAACCTGCTATTCCACAAAGACCTCCCAGCGCAGGAACTCCCAAAATCCAAGCCGGTGACAAGTTCTGAATAATAAAAAAATAAAAATATACCCAGAAATGTGAAATCAATAATCCGGCAAGAGATAAAAAGCACAGTGTGCGGCTTGTATCCTTGTTTTTGTCCAAAGAAGCGTCCACCGTGCCGGCCGTATTGGGAATCGCAGTGTTATATCCCGTATATCCTGCCACTTTCTGCTGTGCCATAAGGCGCTGCATTTCGAGCATATGTTCCTGATCAGCAATTTGCTTTTCTGTCAAAGGATCCAGAACAATACTGTTCTCATCATATTGCTTTTGAATAGGTTCGCCCGTTATCGGATCATGAAGCACCAGTGAATCCGGCAAGGCATTTTCATTTATTCCTGTATCCATTATTCCCCATCTCTTTCACGTTTTTCCTGCTCCCTCTGAGCTTTTGAATAACTGCATCCACAAAAATCCTGTCTGTAAAGATCAAATTTATGAGACAACTCAATTGAACGCTTGTATCCGTTCTTCTTTTTAAAATCCGATGGTAAAAATCTGCTTCCGTTTTTTTGTGCCGCTTTTTCGCCCACTTCATTTAAAACATCCGCATTTTTCAAAGGACTGATCGTGAGCGTGGTAGTAAAATAGTCAAAGCCTTTTTCTTTTGCAATCCTTGCCGTTTCATCAAGTCGCAGTTCAAAGCACTTTCGGCATCTTTCACCGCCCTCTTTTAAATGCTCCATGCCTTTGGTAACTTCAAAAAAAGCTTTTGGATCATAAAAGCCTTCCAGAATTTCAATCTTTCGGGCTTTATCGTCTGAATTCATCCCGTCAAAGTCCTTTTCCTCGACCTGTCTGTTATATTCAGCTATAAGTCTCTTTTCCTCAATAACGCGCTTGGAGTACTCACTCTCAGAAGTAATATTGGGATTATAGAAAAAAACAGTTATATCAAAAAACTCCCTTAAATACTCAAGGCAATATGAAGAACAGGGTGCACAGCAGGCATGTAATAAGAGCTTTGGATATTCATCATTTTTTTGAAAATCCTCTATTTTTTCTTCGAGTTCTTTTGAATAATTTCTTTTGTTCATTCCTTAAAAGCCCAATTTATCTATTATTTCTCTGGTAATTTCCATTGGAGTCTTACCATCTGTATCAATTATCATATCAGCAACATCTTCATATAATGATGCACGCATTTCAAGAAGCTCCTCAATCTTTGCGAGAGGATCCTCAGTTTTTAAGAGAGGTCTTTTATCATCATCTTTTACTCTCTCAAAAATTGTTTCAGGTTTTGCCCTTAAGTATACAACCTTTCCGATTTTTCTTAAAAGCTCTCTGTTTTCCTCTTTGACAGGTATTCCGCCTCCAAGAGAAATAACAAACTCTCTCCAGTGATCAGAATCTATAGCCTTCAAAAGGTCAGTTTCCATTTCTCTAAATGAAGTCTCGCCATCTGTCTCAAAGATCTCATTTATAGTTCTTCCTTCAGTGTCTTCAATGACTTCATCTGTATCAATGAGTTCCAGCATCAGTTCTTCTGATAAAAGTTCTGAAACTGTACTCTTGCCACTCCCCATAAAGCCCTCAAGTACAATGTTAGAAGCTCCAACCACTTCAAGCATCATAGATCTGTAGATTTCATCCGCCTGTTCTTTTGTTACCTTAATACCTTTGTCCTGATTCCAGAGTTCATAGGCATCAATTCCCTGATAGAGAAGCATTTTAAGTCCTGAAAATATCCTGGCGCCTGCATTAGCTGCAAGTTTCAAAAACTTCGTCTGAAGCGGCCTGTACACAAGATCCATTGCGGAAGATACTTTTTTATAAAACTCTTCATCCTCTATTACAGCGCTGTTAACGTCAGGAAAAAGCCCTACCGAAGTACACTGTATTGCAATAAAGCAATCTTCTGCTTCCAAAACCTGCCGGTAATCCTCAAGACGCATAGGTACAACTTTTTTGTCACTATAATCTTTTACTTCATCATCCTTTTGGCCCGATGCTGCACACATCTTTTGGCAATCCTTTGCACTCATGCCATCATCAGCGCATTTTTCATCACCCTCAAAATTTAAAAGGGCCAAATTCACTTCGTCTGCCACGTCTACAGCCTTTTCAAAGGTCCTGTTCAGGACATAGACTTTTTTGGCACCTTTATTGGCACACAAAAAGGCTGTAGGTCTTGCAACACCTCCAGCTCCAAGGATAACTACCGTTTGCTCTTTTAGCTCTATCCCTTCATCCTTCATAGCATGATAGAGGCCTGTCATGTCCGTATTATATCCCTTGAAGCCACCATTTTCCGTTCTTACCAGTGTATTGACAGCACCAATAGCCTTTGCCAGAGGATCTACATCTTCAAGGAAAGGAATAACTGCCGTTTTATAAGGAATTGTGACATTCATCCCATGAATATCAAGGGCCAAAGCTCCGTTTATAGCGCTCTTAAGTTCTTTTTCCTTAACTTCAAAGGGAACATACACCATGTTTATCCCTGTCATTGAAGCAAGTGAATTATGTATCAGCGGTGACATTGTATGTTTTACAGGATTACCAATGAGTCCGCATGTTCTTGTATATCCATCTGTATAGTTCATAATTCTCACCCCGCGCTGTTATCTTATTCAGTAAATTTTACCTTCAAATCACTTGTAACGCAAGGGAGTCCCATCCCCATTCCGATGACTTTTTTGCCACACAAAAAGAAGCTGTGAAAAAATGAGAAATCATTTTTTCCAGCTCCCTTTAATAGTCAAAATATATCAATTAAGTTTAATAACAAGTCCGTCTCCTGTGTCTGTAATAACATTGGCAGCCTTGCCGGTCATATCCTTGTTTCCTACAAAATACTGGTATTCATGAAGGATATGATCCTTTTTCATTCCTGAAATTGCCTGTTTCATATCATTTGATGCAATTCCATCTACACCGAAGAGATCAACAGAAATGCCATCGAATACTCCCAAAGAAATAGCTACATTTTCAATAGAAGCATTATCCCTCTTTGGAACCTCAACAGTAAGATCCATCTTTTTAGATTCTTGCTTGTTGGAGTTTTCACGATCTACACTTGTATCCTGAGATTCTTGTATGGGGGCAGGGGCAATCTGCGAGTTCTTATCACTTGCGGATGGGATATTATATGCATTATAACCTGAAAGGCCACTATTTAATCTATTTAATGCCATAACGTCCTGCCTCCTTTCCTGCAATCATTCCCACAATAACTTTCCATAAAGAATATCGGATACTTTGAAAAATCTCTTAATACCATTATATGAGAATAATGTGCAATTTTAGGCGGTCAGAACGTTATTTAAGATTAATTTAATTCTTTTAATAATTTATAAATAAATTGCCGTTTTTACTGTCGTATTCCTGCAGCTTTAAGAAGCTGAACAGTGTATTCATCCTGAGGATTCTTATAAACATCGCGTGTTTTTCCATATTCCACGACTTTTCCGGATTTCATGATCATCACGTGATCACTAATCTGATAAACGACTCTAAGATCGTGGGAAATAAATATAATTGAAATTCCAAGCCTCTTGTGAAGGTTCTGCAGAAGCTCCATAATCTGCGCCTGAATCGTGACATCAAGCGCTGATACAGGCTCATCTGCAATCAATAACCGCGGTGATTTCATAAGTGCTATGCCAATACATATTCTCTGTCTTTGTCCCCCTGACAATTGAGAAGGATATCGGTCAAGCATCTCCAGAGGAAGTTCTATCTCCCCCATAATTTCTTCTACTCTCTTTTTTCGCTCCTGACTTGTCCACTTGCGCTTTTTATCTACTTTCAGTGGTTCTTCCAAAAGCCATCCAATCTTTTTGGCAGGATTAAGCGAACTATATGGGTCTTGAAAAACCATCTGTGGTTCGTCATATTTCTGCCACAAAGTACCGGTGTAATCCTTGTTAATACCTACTATTGCTCTCGCAAGGGTCGATTTTCCACAGCCACTCTCTCCGGCTATAGCAAGAACCTCACCCTCTTCCATCTCAAAACTGACATCATAAAGGGTATGAATTTTTTTAGTCCCTGAAAAGAACTTTCTTTTTCTGTTTTTATAATATACATTAAGGTTCTCTACCTTAAGTACCTTTGATTCTTCCATATTCTCAGACCTTTCAATCTCCAAGATCAATTTTGGGTATGGCAGCTATGAGCTTTTTAGTATATGGATCCCTCGGGTTTCTAAATACATTTTCTGTATTTCCTGTTTCCACGATCACGCCCTTCTGCATAACAATAACTCGCTGACAAAGCTGTCTGACAAGACTAAGATCATGGGAAATAAAAATAATCGATGTTCCCATTTCTCTGTTAAGCTTTTTAAGGAGCTCTACAATCTGAGCCTGCACAGTGACATCCAGCGCTGTAGTCGGCTCATCAGCAATCAGGATCTGCGGATTGCCTATCATTGCAGCTGCGATCATAACTCTCTGTCTCATTCCGCCTGAGAGTTCATGAGGATACATATTGTAAACCTCGCTTGCATTTTCCAGTCCAACAGATTCAAGCATCGCAATAGCTCTCTTTTTCCTATCTGTCTTACTTATCTCGGGATGATGGATAAAAAGAGGTTCTTCCACCTGCCAACCGATTTTTTTAACCGGATTGAGAGAAGTCATCGGCTCCTGGAAAATGATCGAAATCTCATCGCCCTGATAGGTCCTTAGCTTATTTCTGTTACAGGTAAGAAGATTGTCGCCGTTAAACATTATCTTTCCTGTTTTTTCCATGGAATGCCTGTTCAAAAGACCTGCAATTGCCAGGGCACTCATGCTTTTTCCTGAACCTGACTCACCTACAATGCCCACAATTTCCCCTTTGCCAAGCATCAGATCAAAGTCCTCTACTACAGTTTCAGGAAGCTCATGATCATGAAATTCTATATGAAGATCTGTTACATCCAGTATTATTTCCATCTTCTGATACCTTCTCCCAAAAAGGAAAATCCTAAAACCATAAGTACTATTACAATTCCCGGGCATAAGCATATGCTGGGCACTGTAAACATGTACTGCTGCGCATCTGAAAGCATTTTACCAAGGCTTGCAAAAGGAGGCTGTGAACCTACCCCAAGGTAGCTAAGACCAGCTTCGGCAAGAACTGCATTGTTAAATCCAATAAGGATTGAAGAAGCTAAAACATTTTTAATATTAGGAAGTATGTGAACAAATATCATTCTGATATCTGACACTCCCTGAAGCTTGGCACTCTCTATGTAGTCCATGCTCTTTACTCTTAAGACCTCGCCTCTTACTATCCTCGCAAAGCTGGGAACAAAGGCAATTCCAAGTGATAAAAGAAGCTGTGACCATCCGGTTCCAAATACACTGACAATAACAAGTGCCAAAAGAATACTTGGGAAGGCAAAAAGAGCATCTATAACTCTCATTACAACTTCATCAAAGGCTCCTCCGTAGTATCCTGTAAGTGCGCCTATTATGGTTCCCACACCTGCACCTATCAAAACGGTTCCAATCGCTATAAGAAGCGTGATCCTGCTTCCATACATAACTCTGCTGAACACATCACGTCCCATGTTATCAGTTCCCATAAGGTGCTTAAAAGAAATGCCCTGAAGCTTTTCTGTTGCACTCATCTTGGTAGGTTCATAGGGCATCCAGAATATTCCCACTACTACAAGGAGTACTATTAACCCTGTTATTATTAATCCCGCTATCATGTAGGGATTTTTTTTCAGCTTTTTTAAGAAATCCTTCATCACTCTGCTATCTCAATTCTTGGATCGATTATTCTGTAAATTATATCTACGAAAAGATTTATCACGATAACTATGGCTGAAATTCCCATAATGATCGCCTGTACAACGGGATAATCCCTGTTGCTGATACTCGCCAGCAAAATCCTGCTGATTCCGGGAATGCTAAATACCTGTTCAATAACGATACTGCCTGCCACCATGTCTGCAAGAAGCATTCCAAGGAATGTGATAACCGGTATCATGGCATTTTTAAGTACATGCCTGTAAAGCACACCACTTGTATTATTTCCTCTGCTATAGGCCGTTCTCGTGTAATCTTTTTCAGCCTCATCAAGAAGGCTCGACCTAAGCATCTTAACTGTCATTGCAATCTTAGGAAGTGCGATGGCAACTGAAGGGAAGATCAGATACCTGATAAATTTAGACATATCTTCTGTATAAGATACGAATCCTCCCGGAGTAAACAGCTTAAAGATCATTCCAAATATGAAAGTGATCAGGATTCCGGAAAAGAAAGGCGGAATCGCCATAATTATCTGATTAGTTATGGTGATTGTCTTGTCCAGAAGACCGTTTTCATGTTTAGCTGTTGCGATTCCAAGAGGAATTGAAACCAAAATCGTAAGCAGAAATGACATAACAGCCATTGTCAGAGTAATCGGGATCTTATCAATGATCATGCCCGCAACCGGAACATTGTAGTTATAGGAAGTTCCCATATCTCCATGAAGAAAAGAGGTAAACCATCTGACATATCTTACCAGAAGCGGATCATTAAGTCCCATCTGTTGTCTCGTCTGTTCAATCAGCTCCTGTGAAGCTTCTGTTCCAAGTTTTCTTAGTGCCGGATCACCGGGGATAACGTTAAAAGCGAGGAATACGCACAACGAAACCACCACCAAAGTCACAATCGTAGAAAAAAACTTTTTGATGATATATTTCATATCGCATTCCTCGCTATATCTTACTTTTCTTTACTGTGCAGGTCTGATCTTAGCTATATCCTGTACATAAAGAGGATAAAATTCATATCCTGTAAATTTCTTATTTAGAGCAACGAACTCAGGAAGATCCTGAATATATACATTAGCTGCTTCTTCTGAAAGGATCTTAAGGCACTCTTTATAGTACTTGGTCTTTTCAGCATCATCAGAAGTTGCTACTGCATTTGCATAAGCTGCATCATATGCATCGCTCTTGAAGTTGAACATGTTCTTGCTTGAATCTGAGCAATATCTTGCAAGAAGAGCTGAAGCAGAAAGAGTAGAAGCATCAAAGCCTACAACTGTTGCCTCATAGTTCTTGTCAGAATAAACATCACTGAGCCATGTATTCCATTCAACTTCCTGAATATTGGCTGTAACACCAATAGCCTTAAGTTCCTCTGCAATAACCTGTGCAGTATCAACGTGCTGCGCATAGTTTGATGGAACTGTAATTGTAAATGTAAATCCATCAGGGTAACCAGCCTCAGCCAAAAGAGCTTTCGCTTTCTCTACATCCTGATTATAAGTGTCATTAAGAGCCGGATCATAGTACTTTGTAAATGAAGGATACATTGCACTACCAATCTCTGTTCCGGCGCCATCAGAAACAAAATCCATAATCTCCTGAGGGCTTATTGCATAGCACAGAGCCTGTCTTACCTTAACATCATCAAAAGGCTTTACTGCGTTGTTAAGGTACATGGCCTGAACCAGGTTCATTGTGCCTTCGTAAATATCAAACTTATCTGAAAGCTGAGCTACCTGAGCGCTTGTAAGACGGGCAACCATATCAAGTGATCCGCCTTCAAGATCGAGTACGATCGCATCTGAGTTAGCCTCAACTTTAAATACTACATCCTTAATGTATGCCTTATCACCCCAATAGTCATCAAATCTTGTAACGATGAAGTTCTCCTGTGGTGAGCTTGAAACATACTTGTAAGGGCCTGTACCAATTGGATTAGTAGCAGGATCTGTATTGCTCTCTGGGATGATAGCCACTGTAAGAAGTGGTAAAAACTCAGAATTTGGAGTAGTAAGAACAATCTCCACATGGCTGTCATCAATAATATTTACACTTTCAATATTGGAAAATGAAGAAACAAGCGGTTCGCTTCCATCAGCGCCCCTGTTGCGGTCGATAGAATACTTAATATCCTCCACTGTAACCAGACTTCCATCATGGAACTTAATTCCATCGCGAAGTGTAAATGTGTAAACCTTGTTGTCATCAGATATGTTAACTTCACTTGCTACAGCCGGGATAAGATTACCGCTAGCGTCAGGCTTTACAAGGCCTTCAAAGACGTTAAATAATACCTCTTTGATTCCAGCCCCCGTTGCGTAATGAGGGTCAAGATCGCTTATATCCTGAGGTATACCTACGATAAGCTTAGAAAGATCATCTGCAACCGCTTCAGACGCTGTATCAGCTGTGCCAGTCACTGTTTCAGTGCTCGCCCCTGCGCTCTGGTCTAAAGAAGCAGATTCCCCTGCCTTGTCACTTGAGCATCCACTCAATGCAACAGTCAGTGTTGTTAACACGATCATCAGAAGTGATGATACTCCCTTTCTCATAACATCTCCTCTAATCATGCTAAAATCTTCCTCCTATGAAATTGTTTTATTCGCACACAATACCATTAAATTAAATTCAGCCAGCAAAAATTACATTTTCACCGAGCGCATAAAAAAATTTACATGGGTATTGCGCAGCAATATCTATGTAAATATAAAGCCTCGACAACTTATTGTCAAGGCTATTACTATCACTTTTTGCTTATTCTTTTTTCAATAGTGGTGTGTTTTTATCTGTACTGTCTGTTATTGTTCCTTCCGCTTCCTTTTTGAGGACTGACTTAAGCTCATCCATGAAGGTGTTCACATCTTTAAATTCTCTGTAAACAGATGCAAATCTGACATATGCAACAGGATCAAGATTCTTCATCTTGTCCATTACTATCTCACCTATAGCTCTGCTGGGGATTTCCTTCTGCTCCATGTTGAAAATTTCTGTTTCAACTGCATCTACTATTTTAGTAATCTGCTCGGCGCTCACAGGTCTCTTGTGACACGCTCTGAAAACTCCAGCCTCTATCTTGGCTCTGTCATATGGTTCTCTCACATCGCCCTTCTTTATAACAATGAGAGGTATAGTCTCAACTTTTTCATATGTAGTAAAACGCTTGCTACAGGAATCACAAACCCTTCTTCTTCTGATTGATGTATTATCATCAGCCGGTCTGGAATCAATTACTCTGGTATCATCTTTCCCACAGAATGGGCACTTCATAACATTTCCTCCATTTTCCTATTTGACATGTCTACTACATATTGGTAAAAAAACAAACAGCCACACAAATTATTGTAGCATTATTCAAGCAAAAATAAAAGCCTTTTGCATAATCTGCAAAAGGCTTTTTAATACAATTTCGTTAATTATTACTTTCTCTGTAAGAAATCAGGAATTTTAAGTGACTTAGGCTCTACTGTGCTCTTGATATCTGTAGGTCTGTTGATACCAAGACTTGGTTTAGGAGCTGTAGCACTATTCTCACGAGAAATACCAATTGTTTCTACTGAAGGCTGTACAGGAGTAACTACTGAAGATGGTGTAACAGGTGTAGCATATGCTGCATTAACTGCAGGCTGTGGAATCGAAGCTGTTGTTACAGTTGCAGCCTGTTGAGCAGGTCTTGCTGCAGCTTGTCTTGCTGTTGCAATTTTATCATCAATTCCTGTTGCAATAACTGTAACTGTGCATGTATCAGTCTTGTTTTCATCATACATTGCACCAAATATTACATTTACATCATCACCGGCAAGGCCACGAACATAGTCAGAAGCTTCCTGTGCATCTGTAAGGCTGATATCACCTGAAATATTGATGATAACATCTGTAGCCCCGTTAACCTTTGTCTCAAGAAGTGGACTCTCAACCGCCATCTTAACAGCATCTGCTGCCTTATCATCACCCTTACCGGTACCAATACCAATATGAGCAATGCCTTTATCCTTCATAACAGTCTGTACATCTGCAAAGTCAAGATTGATAACTGCAGGTACATTGATAAGATCAGTAACACCCTGAACTGCCTGCTGAAGTACTTCATCAGCTTTCTTAAGGGCATCAGGCATAGTTGTACGTCTGTCAACAATCTGAAGAAGTTTATCGTTAGGGATAACAATAAGTGTATCTACATTAGTCCTTATATTAGATATTCCGAGCATAGCATTCTGCATACGAACACGAGCCTCGAAACTGAAAGGTTTTGTAACCACACCAACTGTAAGAATACCCATCTCTTTGGCAAGTTTTGCAACAACTGGAGCCGCACCTGTTCCTGTTCCGCCACCCATTCCACAAGTAACGAATACCATATCAGCTCCCTTAAGTGCAGCAGAAATCTCTTCTGCGCTCTCCTCAGCAGCTTTTTGGCCAATCTCAGGCTTTGCACCGGCACCAAGACCCTTTGTAAGCTTCTCACCAATCTGTAAAAGCTTAGGGGCTTTGCATAACTGAAGTGCCTGTTTATCTGTATTTATACCGATAAATTCAACACCGGTAATATTTTCGTCTACCATTCTATTTACAGCATTATTACCTGCACCGCCGACCCCAACGACAATTATCTTGCAGGCATTTTCTGCTTCGTTTGACTTTATCTCCAGCAAAACAACTCCTCCTTCATAATCCATAGACTCCTAATAGGTATGATACGATTTTTTCGTCCAATTATCAACCTGTTTTTTTCTTATAAATTTACGTTTTTGTACAATAATTTACTGCTTTTTTTCTTGAAAAGTCACATTTTTGGTATCTTCATCATAGTCTTTCATTTCAAGCAGCCCTGTTTTTCCTTCCAGTTTAGGTAAAATATACTGAAGTTGTATTATTTTTTCATCAATATAGTCTTTTGTTCCTATACTTACTTCAATTCCATCAAAATAAAGGTAAAGATTATACTCGCTATCAAAAAAAATCTTGTTTGCCTTCAGGTCATACTTCGACAAAAGCTGTGTGATATCAAGGATTTCTTCAAAAACCTCCTCATTATCTATTGGCAATTTCTCATAAAGGACTATATAAGAAAAACTAAGTCCCAGAACCTCCGGCACATCATCGCTAGCCTCCATTGAGCTTTCTACCACTATTCCATCCCTGTCAAAATAGATGTAATGTCCAAGATACGAAATATAACCAGCTACTGCTTTTTCATAAACATTTATTCTTACAGTATCGGGTGAGACTATCTCAACACTCATTTTCTCAACAAAAGGAATATCTTCTATAGATTTATTCCTGTATTTAAGCGAAAGATACAAAGAATTATGGCAGAATCTGTCTGTCATGACCATATCAATCACTTCTTCATTGGTATAGTGTGTATTTCCCGTAACATAAACGTTTGTAATGGTATAATTATCCCTAATATAAGTAAATGCCAAAAGTCCAACAATGAATACTGAAAAAACTATTCCGATTATAATATAAAGACTCCTGTTATATCTTAAGGAGTCTCCGATTCTTTCAAAAAAACTTCTGATATCTACATTATTCTTTTTTCTTGACTTTGGTTTTCTACGCTTTCTTTTTGCCATCTATATCATCTTCCTATATTTCTGGCCACATTAAGCGCCATACCGATTTCAGCCAGCTGAACAATAACTGCAGATCCGCCATAGCTAATAAATGGAAGCGTTATTCCCGTATTAGGGATGGTATTAGTTACAACCGCAATGTTAAGGACAACCTGAATAGCAATATGTCCCATTACGCCGATGACAAGAAGTGCTCCAAACATATCAGGTGCATTATTAGCTATAACCATTAATCTCCAGATAAGAAGAAGGAACATAAGCATTACAGCAATAGCGCCAAAAAGCCCTAATTCTTCACAAATAATGGAGAAAATCATATCGTTCTGTGCCTCAGGGATAAAACCCATCTTCTGCATGCTTTCTCCAAGTCCTTTACCAAAAATGCCACCTGACCCAATGGCGTAAAGAGCCTGAATAGTTTGGAATCCCTTGCCACTTGCATAAGCAGCAGGATCCAGCCACACAAGGATTCTTTTGAATCTGTAGTTCATTCCGCTTGAATCTGCAGAATTAGCAACTATTAGAACAATTACAGTTGCCAGCGCCAAAACAGAAAGGGCTGCGATAACATATCTCTTATATCCCGGAGTAGACACAAAAAGCATGACTACTGCAATACCCATGATAATGATCGCTGAACTAAGGTTCTTGGTGATTCCATAGACCAAAAGTGAAAGAAAAGCCGGAAACGCCAGCATAGTCCCAAATCCTTTTGGATCAAGCAATTTCTTTTTAAGCGAAATAACAAGTGTTGCAGAAAAAACAATTACGGCAAATTTAGCAACCTCAGCAGGCTGAATTGATATACCTGCAATATAGATCCATCTTTTTGCACCGTTTATAGTTTTTCCAAAAGGAACAAGAAGAAGCAGCAGTCCAGTTGCAATCAAATAAATCGGAAACGCAACCTTCCTCAAGATCCTGTAAGGAAAATAGGACATAAAAATCATAGCTCCAAGTCCAATCAAAGTTGGTCCAAGCTGATGTTTGAAATAATAGGCTGAATCTCCATAGTCCAAATTAGCTTCGTAAGAGCTTGTCGAATAAAGCATAACAAGACCAAACGCCAGCAAAAACAGAACTATGAAAACCAGGCTATAATCAATATATGATTCAACTTTTGGCTTTCTAAGTGTTTTGACTTTCTCCACTTTAATCCCTCATAACATACAAAATACCGTTAAAAAGCACATTAAAGTGCATTTACGTATTCCTTGAATTTCTTTCCCCTGGTCTCATAATTTGGGAACATATCCCAGCTTGCACATGCAGGTGACAAAAGAACTGCATCGCCCTCATTGGCACTTTCTGTGCAGAACTTAAGTGCTTCTTCAAAACTATCCTTAAAGCAGTAATCAGTAAATCCGTGTTTTTTAGCGCACTCCGCGATTTTTTCTTTGGTCTGGCCTATAAGTACCAAAAGTTTTACCTTACCGCCAAAGTTTTCAATCCACTCATCGTATTCACTACCTTTATCATAGCCACCACCGATGAGGATTGTTGGTCTATTCATGGCTCTTATGCCCTGAATAGCCGCATCAGGATTGGTTCCCTTGGAATCATTATAATAATCAACGCCTTTCTTGGTGGCAACAAATTCAATTCTATGCTCTACTGCCTTGAAATTGCGAACCACATTAAGAATTGTTGCAAGCGGTACGCCCATAGAAAGAGATATTGCTATGGCTGCCATAACATTTTCCACATTGCAAAGACCAACCAGATTCATATCATGAATGTCCATGATTCTGGTTGCATTTCCTGCTGTGCTCATAAAAATCTCATTGCCATCAAGGAAAAATCCATCAGACAACCTTTCTTTTGTTGAGAAAAAGATTACCTTTGCCGGACATCTGTTTCCAAAATCTCTTGTATATTCATTATCGTAATTAAGAACACAAGTATCGTCCTTTGTCTGTCTGTTTGTGACATTTTCTTTCATGGAAGCATAGCATTCCATTGTATGATGTCTGTTGAGATGATCAGGTGTAATATTAAGGATTGCTGATACGTTTGCATGGAAATTATCCACAGCCTCCAGCTGAAAAGAGCTGATCTCGCCTGTAGTAACAGAGTCATCAGTCATTTTAAGCGCATTCTCAGCATAGGACACTCCTATATTTCCAACTACATATGTATCCGCAAAATGAGCTTTCATTATGTCGCCCACAAGAGTTGTAGTTGTTGTCTTACCATTTGTACCTGTTATCGCAACAAGCTTACCTTTTGAAAAATTATAAGCAAGCTCAATCTCGCTCCAAATAGGTATATTTTTCTCTTTAATCCTCATCACTGTAGGTGCATCAAGAGGTACTGCCGGACTTGGAACTGTCAGAGAAAGTTCATCCAATACACTATCTTCGATATTTCCGATAATAATCTGTGTAGTATCCCTATCCTCTTCATGAAGCTTTTTTCTAATATCTTCTTCAGTTACCTTTGTGTTTTCTTCCAATAGGATTGGCACTGCACCAACCTGATGAAGAAGCCTTACAGATCCAACACCTGAAAGACCCGAACCGATTACCAGTACTTTTTTCCCAATAATATCTGTTGCTTTCATTTTACTTTCCTTCGCATATCATAAGTTTTTTTACAAACCGGCATAAGCAATAAGACACATAAGAATTGTTACTGTAGTAAACACATTCACAACCTTTGTCTCAGACCAGCCGCCTTTTTCATAATGGTGATGAATAGGAGCCATTCTGAATATCCTTTTGCCGTGTGTTATTTTAAAATATGAAACCTGCATAATGACTGAAACAACTTCGATAGCGTAAATAAAGCCAACTATCACTATAAAAACAGGCATATGCATAACGTACGCTACTCCGGTAACAAATCCTCCAATAGCAAGAGAACCTGTATCTCCCATCATTACCTTTCCGGGGTATACGTTATAAACAAGATATCCCAAAAGAGCTCCAAGCATAGCTGATGACATAACCTCTGCACCTGTAGCGCCAGTTACCATTCCGGCTACTGCAAAAAATGCAGCTACAACCGCAGTCACAGATGCACATAGGCCATCCACTCCATCTGTAAAGTTTGTTCCGTTTGCTGTTCCAAGTGCAATAAAAAACAGAATAGGAATATTCCAAAAGCCAAAATCAAGTATTATATCTGTAAATGGCACCTTCATTGCAAGAGAAAGGTCTGTAAAGTTCTCAACATAGAGAGCAAAAACCACAACAATCACGAGCTGACCAACAATTTTCTGCCAGGCACGAAGTCCGAGATTGTGTTTTTTTACAACTTTGATATAGTCATCAATAAATCCTATTAAGCCAAAACCAAAAGTAAGGATAAGAATTGGAATAACTTCTTTATGTGATGCTCCGTACAAAATTCCTATAATAAAGAAAGGAATTAGAAATATAATTCCTCCCATAGTTGGAGTTCCAGTCTTTTTCTGATGGGATTCAAGCCCCTCTTCACGCTCTGTCTGACCTGCCTTTAGCTTTTTTAAGACACCTATTACTGAAGGTCCAATAATGACTGCTATAATAAACGATACAAGAACAGGTATCAATGCTCTGGTTAAATAGTTTTCCATAATTACATCCTCTAATCTTAATTACTACTGCTTTCCGAAGCGGCCTCAGTCGGTACTCCTTCAAAATCAGGAAGTTCATCTCCACCAATTACGCTTCCGCTATCCGGATCTATAAGATTTCCGTTACTTGGGTCTACATAATAGCCCGTAGCAGGGTCTTTGTCAAATGACTCCCAAATTGAAGTTCTTTCCTTTTCCTCAGATGTTTCAGTTGTCTCCTCCTGGTTTTCACCTGTCTCTTCTGTAACTTCCTCAGGATTTTCTTCTTGCTCCTCCTCTGTTACAGCTGTAGTAACAAGCTGTTCGCGAAGAGTTTCAAGTTCAGTTTTCTCCTTTTCAGAAAGCTCCTCTGTCATAGGATAATTAAGATAAGGAAGCGCCTCTGTAAGAATAGCTCTGACTATTCTGGTTGCAAACTTGGCATCGTCCTGGTAAAGCACATTTGGTCTGTCAACTACAACGTAAATTGCAATGTCAGGATCAGATGCAGGTGCATATCCCATAAAAGAAACGACATACTGATGATTTCCACGGGGAAGAGTCTGCGCTGTTCCTGTCTTACCGCCAATCATATATCCTGCAGGTCTTGCTGTTTTACCTGTACCTTCTTCACCGGCAACAACCTGATTACAGTACTCGATAATTTTATCCGAAGTACTCTGTGATATTGTCTGCCTCAAAATTCTCGGTTCAATATTTTTAATAGTAGCTCCGCTGCTGCTTACTATTTTTTTAACAACATGAGGTTCATAGTAATAACCTCCATTTATCAGTGAGCTGAAAGCCGTTATCATCTCAATCATATCTACGTTAAAACCCTGTCCAAAGGAGTTGGTTGCAAGGTCAGTAGATGTCATATTGGCAGCACTGTAGGTAAGTCCCTCTGTTCTGGCCTCTCCTGCAAGATCTATATTGGTCTTAAGTCCAAAGCCAAAATCTTTTTGGAACTTAGTGAAAGTATTTACACCAATAGCCTGAGAAATATACATCATAGCCACGTTACAAGAAATCTCAATTCCTCTTGAAACTGAAACCGCTCCGTCACCATAGGTATTGTGGCACTTAATCTCCCATCCGCCAACTTCAAGTTTTCCAAGACAGTTATAAACTTCATCTCCTGTTATGGAGCCGCTTTCAAGTCCGGTTGCAACAGTAAAAGGCTTTGCAACAGATCCCGGTTCATAAGTATCAGCAATGCAAAAATTCTTCCACAAAGCATTGTAATTCTGATATAGCTGCTCATCAGTAAAGTTTTGAAGCATCTCCTCAGTAATGTAAACACCTGAATCGTAAACAGATTCGCCCTTTACCTTGTTTCCTTTTTCATCAACTGCCGGCATGCCAATAAGAGCCGCAGTATCTCTGGGATTATTAAGATCAAAATTTGGATAACTTGCCATAGCAAGAACTTCACCGGTATGGATGTCCATGATCACACATCCCACATTGTTAGCGCCATTTCCTTCTCTGGCATTATTTTTGTACTGCTCGTTGAACTCATAGAGATGTTTTTCAACTATTGTCTGGAGATTGCCATCTATAGTTGTAACAATACTATCGCCGTCTGTAGCCGAAATAGTAGTCCTTTCAAGAGTAGAATCATCATCGAGATAACCATATTCTCTTCCGGGAGTTCCGCTAAGAGTGTTGTTATAATACTCCTCAAGTCCATACATACCTGTATTGTCACTTGATGTAAAGCCGATTATGTCACTGGCAAGTGTGCCGTTTGGATATTTACGGATATAGCTTTCTTCAAACCATACGCCCTGTATATTCTCATCATAACTTTCAGATCCAGGAGTTATAAGTTCCTGAAACTCGCTGATTTCTGAATAAGTAAGCTTTTTAGCCAAAACATAGTACTGCGAAGACGGATGTTCTGCAAGGTAATTTCTGATATCCCCTCCATCAAGTCCGAAACATCTTACAAGAGCTTTTAATGTAGGATCAAGATACTTGGAATCCCTTAAAAGAATCTTGGCATCAAGGATAACATTGTATACTTTCTCGCTATAAGCAAGAATAGTATTATTCGCATCCAGTATTTCTCCTCTTCTGAAAGGAATCGTCGTCGAATCATACTGCTGCTGTGAAAGAACTTGCTTTTGATATTCTTCGCCATTATTCTTGGTTATAAGGATAAGTCTGACCCCTAACCCAACGAAAGCCAGTAGTACCAATACAAACAGCACTACCAGCTTTTTTCTCATTCCTATAGTAAACTTCTGCTTATTTTTTTCCTTACGCCTTTTCATCTAAACATAAAATCCTTCCAATTACACCCTTTAAATTATAGTCATATTTTGTTTCAGGGGCAAATACTTTTAGAAGTTATTCATGTGGAACAGGCGCAATCTGGCGTACGTAGTCGTTTCCACCGCCATCAGAATATGTTATGATCTGTCCCTCACTGGCATACGTCATTCCGTATTCCTGAATTGCTATTCTTTTTATCTCATCAAGATCCACATTACCATTAGCTCTGTTATAAGCCTCATCATTGTCTTGTTTTAATGTGTTAAGCTGGCTCTCAAGCTGAGCTACATGTTTAACACTGTTCTTAATCTGTGACTGTAAGTTAATGTACCAGGCAAGTGTTCCAACCATCAGTACCATTGCCATAGACAAAAATACCAGATAGCCAAGGCTCATGTGATGGCGCCTTCTATCTTTCTTTTGAGGCTCCTGCACATGGAAGCGGTCTTTTTTCTCTTTTGGTTGTTCATTAATTCTTTTTACGGTATTTCCGTGAATATATTCATTTGCCATGTTAGCCTCCCTTCTCACTGCTATTACAGTTCAATAATCCCAATTAAACTTTTTCAAATACTCGAAGCTTTGCACTCTGAGAGCGTTTATTCTCAGACAGCTCTTTTTCACTTGGTAAAATCGGTTTTCTTGTTATAACCTTGCCTTTCGATGTCTTACCACATACGCAAACCGGAAAATTAGGAGGACACGTGCAAGGATTTTCATTTCTTCTAAAATTATTCTTGGTTATTCTGTCTTCAAGTGAATGGAAAGTAATAACGCAAAGCCTTCCTCCAGGATTCAGGAAATCTATAAATCCATCCAACGAATTCTGTAAAACATCCAATTCCCTGTTAAGTGCAATTCTGATAGCCTGATAAGTTCTCTTGGAAGGATGACCTCCCTTTTCCCTCATTTTGGCAGGTATAGCCGCCTTAATAATGTCATTAAGTTGTCCTGTTGTCTCTATTGGTGACTTAGCTCTCTCTATGCAGATATGCTTTGCAATATTCTTGGCAAATTTATCTTCGCCAAAGTCTCTTATAATATGGAATAACTCCATTTCAGAATAGTCATTGACAATATCTCTGGCAGTCAACGTCTGCCTCTGGTCCATTCTCATATCAAGAGGAACATCTTCCTTGTAGGTAAAGCCTCTTTCTGCGTTATCAAGTTGATAAGATGAGACACCAAGGTCAAGAAGTATTCCGTCAACTCCTGTAACCCCAAGCGCCTTTAGTCTCTCAACTGCATTTTCATAGTTATCTCTGATGATAGTAACTCTTGATTCATAAGGCTCAAGTCTCTTAGTAGCTGCACGTATAGCATCTTCATCCTGATCTGTGCCATACAAATGCCCTCCAGCTGTCAATTTCTCTGCGATGTGCAGGGAATGACCTGCGCCTCCAAGAGTTCCGTCAAGATATATTCCGTCGGGCTTAATATTCAAATTGTCCAAGCACTCATCAAGTAGTACTGAATAATGTTTGAATTCCATACTTTTTCCTTATTATTTTATTAAGCCATGCACCAGACTCAAAGCACTTCTAAGTTCAGCTTAAATGCTTAAACCGTACTGACTCATCTTAGCTGCAATTTCATTGATGTCATCAAAGGTACTAGCCTTCTCCCATTCTGCCTTACTCCAAATTTCAGCTCTGTTACCAACACCGGCAATAACTGCCTCTTTTTCTATTTTTGCGTGCTGCAGAAGATTTGCTGGTAAAAGGATTCTTCCCTGCTTGTCGACTTCCGCATCAATTGCGCCTGCAATAAAGAATCGTCCAAGCATTCTGGCTTCCGGTTTATCCATAGGCAGAGACTGGAGTTTTTCTTCAAACTGGTTCCATCCCTCTTCTGCGAACACAAAAAGGCATCCGTCAAAGCCCTTGGTAACCACAAATTGATCGCCCAAAAGCTCGCGGAATTTAGCAGGTATTATGAGTCGTCCCTTAGCATCTATGGAATGACTGTATTCGCCTTTAAATGCTGCTCCCACCTATTTTACCACTTTTCTACCACTTTTAACCACTTTATGACACTTTTTACCACCTGAACACATTATAAAACACTTCTTTCATGCTGTCCATTAAAAATCCATGAAAAAAAATGCCCTCCTGAATCATAAATTCAAGAAGACATTTTTTATAGAAAAAATATTTATTCGATTTATTACTTTTTACGCATTCGAAGTCGTTTTACAGCCATAACTGCCACTGAAAAAGTCACAAGACATATAGCAAGCATCTGAGACACCGGAAGTCCTGTAGTGTGCATTATCAACTGATCTGTTCTAAGTCCCTCTATCCAGGATCTTCCAAGACCATAACCACCAAGATACATCAAAACTATCTCGCCATCAAATTTTTTGTGCTTGATATACAAAAGTATAATAATAAGAAGACACAGGTTCCACATACTTTCATAAAGAAATGTCGGACTCACCTGAATATAATTCGTACCTTCCACCATGTGAGCCTTCATAAGCTCAGTTATCTCTCCGCTTCGTACAGCTTCCACCGGAAGCCTCATAGCAAAAAGGTTATCTGTATATTCTCCAAAGGCTTCTCTGTTAGTAAAATTGCCCCATCTCCCCATTACCTGTCCAAGTAAAAGCCCCGGCATAATGGTATCTGTAAGCAAAAAGAAATTAACTTTTTTAACCTTGCAATAAATGAACGCTGTAAGGAACCCGGCAATCACGCCACCATATATGGCAAGACCACCATTTCTGATGTTAAGCACGCTGATAGGATTATCTTTATAATAATCCCAGGCAAAAAACACATAATAAGCTCTAGCGCCAAGAATTGAAAAGATTATTACAAAAGTCGCCACATCCCAGTATGTATCAGGATTCTGACCTGTTGCCCCGGCAATTTTCGAAATAAGGATAAGTGCCAGAAAAAAGCCCAGTCCAATAATCACTCCATACAAAGCAATACTAAAACCAAAAACAGTAAAACTCTTTGGGACATTCTCCAAATAGATATTTAAGTGCGGAAACGCAATATCCATCTTCCCCATTATATCCGGCATAACAGCCTCCCTGTATTTTATTTTTCATCGCAGACTCGTAATCGCTTCGCAATTCCTCTGCTTCACTTCGCATCGCAGACTCGTAATTGCTTCGCAATTCCTCGTTGAGGCGCTGCGCGCCTCATATCAAAGCATGAAAATATGCAGATTCCCATGCAAGCATGGATCTGCATATTTTCATGCTTTGCTGCGATGCTTTGCAGTATCACACGTTAAATCTAAAGAGAATCACATCTCCATCCTGAACCACGTACTCTTTTCCTTCCATTCGGACAAGACCTTTTTCTCTCGCTGCTGCAAGTGAGCCCTCTCTGAGAAGATCCTCATAATTGATAACTTCAGCTTTGATAAATCCTCTTTCAAAATCTGTATGAATCTTACCTGCTGCCTGAGGAGCTTTTGTTCCAATCTTAATTGTCCATGCTCTTGTCTCATCTTCGCCTGATGTAAGGAAACTCATAAGACCAAGTGTCTTATAGCTTGCTGCAATAAGCTTATCAAGTCCAGACTCTGTAAGTCCCATACTTTCAAGGAACTCTGCCTTTTCATCTGCTTCCAGTTCAGAAATTTCAGCTTCAATCTGAGCACTGATAACAAATACCTCACTGCCGGACTTTGAAGCAAGTTCTCTGACTGCTGCAACATACTTGTTGGAAGCTCCCTCATCAGCAAGATCATCATCCTTTACATTGGCTGCATAAATAACAGGTTTCCATGTAAGAAGGTCGTACCCATTCATAAGAGCAAGCTCATCTTCATCTGTGATCTCAAGCTCTCTAGCCATCTTATTCTCTTCAAGAGTTGCCTTTATCTTGTTCAAAAGATCCAGCTCTTTTGCTGCAGTCTTATCCATACGTGCAGTCTTAGAAACCTTTGCTATTCTTCTCTCAAGAACCTCGAGATCAGCAAAAATAAGCTCAAGGTTGATTGTCTCTATATCTCTTGCAGGATCAACTGATCCGTCAACGTGAACTACGTTAGGATCTTCAAAACATCTTACAACATGTACAATAGCATCTGTCTCACGGATATTTGCAAGGAACTGGTTTCCAAGTCCTTCACCCTTTGATGCACCCTTTACTAGTCCGGCAATATCAACGAACTCAATTGTTGCAGGTGTAACCTTCTTTGAATGATAAAGATCGCCAAGAAGCTTAAGTCTCTTGTCCGGAACTGCAACAACTCCAACATTAGGATCAATTGTCGCAAAAGGATAATTAGCTGCAAGCGCTCCTGCATTAGTAAGTGAATTGAAAAGTGTTGACTTACCTACGTTTGGTAAACCTACGATTCCTAGTTTCATTTTTTATTACCTCCAGCCCGTATTTACGGGATTCTTTCTATCTAGAATAATGAAATATACACCATTTTACACCAGAAATGATAAGTTTTGATTATTTTTTTACTTCCCAACTTTTATACAAAATTATAAAGGCTATACAGCAGCCTCAAACTGTCTTATCGCAAGAATTAAAGAATCATCAGTCACATGTACATATGTATCCATCGTGGTAGACAACTGTGCATGTCCCAAAATCTTTTGAAGAGACTTCGGATTAACTCCTCTCTCAATACATCTGGTAGCAAATGTGTGTCTTAATGCGTGCATACAAAAAGGTTTAATTCCTGCCTTATCACATATCTTATAAAGATTGGTATCATAAGTAGAATTCTTGATAGGCTCTCCGGTCCGAAAATTTACAAATATCAATTCCTTCATGTTTACTGTTCTCTCAAGTCCGGTTCTCGGGTCAATGAAGGTTAATACCTGTGACAGTGCCATGGATTCTTTCCTGGTGTGCCGCTTTTGATACAACCCATATAATATATCAAAAGCTTCTTCAGTAAGCGGTATTGTCCTGAATCCGGCCATTGTTTTTGGTGGTCCAGCTCTCCAATACCCACGCTCATGTCTATACTCAAGTGCTTTATCAATTGTCAGGGTTCTATTCTCAATATCAAAGCTGTCCCAAGTTAGACCTATCAGCTCACCGGTTCTAAGTCCTGTCTGCAAAAGCAACCTAAATTGTTTTGCATTATGATTCTTATCTGCAAATTCGAGGAATTTTTCCTGTTCCTCCACAGTGAGAACTCTGCGCGGTGTCTTTACTTTTTTTGCTCTGAAGTTCACTGCATCAAGCGGATGCTTAGGAATAAGATCGTTTAGCAAAGCAGATTTGAACATTGAGCCAAGACAAATGTATGTCTGATAGACTGTAGATATTGCGTAATCTGCCTGCATTTCATTAAGAATCTGCTGACAATGCATCGCCTTAACATCTATAAGCAACATCTTACCTATATGGTTTTGGACATTAGTATAGTAACGATCCTTATAATTTCTTATCGTATTTGGCGATAAACCCTGCTTAAATGTTTTTATCCAATATACAAACCACTCATCAACAGTCATGCTATATTCAATGGCTGTGGCCGGTTTTTTATCATCCTCAAGCCGGCTTATCGTGACCCACTTTTTGGCATCTGCAGCATTATCAAAATATTTTTCTACTCTTTTTCCACTCTTGTTAGTAAATCTGGCTGAATATAAACCATCCTTTCTCTGCACAATTCCTTCGCCGATTTCTCGGCCTCTTAAATCTTTACCCACAATAACACTCCTTCTTAATAAAGGAAGCATCATCACGCGTGTATAAAAATAACATAGAAAAGCCTTTTTTTCAAGATTGGCAGGCTCTATCAGATGAGTTCCACATTATTTAAATACTCGTCAAACGCCTCTCGTTTTATCAATATTTTTCTTCCTACCTGAAAAGAGATTTTGATTAAGGGATCTTTACATAATTCCCTTATTCTGTTTATTCCAATATTCGAATACTCCGATGCTTCTTCGACAGTCATTGAAGTTTTGTGCCAAATTGGTACCCCAGACGGATCCGATTTTATCAAATCCTTCTTAGCAGTTTTCTCTATTTTATCCAGCCCTAACTGTATACGAATTGACTTATTGATTCTCGCTTTCATAAAGTCCTCTGGCAAACTACCAATGTATCTTATGAGCTTACTCCTGCTTATGGTAGTTATCTGCTCTGCCATAGACGCTGATTCTTCATCAAGTCCCCCAATATGATCCAAAAGCACATGCGTGGGAAATCCTTTACTTCGATGAATCTTAGTCGTCACAGGTATTACTGTAATTGTAGGCGAATACTTATTTCCTTTATTATTTTGTACTATTACAACAGGACGCTCGCCTCTCTGTACAGATCCTATGTTTTCACCCAGATCTGCTAAGTATATGTCTCCTCTTAAAACTTCTCTCATATTTGTTATATCTCCTAAAAAAAGAGCGTTTCCTTCATAAATAAAATATGGAAGAAACGCTCCAAAATATTTATATTGTATCTATTTGTCCTCGACACCCGGATTTCGGAAGTCATCAGGCGGCTGCAGCTGACAGCTCCATAGGCTCTTTACCTCCCCGCGGATCTCGCCGGGCCGCTCCCATTACGATGAGTTGTGGCTGAGCGGAAGTATCATTATCCATGTTATTGTCATCGCCAGACCGGTGCTACCGGCTTTCAGTGAGGCTATATCGCGCAAGGCGTACCTTTGGGGCTTGAATAACAGGAACGTACCTGATGAATGGCTATTTACTTTTCAATGTCCGACAAATGAGTTTTTATCCTCTCATCTATCCGAACAGAGAAGTTACTGATGGTACCCCTTAGTTTTTATATTTTTGAATTTTCTTAATTGCCTCGTTCAAAGATTTCAACACATTCTTATGTGAAACACCTTCTAGTTCAGCTATTTCACGCGCAGTCAAATCATTATAAAAATACAGTTTGAGCCTCCTTTTCTGAATATCTGTAAGAGTTTCAACAGCCTTACGTAAGCATTCTACCTCATCCATCTGGACAACTATATCCTCTGGTTCATCCTTTGAAAAAACAGAATATATATACTCAGTTTCTCCCTCCACATATCCGTCCAGTGAGCAGGTTCTGACTCTTCTCATTCTATGTTTAGCCTCATTTCTGTCATAATCCTTAAGCACCTCTCCCTGAGCTTTTGTCATGACAACAAATGGCTTGAACATAGATAATTCATCTCCATATTTTTCTATAAGCATTTCACTATCAAGCTCCGTGATAACAGCCCACTTGACTCCTCCTGTCATTCCTGGATACTCATAGCCAAGGTCTATTATTTCATATTCATTTTTCTCATTAATATTCATTATCCGTTTCCTCCGATTTTTGAAAGTTGTCAGTTTCAAAAACCGGGCTTCACGGATATCTGCCTATGTAAGTTTCCCAATTAAAAATGTTCAAATCTGAACCTTATTCAGAGAAAACAGAGAAAAATCTCCGAAATGAGTTCAAATTTGAACGCTAAAAATGGGCATAATAAAAAGACGGTAGCAAAACAGAATACCCGTCATGGATATTTCCTCTGTTCTGCTCCGCCTTTCAACATCAATTACTGTTCATAGTCCGTCTAAGCAAACTCTTGCTGCATGCTGCGAACCTTCCTCAATTACGGATTCAACGCCCAATACATACAGCTCATATCAATATTTAGTTGTATTCATGAATGCCTTTTTTTTGCATTCTTTTTTCTTTTCTGCGGATTCTGGCAACCTTTCTTCTGTCCTTAAAAATAAATGGTCCCTCTCCCATATTCATTATGACAAGCCTTCTTCCGCATTCTCTGCAGGGCTCTATAATGCGCCCAATATCCATATCGGTATCACACACCCACTTCCCACAGTATGGGCAATGTAATTCCTCCAATTCCCTCTCAAAGCAAGCCGCTACATTTATATCTGCCATTGCATTTTCTCCCAACAATTCTTTTTACTCTTCCTAATTAAAATCAGATTCCCCGGAATTGCAATGGCCCACATCTTATTCGACCATATAAGCATTTACACATTTTTTCATAACAATCACTAGCTCCCCACTTAGTGATATGTTTCCCCAAATAATGACTCCTCCTTTCTGCAACGATAGGCATTTTATCACATGATCACTGGCATTTGGCGGATTTAATGAAGTTTGTTAAACATTAGACGTAGTTTATATGTTTTTTATTGCGTAATTGTTGAGTGTTTCTCAATTAATGTAAAAGAGCAGCCTCAAAGCTGCTCCCTAAACATATTTCATCCACCATCTATGCTGTTCTGGTCTTGGTATAATTCCTTCTTCTATATCTTCCATTTCTCTTCTGACAGCATATATCCACATCAAGATTCCAAAAATTGCCATGCCTGCTTCTTTTTTACTCTCAAGAGTTGAGCGGCTTATCTGTAATTGTCTGGCATACTCCTCGTTAGTAAGTGAACTTGCCTCTCCAGTAAAAAAGCAATCTGTAAGTATCGTCCTGATAAGCTTACCATCCTTACGTCTGTCTTTTTCGGGATCATATGGCGTACCTGACACATTACCATCAAGCATCCTCTCTATTTTATCAAGCATCCCATCTGACTTTCCTTTGATCCAAATAGTACGTACAAGTTCCCATATAAAATCTCCACGTCCTCCATATTCGGCAGGAATTGGTATCGGTTTATCGTGATTAAAAACATTCGGCATTTGATCAACCAGAAGAATGTACCAATGTCTAAGCCTAAGCTTCTGGGATTGTATGACTGCAGGCACATTGTTATTTGCGTCCTCTTCAGCTACAACTTGTCCTGCCAACAACCTGGTAAGCATGTCTTCTGCAAAGTCAGAAGCATCCTTAACATCAAAACCTTCCTGCTTACACAATTCTTCGGCAAGTCTTTCCGCTGTCATTCTTGTTACTTTTTGCATGCTTCTCCCTCCATAATTAAAAAAAGACAGATCCGCTATCAATTAGCCTCCCTGTCATTTACGTTCTTCAAGCCTTCCGTATTTTCATCTTTCATTGCTCCAGCAAATCCAACAACATACCTTGTGAATCGGTTTCTGTTTTCTTGTCCTTTAAATGATCGATATGTCTCTATCAATATTCTTTCATTTTTATCTGCATGAAACTCCTCATCAAAAAATTCTTTTAATGTTACATCTAACCCCCGACATATCTTATTAAGTATCCTCAAATCTGGCATGGATCCTCTTTTCATCATATTATATATCTGATTTCTCTCGAGCCCTCCATCAACAGCGACACGATAGAGTGATTTTTCAACTTCATCAGCAAGCGTCATTATTCTGCAATAAATATAGTCAGTTGCGATTTCATCCATAAAATGCCTCCTTACACGCGAAGCCTCCTTGATATTATTTTATTTCAATATGTTTGCAGTAAAAATAAACACCGGTATACGATTTATGGATGTTTTAGTATACAGCTGTATACTACTCAGACACTGATTATTTATCGTTTCCTTATACCGTTGCTATCGCCAACTATCGTAAATAGTTAATCGCCATCCGAGCAAAAATGAAGTAGAATATTCTGAAAGATTGGAGGATATTATGATCACACGTGATGATGCATTTGAACTATTAAAGAAATATAACAAAGATCCATTTCACATCCAGCACGCTCTTACTGTAGAAGCTGTCATGAAATGGTACGCAAAAGAACTTGGTTATTCAGCTGAAGAAGAACACTGGGGAATAGTTGGATTACTTCATGATATTGATTTCGAGTTATATCCGGATGAACACTGCCTAAAAGCTCCTGAGCTTCTCAGAGAAGGAGGCGTCAGTGATGACATTATCCACTCAGTCTGCTCTCACGGATACGGAATAACTGTCGGAAATGGCACAACTATAGACGTAGAGCCCACCTTAGAAATGGAAAAGGTACTCTTTGCTGCTGACGAACTGACCGGCCTGATCTGGGCTACTGCTCTCATGAGGCCTTCAAAGAGCACAAAAGACATGGAACTAAAGTCCTTGAAAAAGAAATATAAAAGTAAAGGCTTTGCAGCAGGCTGTTCCAGAGAGGTTATAGAAAGAGGCGCTGCCCAGCTCGGTTGGGAACTTGATAAGCTTCTTACCATGACTTTGCAGGCGATGCAGGCATGTGAAGATACCATAAACCAGAAGCTGGCTGCTGAACATATCTCCGATAAAACAGCGTGACCATATCGTTTTTTCCAATATAAAAGAGGAGTAATAGCAAACCTGTCATCGTTTGCCGGTCTCCTCTTTGTCGTATTTAGTACTTTTTAATCCTCATGAAATAATGGTCCTCGTCTTCACCTGCTCTGTATGCCCCATTATTCAGCATTACCTTCTGGGATGCGATGTTGTCTTTATTGACACGAAGATAAATCTCATCCTCTGGAATAATCTTTTTCGCCTCGGAAATAGTAAGCTTTAGGCCGGCTGTATCATATCCTTTTCCTCTTTCATCCCTCTTGATGCTGTAACCAATATGTCCTGCACCATTCCTAAGAGCTTCTGTAAGATGATGTCTGATACGAAACTCTCCAATCAGCTTCCCTTCATTCCATAAGTAGTAATACGTTTCAGGCACAAACCAGTCTGGCATATTTATAGGATGCTCATATGAAATGAGGGTCGGAAGTACCTTTGCAATATATTCATCATATGAAACGCCGTGATAAGGATTAGTTCTTCAGTTATATACCCAATTCTCTGACTGCATCTGAACTGATATCATGTGACTATAGATACCGTCATTAACTTTAAGCACAGAAGGTTTTCCCGACTCTGCTACTGTACCATTCTTTAGCACAACTATCTTGTCTGCACCATCAACTGTGCGCATGCGATGGGCGATGATAAGGACAGTCTTATCCTTTATCAGGTCGCTGATGGCCTCCTGGATCAGTGATTCATTATCTACATCAAGGGACGCTGTGGCTTCATCCATAAGAATGATAGGTGCATCCTTAAGGAATGCCCTGGCGATGGATATTCTCTGCCTTTCCCCACCGGACAGCTCAGAGCCGTTTTCTCCTATGAGTGTATTGTAACCATCAGGAAGCTTATCAATAAACTCATCGCAGTGGGCAAGCTTTGCTGCAGCCCGTACTTCCTCATCTGTAGCCTCTTTTTTGCCAATCCTGATATTCTCAAGAATAGTATTATTGAAAAGAGTCACATCCTGGAACACTATGGAATACATTGATAAAAGAGTTTCCGGCTCAATCTTTGATATATCCATTCCACCAACGGTAATAAGCCCGCTGTCAATATCCCAAAACCTTGCCGCCAGTCTTGATACAGTAGTCTTTCCGCCGCCGGAAGGACCGATAAGCGCTGTAACCTCTCCCTGCTTTGCCACAAAACTCACATCGCTTAATACTGTTTCTCCATCCTCATATGAAAAATGCACATTCTTAAACTCAATATCATAGTTTTTGTTTGAAAGGGTATCTATGCCTGTCTGTTCCCTATGTGAAAGGATCTCATCCATTCTCTCACACTGAGTATCCGTTGCTATAAGTGCAGAAAAATTCTGAAGTGCTATCTGCAAAGGCTCATACATCCTTGATACGACAAGAAGATACATAAAAAAAGTGACAACATTTATCTCATTCTTAATAAGAAGAGCTGAACCGGCAATTGCAACAGTTCCGATGCCGAACTTTAAGATCATCTGGGCACTGCAGACAAATGCTGCATTCAGAAACTCAGAAAAGATATTGTGGGACTCAACAGCCTTGATTTTCTTATTAAGTTCTTCCATGTATGTATCCTGAGCATTGTAGGCTTTCAGGTCGCGCACTGTCTCAAGCGCTTCCTGTATACCGTCAAGACATGCCACCTTATATCTGCTTCCTCTCCTGTTTACAGCATGCATCACATTTCTTGAGAAAAACACTATGATAAATGCTACAGGAAGCACCCATACAGCTGCTATAGCCATTCTTGCATCAAAGAAGAACAGACTTATTACTACAAGCGTTGTAGAAATGAAAGCGCCCACAAGCTCCGGCAGCCAGTGAGATGAAGCAGTCTCAAGCGTTGCACAGTCTGCCATGATGGTATTGGTCAGGTCTGCCAGATCTTTTTTACCAAAGAATGAAAGCGGTATCCTTCTTAACTTTTCTGCAAGAGAACGTCTTCTAACGCCGCTTTCGACATAGGTTGAGAAAAACGTTGCATTATACTGGAAATATTCAGTAATTGCTATAAGCAAAAGACAGATAATGCTCCCCACAATGAATATTACCACATGATTTTTCGGCAACTGCCCATTTAAAAGATCTCCTGTCATCATAAAGAGGATCCCTACAGGCATCATCTGTGCCAGGTTTGCCAGCGTGCATGCCGCAAACGCTTTTAACATGTCCTTGGCGCCCTGCTCTGAAAGGGCGTATTTATGCTGTAATTTTTCCACTATACTCATGCGCCCTTACCTACCTTCCAGTTTACTGATTTCTGATATTCGTTCCACATATGGCTGTAGATTCCCCTCTTTGCAAGAAGCTCTTCGTGCTTTCCGGATTCTGCAATCTTACCATCTGTAAGGACACATATCTTATCTGCATTTACTACAGTTGACAGACGATGGGCGATCATGATCAATGTTTTATCTTTTGACAGATTTGCAAAGGCCTGCTGGACCATTATCTCATTGTCCGGATCCGCAAAGGCTGTCGCCTCGTCCAGAATCAGTATCGGTGCATTTTTAAGAAAAGCCCTTGCTATGGATATTCGCTGTGCTTCGCCACCTGATACATATGTACCTTTGCTTCCGATCATAGTATTTATGCCGTCCGGAAGTTTTTCTATTATATCCCAGCACATGGCATCCTTAAGAGCCTGTACCACTTCGTCCTGTGTAGCATCCGGACGCCCCATTCTTACATTATCAAGTATCGACATCTTAAGGAGCTTACTGTCCTGAAAAACATAAGATACCTGTTTCATAAGCTCAGAGGACGCAATGTCTTTTACATTGACACCTCCAATCTTAATACTGCCCTCTTTAACATCCCAGAATCTTGCAACAAGGGATGCTAGCGTGGTCTTTCCTCCTCCGGAAGGTCCCACAAATGCCACATGTTCACCCGGCTTTATATCCAGTGTGATACCATCGATGGCGTTGGCTTTTTTTTCGTCGTAAGTGAAGATGATATTGTCAATGCTGATGCTGCTATCTTTAGGAAGCTGAGGATTCGTAGCCTCCTTAAGGGGCTCGACCTCTAAAAGTGAGTACATCCTTTCCAGAGCATCTTTTACCACCATCTGACTTTCCCCCGCATAAGCCACCTTCATCAGGGTTACCGTGAGTATCGGAGTAATTATGATGTAAAAGAGAATGTTATAAAGGAATGTATCTGGGACGCCGTTCCCGGCAAAAATGAGACTGCAGGCCACAAGTGCTGCGAACACACCATTAGCCGCTGTTGTAAAGCCTATCATGGGCATTCTCATTCCTATTGTATAGGTAATGGTCCACTTTTCATATTTATCTATTGCTTCCTTAAACCTCTTAAAAGAAAAGACTGACTGTCCAAAGGTCTTAACAACCGGAATTCCCCTGACATATTCAACAGCCTCAGCGGACATCTCATCAAGCGCATTCTGGTATTCCTTCATGTCATTTTGCATCTTTTCCCCCATCATGCCTCCCATGGCAAGGAATGCGATGACAGCAGGAATGAGGCAGATAAGACCTATCTTCCAGTCAAAGAAAAGAAGCATGGCAATAAGCCCAATGGGAGTTGCGTAGCTCACGGCTTTATCCGGCAGACTGTGTGCCAGGAATGTCTCTGTAGCAGCGCTTGACTCCGCAACTATCTTTCTGATTTTTCCGCTCCCCTCGGATTCTATATACCCCATGGGAAGCTTCATAACATGCTCCATCATTGCAGTCCTCATGTTAGCCTGAACCCTGAAGGCTGCGATATGTGAACACATGAGAGCTGCGATATATATGACCATGGCTAAAAGGCTCATACCCACAGCGCTCCAGCCATGAGATACTATGTGAGTTGCCCTGTCAAAGTCAGGCCTTACTTCAACAACCTCTTTTATGATGCACCATATGTAATAGAATGGCACAAGTGCCACAAGAGCACTTATGGCTGCCAGTATCCATGAACATATGGTAAAATACTTATGGTTGCCCGCATATTCGAACAGCTGCGCTATAACACTTTTCTTTTTCTCTCCCATAATCTTTTATCTCCCCGCTTGAATTAGTATTTACAACTTGCCCGTTCTCTAACCGGAGAACCACAGTAGCGCATCTCCTGACAAGATCCGGATCGTGAGTAACAACAAAAACTGTCTTTTGGCCACGCAGTGACCGTATGAGCTCTGCCACGCGCTCCATGTTATAGAAATCAAGCCCGCTGGAGGGCTCATCAAACAGGATAATATCTTTATCAGAAAGCAGCGCACTTGCAACTGCAACCCTCTGTTTCTGTCCACCTGAAAGACTCATGGGATGCCTGTCTGCCAATTCCTTAAGCCCAAGCTTATCCAGGATTTCAACTACTCTTTGTCTGTTTTCCTCATCCATTCCCAACGTGACCTCATCCATAACCGTTTCACAGAACAGTTGATGGTTAACATCCTGCATGACCATGTATGAACTCTTCAGAAGATTTCTACTCTTTTGCTTCTTTTTTCCGATGATGGCATAACCCTTAAATCCCCTCATCAGCCCGCATATACATTTCGAAAATGTGGACTTGCCTGCACCATTGGAACCGACTACTGCTATTACTTCATTCCGGGGTATTTCAAGCCTGTCTATATGAAGAGCATCACAATTTCTGTAATTGTAGAAAAGCTTCTCAAAGGTAATGGTCTCAGGATTCATCTTCCCTGTTTCAATTGGCGCCATCGAAAGATTCTCATTTATAGACCGAAGACCATGGCGTCTTAACTCTTCCTCAGACAGATTTCTGAACTCTTTCATCGGCATATCAAAGATGATCTTCCCTTCTTTAAGGCAGATTACCCTGTCGCAGATATCCTTAAGCCAGTACAGCCTATGCTCAGCTACAACAATCGTCCTTCCCTTCTGCTTCCAGCCAAGGAGAGTATTCTTAAGGTCTTCAATAGCCTCAAGACTTAAGTTAGATGAAGGTTCATCCAAAACACAAACCTCTGGATTTAGCGTATCTACAGATGCGCAGGCTATTCTTTGCTTTTCTCCACCCGACATTTCAAATATGCTTCTGTCCATTAAAGATCTGATCTTCATCAAAGCCACAGTAGTGTCTATGCGCTCCCTTATTTCTTCCTCCGGAAGTCCCATATTTTCAGGGCCAAAGGCAAGCTCGCTTGTGCTGTCCACACAGAAGAACTGGCTCCTGGGATTCTGGAATACCGAACCTACAACTTTTGCCGTCTCATAAAGTTCTGCTTCTGTCGTATCCATCCCAGCAACCGATACACTTCCATTCATCCGTCCCTCATAGAAATGCGGGATAAGACCATTTATCATCCTGATAAGCGTTGTTTTACCGCATCCGGATTCACCACATAAAAGCACCGTCTCTCCCTTGTTTATCTTAAGGTTAATATTCCTGACAGAAGCTTGCTCTGTCCTCAAATAATTAAAGCTGACATTTTCAAATTCTATCATCTCACCACATCCACAATCAGTAATACCCACGGGACCAGGCACAATAACAATGCAGCGTAATCCTGCAGATGAAAACCTATCCTGCAGATATTAGTTCTTTTCACCTCGCCGCCAAGACCTCTTGTAAGAGCCGCTGCTGATAGTTCCTCTCCGATATTTACACAGCAGGTCATAAGAGGAACCATCCTGTACTCTATAATCTTGGAAGCATGTCTCCCCCCAATGTTTATTCCTCTCATTTTCATCGCGCAGCTAATTGAATCAGCCTCATCTACAACTGTAGGAAAAAAACGGAACATAACAGATAACGGAATGATGAAATTATCGCTTACATGGAGCTTTTTCATTGCTGCTGTAAATTCGCTTACAGTTGTAGACTCCATCAGATACCTCCCCATCATTATGCAGGGAAGGAACCTTCCAAGCACTCCGCATGAGCCGAGGATAATATAGTAAATAAGCCCTCTCAAATCATGCGCATTAGCAAAGGCCAGAAGCATACTCGATCCCCAAAACAGCACTATTCCAATAATCGCTGTTTTGAATCTCTTTGCAGTTAGAAGCAGGAGAAAAGGCACCATGCAAAGTACAGGTACAAGCATTCCGCATCTTCTACCTCCGGCACCGCCCAATGCAAAGGTTGTTACCGTGATGAGTAATGCCAGCTTTGTTCTGGGATCCATGATAAGTCCACGATCAAGTTTTCCCGGGTTATATACCGCACTTTCCATCAGACGATACCGGCTTTCTCAAAATGCTTTTTAAGGAAATGCATTCCAAGGAGTGCTCCGAGAACCCCGAAGACAAATGAACATGCCAGGATTATAGGTGCTGTCCATGGTCTGAATATCCTTGTCATAGCCTCAACATAGTCGCTTCCAAAGGATGTTCTTGTTGAAAAATATCCGTTTATGTCAAGATATAATGGCAGGAAACACCCAAAGATTGTTATACACATAATTCCATAACTTAAGACTGTCTTCTTTTTACTTGAATAATCTCCGCTCTTTGCAACAAGATCCGCAACAATTCCGCATATAATTCCAAAAATAAACGGCCAGAAGCCCATTCCTGTAACCCACAAAAATGCTCCAATTATAATAGTAATAATTGTGATCATCCCGAACTTTTTAACCTTTGTAAAAAATAGCATCATGGTAATACCACCAATCAGAGGGCATAGAACAGATAACATCGGCATCATGATCGGAATGAATCCCAACATAGAGATTGCAGTCATTATCACAAGATAGATAGCTGCATAAATTCCGATATTTATCAGGTCTTTTCCTCCAAGCTTTTCATTATTTTTTTTCTGAGTCATTATCCCATCCATATTTTTCTCCTTCCGCCACACTGGCATTATAGTGATTGTTAGCTTCCGCTAACACCACTATATGATTTTAGTTATTTGCCTCCTATATTTCTACAGCAAAATAGCATTTTTAGCCTTTTTAGCATCGACTTATTCTTTTATATTCCATTGGGAGAACTTTGTGATACTTAAGGAATGCTTCTGAAAATCTCGACTGGTTCTGGTAACCTACAGTTTCTGCGATTTTACCAAGGTTTTCTTTGTTTTCCCTGATAAGCTCAGCTGCTTTTCTCATCCTTATTTCGCTTATAATCTCACTGTACCCTTTTCCAAATACTGCACGAAAATAATTCTTAAGCGAGGATTCACTTATACCAAAAGAAGCAGCCAGCTCGGCTGCTGAATGACGTTTTGATAAATCAGCTGATATAATCCCTAGGGCTTCTTTAGCAATATCCACCTGTGAAGAGGTGCAAAAGGTTCTTCTTTTGTCAGACTTAAAAGACATACCGTTGATGAGATACAAAAGTTTTATGATATCCATAAGCAAAAGATTACTGTCAGTCTGCCCCAGAATATCATCCTTAAGATCCTCCACACATCTTCTGATACGCTCTTCTGCCACGGTTATGAATGGAATGCTTCTATCAGTACACTTTTGTGTTATTTCATTTATAATATTTTCTTTGCCATTAAATGAAAGGATCTTGCCAAGTTCCTCAGAAGGATACAGAATCAGTTCTATCCCCTCGTATTCTGCCGTTGGGTAAAAGAATGCTTCCTCGTTGTTCTGGGAAGTGCCATAATCAATTGCCAGTTCATCACCCACAACAAAGGTAGTCACCCCCGAGTTGAGCAGTACCTCGCATCGACCACGAAAGCAGTAATTTATCTTGACTGGTACCGTATCCTGATTTTTAAATGAGGTTGACCTGAAAATAGTTTCCGGTAAATACCTTGACCATATATCTATATAGCCGGCGTGAAAAAGATCATCATATACAATCCATTTCATTTTTCCTTCATTCCCGCAGTCAGTTGCCGGAAGCTTAAAATCAATCTGTGTGCTCTTATTTATAAAAACAGCCATTCAGCATCTCCTTATAGGTCTCACTTGAATGTAATCTTTATGATCTGCATCTTTACAAGACTGTCGCAGAACCTGATCATCAATTTATGTAGAAGCCTGACCTCATTATAGATATCACGATAGCCCCTCATATAGCTTCGTGCAGTTACTGATGTGAAATCATTGCTCCATACCTCAATCTCAGCTTTATCTTCAACAGAGAAAAATGCGCCCACGTCTGAGATTCCCGCTTCCTTAAGCCATGTCTTAGTCATCATCTTAGCCCCACGCTGATTGCAGGAATCAAATACTATTATTCCTCCTGGAAACTTCTTTGCCATCTTTTGTAACAGTTTCCTTACAGCCTCAGTCTTAAAATAATAGAAAACACCGGATGCAAAGAACACAGCACCATGGGATGGATCTATTTCATCCATCCAGTGTTCATCATTAAGGTCGTATCCGAGATTGTTTTCCCTCTCTCCGGCTGGAAGGATCTCATTTCTGACCTTTATTACATCCGGCATATCTATATTGAAGCCCACGCAGGCTTTGTTATCACATTTTCTGAAGGTGTCATCCAATCCGCACCCGAGATTTACGACAGCAGCATAGGGGTGCTTTATTAGGTACTCCTTGACCTCCCAAGCAAGGTCATATTGTCTCTGCGCAACTTCAAGCGCGCCAAAAAGCCCGACTGCACTCTCCATCTTCTGACCATTCTCTGCAAAATCATAATCAAGCATGGAGCAGATGCGTTCTGCCTCTGGGTCTTTAAACAATTCCGGAAAATGCTCCGAGCATACTTTTCTTCCAAACAGTGGGATTATAAGCGTTTCCTGCACTGTGTTTTTCTCAATGTGATACATATACCAGCTGCTCCTTATTCATCCTGCCCCCTAATACACCAAATAATAAATAACCGAAACAAATCCGCCGAGAATTTTGATGCAGTTATTTATTATTTGGTGTACTGATGTATCATGAAAATTATTATCAGCTGTATTATATGTTAGCACCTGCTAACTTCAATTTCAAGAGTACTCACTTTTTTTATCTGCTTTACAAAAGCATCCATAGCATAGTCATCCGATGATTCCACAAATAAGTCCCCTTATATTCTTTGTCTTTTTAAACATTTACAAATTCCTCTATTTCTTCAACATACTCTCTGGTATGCGCAGCCATGTATCCACAATGCGGATACCCTTTTCTAATAACCACCTTCACATCTGGCAAGTACTTGGCAAAAGATTTTCTAGAAAGTTTGAGGTCAAAATCCTTTTCGCCATATTCAAGATGGAGTTTGGCCTGTTGTTCTTTTGACAGTGGCTTCATATCGTAGGTACAGCATGCATGGCATATTGCATCGATATCACTCAGCGTGATTCTTTCAAAGTTCTTAGTCATCATCTTTGCGAAGTCATAGCCATACCAATCCACTAGGGATTTTGATGCTTCCACATGAGTCTTATCCAGCTGTTTCTTTCTCTTTCTGAACAGATTACACACAAGCACTTCTGCCATCTTAGAACTCTTATTGAGTGCAACACCGTCAAACCAGGCACGTTCTAAATTAAAATCGAAATCCCAGAATAGCCGCCATGCAACTGCTACGCCAAGTGAAGCTCCGTATACAAGCTTGATATCCTTATAGTCTTTATCAGTCAGATACGATTTAAGCTGTCTGTACTCATCATCAGCACTGATATATGCCCCGGCTTTACCATGACCTCCCTGATCGGGAGCGATGATAAA
Organism: Butyrivibrio proteoclasticus; assembly: GCF_900115735.1. Lineage (GTDB taxonomy): Bacteria > Bacillota > Clostridia > Lachnospirales > Lachnospiraceae > Butyrivibrio > Butyrivibrio proteoclasticus_B. Next base: position 192,932 of record NZ_FOXO01000003.1, read on the forward strand.
GTAATCTCCCTTAAGATACGGGCTCATCAGATCATACAGATTTGCACCGGATATCATCATTGGCGCCAGCAATATGAGCTTTGGATTATTCGGATTTCCATACTCGTTGATATACATCTCATTTCCCTTTCAAAACAAAAACACCACAATCCCTGCAACTATAGCAGCTCCTGCTATCCATATCATTGCCAGCAAGCTTCTTTTTTTCAAAACCTGGCCCCAGGTCTGAACAAATGGAATATCTTCACAGCCAGGCAAGATCCAAAACCTGCTATGTCCAACCCAGATCTTGTCTATGACAATACCATCATAGATATTCATTACTTCAAGAAATAGCAGAGCCTGTAAATATGCCGTTTTGAAATCAGAGACTCTGTTCCATAATCCGATAATGAGTACAAGCGCTGTCAGCATTACTATGTAAAACTCTGTCATGAAGACCTTGCGCTTTTTCTGCATAGTTTCTTTTGTTATAAAGCCTATATCTATAGCCCTTTCCTGTACTGCTTTCGGATAGAAATACAATCCATCAATAGCGCCCCCTCTTACCGCGTACATGACCATCGCAGTAAAAAGCAGGCAGAATAAAACCATCTGTATCAGAATAATCATCTGTCTCCAACCTTGACTTTCTTCGCCATAATCAAAAGTCCAACAAACATCCACAAATTCCCTATACTGATCCAAGCAGCAGTAATAGCATTGCGAACTTCTGATTCAGGAAGGACCTTAAACAGCATGACTGCGGCCATTCCTACCGCAGGACAGAATATCCAGCACCATTTAGGATATGGAGTCAGCCCTTTTGTGAATGCTGCAATATGTGCCACATGTTGGATGATCCAGAATAGAAAGAACACTATCATTCCCGGCAAAAGAAAGTATTTACCAAATTTCACTGCTGCATCTACTGCAATCTCCGGGGCAACATCGTTCATATACTTGTAAAAGAAGCATGTGGACAAACACGGGACATGCACTCCACATCCCGCGAAAGCCAATACCCCAAGTATTCCTGTTCTATAAAGATGAGCATATTTCTGTGATTTAGGAACAATCAGCCTGTACACTCCAAAATAGCAAAGTGCCTCAAGCGGAATACCTATGAATCCCAGAAATGCTGACCAAAACATTCTGGTATCCGATAATTGCAAATATGCTGACAAGAACCATTCCATACCTGTTTTAGAGGAATCATGCATCCCATAACCTATAAGCACATCTCCCACAAGCACCATGCATGCGGCAAATATGCCTATCCGCATAAGCTTCTCTATCCTGTTCCAGTCTAACTTGTCATCAATTTCGATGTCATTAAACTTATCCATACATTCCGCCCTTAATGCTTTACCATTTAAATACTGCCAGTCTGTTGTTGATGTTCTTTCCAACGATAGCAAAAAGTTTTCCGCGTATTGAGTATTTCTTCATTTCTTCGTTATAATTCGTCTCAGACACAAGGCTCATTCTTGGTTCAAGATCCAGATATTCACGGCCTGACTTTGTTCCCCAGCCGAAAGAAGCATTAGTATGTTTCACAGCATCGTGATGGCTACCATTCTTTTCAAGAAACGGAGAATGAAGCTCCGCAAGAAGATATCCATGTTCGAAGCTGTCACAAAGCATGTTGATGCATGTCTTTACCTGGTCTTTGGAAAAGTATTCAAGGACTCCTTCCATAACCACGATGGTCATTTCTCGCTTAGGAAGTTTCCTTGTCCATTCTCCGTCAAGCGCACTCCCATCGAGCATTGTGCACCTGTCCCTGTCAGAGTACACTTTACGTCTCTTCTCTATCTGATCCGGAAGATCCACATCAAACCACGTGATCTTGCCATTGTCTACCTGCAAGAACTTATCATCAAAACCACATCCAAGATTTATGCAGAGTGCATCCGGATATTTACTGATAAGCCGCTTCAACTCATTTCTGTATAGTATTGTTCTAGCCACTACACCCTCATGTGATAAAAAGGGATCGTATTTACTAACGTCAACTCCAAGCGCATCAATAATCTCTTTAGCCTTAAGATCAATTATCCTGGCATTAGATCTTGCTGTCTCACTTGCCTTTATCGCAAGTGGAATAAGAGCTGTTTCCTGTACATCACCAAAAGTAAGTTCCATTGTCCACTCCTCCTTTTAAAACGTTAGCTTATGCTAACTCCAAATCATAGCATTCTCTTTCTCTCATGTCTATAGCCTTTACAACGACTTTGTGAGCCTGTAGTCACAACAGTCATCACCTTCAGCCACTGATTTAGTCCGTTTATAATCAACTCCCCTGAAGCCGTTCATGTATTCTTTATCCATGCAGCAGATCATCTGAACAGCTTCCGGAGTCCCAAGTTCCCGTGCCTTATCATAAAGAGGACAGCTTACCACATCCATGAAGCACTGTTCTTTGGTAACTTTAAGGTTCTTTATTTCATATCCATCGCTCAGTTTTGCAGCAATTCTATCCATCCTCTTCCACATGAGTGAAGGAATGCCCGGAAAAGCAGTAATCTTGCTAAAGATACCTTGTAGTCTGCGTCCCATCTTTGTTCCAAAGCCTCTTGTAACAGCCAAAGCTTCTCCGGGATAGAAATGCTCAACTGAACGATACAGTGCTACTGCCGGAAAGACATATGACACACTCGCCTTATCTGCGGATGGTTCAGCATTCTTTAATCTGGAAAACTCCTCTTCAGCATAATCCCATATATCTTTTGCCTTAGCTTTTCCGTATTTCTCAGCCAATTCCGAATAAAAACGCTTAAATATAGAAGATTTTTTAAGAGTATTGCTCATACAGACTGCTCTCCGTCACTTCTTTATCCCCAATCTTTTACTTACTATACTTCATGATACTACTTAATGTTAGTTGTTGCTAACTTTTCTCAAAAATTTATCATTTCATTTTTCTCTTACAAGATCATACATAAAGCTCTTTTCCCCAAGCGTTCTTGTACCCACATGTTTCATGCTCTGTTCCTGGCTTACCACTTAATCAAAGCTCTTTTCTTATTCAACCCATCAAACTTATGAACAGTCCTACAAGCGCTGCCGGAATCAGTGCAAACAACAGCCCTGGGAATATAGCACCTTTTAAATGAAACCACTTCTGATGGTAAGCCTTGTCCATGTGCTCTGTTCCTTCCAGCCTGAACATTTTCATATTTGCAAATAGCACCCAGTCCAGAAAGAGTGTGTCATAGGCTCCAATCCATACCATGAGTCCAAAAGCGATCGCGAATCCCTGCCAAAATGTAACTGCCCCGGCAAGCTTCGCGCATATGGTAAGAATAACTGTAAACATGATTATTCCACAGGACTTCGCCAGTACTACCTTTTTTGATTTATATGAAACATCCACTCTTTCATGTGTTTTGAAGTATTCTTCTTGAATATCAGGCGGGTAATTATGGATACATGCCGGACTGTACATTTTTTCCCCATGAAAAGACACAAAAAGAATTGTTGTAAATAATACTGCAAATACTATCGCTTCAATTACCAATACATACCAAACCATGTTACCTGCTTCCCTCCCTCATAATACGACCATCATAATCCCTGCCAGTACAGCTGCAATAATAGGATTGCCTACAATCGTAATCAGCCACTTCACAATCTTCGTCTTTTTGGGGATGTAAGGCCTTAGATCTTCGGTTCCTGGAATCGTCCAGGCTTTTGTATGCTCCACCCAATACCAATCAATAAAGAATCTATCGAATAGTCCTTCTGCCATTGTCATAGCATATATTTGGAGAAATGGCACTATAAATCCTCTTGCTCCATTGATACCATAAACTGACCACAGCACAAAAGCAATCATCACTGTAAGTGTGCCTATCTTGAATAATTTACAGTTCTTATCGATCTGTGCCTTTGTTATAAGTCCCATCTCTACGACGCGATCCTGTACATCTTTTTCATATAAAAAAGCTCCCTGTTCTGTTCCATTTGCTATAACAACTACACAGGGGAGAAATAGTATAAAGCAAACCACAATGCACTCTAATATTAGAACCATAGTCACCCCCATATTACCCTCAAACTGTCATTACCATAAATTCATCTATAGCTTTCAGCACAGGTTCTGCGTATTCTTTCCCGCCGAACAGCCACTGCTCATGCTGCATGTTGAACTCTCTGATGTCAGGATCATGGAAGTACTTCTTATAGCGTTCAAGATATTTCTCACCCATTTTGTTGGCATAGATAAAATGAGCTCTTGTATGTTCAACATTGATATCATCCCTAAGATGGGTCAGGAGGTCTGTGTAATACTCATTCTTTATGGACCGGGGATTAAACTTGGAAAAACAGTTCATGAATTTCTCAGCATTTTCATCATCCATTTCAAAGATTTTTTTCAGCTTTTCTTTGGATTTATTCCGTTTCTTTTCACTGCCTGTAAAGCTTGTTAAAAGAGGCACAACAAGCATTGACTGGAGTTTTGCTGATACCGGCCCGCTCTGATCAAGGTCAGGACTGCCAAAGATAGCATGATCTATATGCACGTTCTTTCTCATAACAAGCTGACCCACAAAACTTGAACCAAGAGAAGATCCAATAGCTCCATCAAGCCTGCCATTATGCTTCTCACAGATATATTTCTCGATTTTCTCTGTTACCGTAATCATATCAGGAAAGATACCATCACTTCCATCAAACCCATCATAGTTCACGCATATAAGATGATATTTCTCTGATAACCTATCGATTACTGTTCCAAAGTTTGTCTGCCAGTCACAGCATGTCCCGGGAAGCAGCATAAGCGTCTTTCCTGACATATTCCCAATTTCTTCAAATTGCATTTTTTATACTCCCCTGTTTTGTAGTATTTCTGATTAAATCCACCATCTTATCCCAGCCTTCCTTGGCCTCTTTCACTATTGGGAATGCCGGATAGCAGTGGAACATGCCTTCGCCTACGATCATCTCATAATCCACTCCATATTTTTGCATGACTTTTTCGAAAGATGGAGCGCAGGCATACAACGTTTCTTCGGAGCCATAAACAAAAGTCACTTGCGGACAATTGGTAAAATCGGCCTTTTGAAGCCATATCATGTATTCAGGAACTGACAAATCGCCATGTCTCATGATATCCACAGCGGTTCTCATATAGCTTGCCGGAATTGCCACATCTTTTTTATCCAGTTCAAGCATTCTCTGCCACTCTTCGTCCGTTTCAACACAGGTTCCGGGCGAAATTGCGAGGATATATCCCGGCATTGGGGTGTCATCATGTCCATCATTGATGTATGGGACTATTCCAAGCGCAAGATTCCCGCCTGATGATGTGCCTAAAACTGAGATGTTCTCAGCATCATAATCCCTTAGCATCTCTTTATATGTCTCATGGATCATGGCGTATGCTTTTGTCAGAGGATAATCGGTACAAAGTGGATAATATGGCACATACACATCTACGCCTGTTTCCCTGGCAAAGCGCAGTGCTTTCTTGACAGCGTCAGGTCTTGGCGCCATTACCATTCCACCGCCAATGATAAAAAGATTTGCATGAACTGCCTTGGCTTTGTGCTTCATTCTGATCACTGTGAAACCCATAACCTTGATCCGGTCTATATTAAACTCAGAATCTTTAAGCTCAGGAATATGGTTCTTAGCATTTTCCTTTTTCTTTGCTGCAACAATCTCCTCAGCAGTTTTTCCATCCCACATCTTCTTTAGACCTGCGGCTTTTACTATCCGCTTAAGGATCTCATATTTAATGCTCATAGCTCCTTCTTTCTGCACTGGAATACCGCAATGCTCTCAACATTTGTAACATTGACTTCAATGTACAGTCCCTTGAGTCGCTTCTCCAGGGACTCTACTGTTTCGAACGGTCTTGTGAAGAATCCGCTTTTTATGTAAAACCTGTCTATCATCTTATCAGTATGTGTGTTGGCGCCTTCTACATAAAAGCATCCGGTAAAAATGCCACCTGGTTTGAGAACTCTGAATGTCTCCTTATAAGCAGCTTCTTTATCCGGGAATGCGTGAAAACCATTCAGCGAAACAACCGCATCAAATGTACTGTCTTCAAAAGGAAGATTTCCCACATCCCCCTGCTTAAATACTATGTTCTTTATCCGCATTTCATCTGCTCTTTGAGATGCAGATGCCATCATGTTTTCCGAATAATCAAGGCATGTAATGTCTGCGTTCGGAAGCGTTTTCCAAACCGGCATTGAAAGGACACCGGTGCCCACCGGAACCTCAAGTAGTTTCCCTGAAAAGTCTGCAGGTATCATCTCAAAAGCTCTCGCCTGATATTCCAGCGCATCCTCTCTGTCCATGTTCCACACAAGTTTTGTGACTAACCTGCCCATAAAGGTACTGCAGGTCATCATCCCATCATAAAAGCCGTGAGCCTTTCCCAGACTCTTATACGCACTCTTTATCTCAGTTTTCCTGTCAGACATATCTGCCTCCTCCACGTTTCTTAAAACAATGTACATATCCAGGCCACAATAGCTGACGCTGCCGGGAAAATCACAAGAAGTTTCAGCAGCTGGCTCTTGATGTTATATCCATACTTCCTATTTCTATATACATTTTCCACCTCTGGATAATAAAACTGAAAGAAACGGAATTTCATGAGAAGGAAGTAATCAAAACAGACCATATCGTAAATCTTGTATACGGTGAATATGAAAACAAATCTGAAGAAGAACTGCCCAAACGTGAACCCACTCCTGAAGCCATCCCAGATTGAAATCACTCCAACACCAAGTATCATCAGAAGGCTGAATATCATAAGTGTCCATCCAATTATCCTCGCCCCATAGAAAAGTTCCTTGTCTCTATGACGAAGCACCGCCTGTGCTTCCTTTGGCGCTGAAGAAAAGAACTTTTCATTCTGTATAAATGCCACCGCAGAAAACATCATCAGCGTTATCGCAGCACAGAAAACAATTGTAAGAAAAACAGTTAAAAGCATACTCATTTACCCCTCTGAAACATAGTCCTCTATTGCTTTAACAGCCTCTTCTATGCCATTTTCTTTCATTATCAGCTCAGAAATTGTCTGCGCCGTAACATCGTAATTTCCACTGACCAAGTCTCTAAGAGAATCTGCGATTTCTGTGGCTGTACATAACTTCTTTCTGATGTATAAAGGTTTTGGTCCACATCCAAGCTTGTGATCCACCCTGCCATAGAAATGCTGATCAAGCGCCAGTGCTATCACCAGTGTTGGAAGCCCTGCCCTAAGTCCCAGACCGTTTGTTGTATTTCCACCATGATGCACTACTGCTCTCACCTTTCCGAAGATATAAGCATATGGGACGTTATCTATAAAAAACAGCTTGTCAGTATTTATCTTGTCTTTTTTCGGTATCTGGTATGCCTGCACGACAGCACGAATTCCGGTCTTTTTTAAAGCATCTAATGTCAGCAGCTGTAGTCTCGCAAGTTCAGGTGACTCTGCCTTTCCAAAAGCTACAAATATCGGTTTCTCACCCACTGCCAAAAAGGCCGTAAGTTCCTCAGGCTCTTCATAATCTTTTATACTCGCTTCCGGATGATACCAGTACCCTGTCACATGTATGTGGTCTCCCCATGCAGGATCCGGTGGCATAAGCAGAGGACTTGTAGGATAAAAAGTAAGTACTTTTCTTCCATTAAGTTCTGTATATCTGCTGCTTTTCTTCCACTTTGGAAGACCTACACTTTTTCTCCATTTATTTAGGGCGACAATTGTCATGAGGCTCATCCCATCCGATAGTCCATCATAGCTTTTAAGCACTTTGTCCGAATTAAAATCATCAGTATAAAGCGAGTATTGTCTGGTCGGATCCATCGGACTGTAAAAATATCTTGCACATTTGATTCCAAGATACTCAGCCGCATGTCTTGCAAAAGCTGAGCACGTACCATACATTACAAGGTCAGAGCCTTTTATAGCATCAATGGTCTGCTCCATAAATCTCGGATTTTCCTTCTTAAGCTTAAATAGCCCATTAACAAAATCAAGGCTAGTCTTATAGTCTGTAACCATATATTTCATGACATGATCTGCATCCGTATCAAGCCTTAAGAAGGTCACGCCTTTACTTTCTATGAGCGGACGGAAAGCCTCCGATGTCAGTATCCGGAACTCATGTCCCCTTTTTGTCATTTCCTCGCCAAGCTCTGCCAGAGGATTTACATCCCCCCTGGTTCCCACTGCGACAGCTGTAACAATCATTCCTTACTCCCAATACGTGTAATCCAACTAAGTATTTCATCTATAGCCAATTTCCCATTACCCACATTACAATGATTTTCCGCTTCTTCCTTGTCAGTAAACAGGCGAAATGTAAGGCTTCTGACATTCCTTAGCATGTTGATCTCTTTTCCGATAAGGTGGTAATCAATGAAATGGTCTCCACTGGCCCCAAGAATCAGCATATCCTGCGTAATCTGATCTGCGACGGGTGCAATGTCATATAGCTTCAGCTTCTTGGCATAACTATATGCATCCTTTGCCTCATAGGCATAGCATCCATGCTTGATTCCCCAGTCGATTATGGGAGATTTCTTAGCTTTTTTGCCAAATACCAGATTAAGAAGTGGACGGGCATGTAGCTTCATGAGGATATGAAATGCTCTCTGCGTACCTTGTGGTTGCATACTCACAAGAATATCCTGAAAGCATGGGAATATGGACCAAGCAACCACTTTAGTTATGCGTTTGTCAAAAGCCGCTGCTCTTGGGGCAAGATAACCTCCGAGAGATATGCCTATGATAGTCACATCAGAAAGCTTGAAATAATCCAGGATTACCTTAACAGGTTTCTCCCATTCATGGGTGAAATGCATTCCCTGAACGCGCATTACGCCACCCTGCCCGGGGCCTTCAAACATGTAGACTTCAAAGCCCTGTTCCTGCATATATAGGACAGTGAAAAGAAATTCCTCAAAATAGCTGTCATTGCCACCATGGATAAGTATAGTCCCCTTGCTCTCACCATAAGGCACCACATGCATCACAGGGAGTTTCACATTCTCATAGGGGACATCATATCTTTCAATCCTTGGATTTTCTCCCTCAAAGAAATCTGCATAGTACTCGTAAAAGAGCTTGGTTGCCTTCTCATAGTACTTTCTCTTATCAGGATCACCGTCATACATGAAGAACTCGCTCATTCGATAATAGGCAATGGCATTATCTGTCCTGCCCTCTTTCATGGCTTCGTCGCCGAGCAAGATAAGTTCTCTTTTCCAATCGTCACTGTTGTGGATCTTGCCGGAGACTTTTTCGACATCTTCAAGTCTACCGCCATCCCAGTTGATAACTCTATTCAGCTGATAATTAAAATTTGCCTCGCCGTTGAGTTTATAGACTCCTTTTTTCAAAATGACGGGCTTTGTAACATCGTACTTTTCCATATAGTGCTTTCAATCCCCCTCACAAACTTTTCCGGATTAAACGGAGCAAGACCCCCGTGCCCTACATCCTTTATTTTTCTGAAAACCGTCCGTGGAAAGTAATTTTTGATATATGACACATCCCACTTTCGGTCTTTGACTTCCTTTTCTGCAACCCAGTACTCTATATACCTGCAGTCAATATGGACATTCTCAGGCATGGAATAATTGTTACATGATTCAAATGTTCTCCAGATTGTTCTTGCACTGATCATTTTAAGAACCTTTGCCGCGTATTGCGCATCTTCCTCTGACAGTTCATCAGTTGAAAAAGCTTTTTCCAACAGCTTTGTTCCACCAAGTTTTCCTGTGTATATCAACAAAAAATCCTTTATTGCTATCAATCTTGTAACGATCCAAGGAAGCTGATATGGAGTAATACCACCATCGATTACTGCACTCTGTATTGTCACTTTGTTGCCTGCAAGCATCCTGACTACAATGCTTCCACCCATGGAGCAGCCGTAAAGACACGTCACATTGCTCAGCCCGTTCAGGTTCAGCCATTCTTCCAGTTCTGCTGAGATCTCTTCAACACTTGTGAAATCGCTCTTGTTGTCAGGGTCATACCCCGGAAGTGCAGGAATTATCAGATGGTATTTCTTTTCCAAAAGCGGAATCACATACTCGAAGTAATCCCACATAACCACGGACGGATGTAGCAACACTATGACCTTATCATTATCTTTTCCAAATTCGTGTATAGTCATATATCAACAACCTTAGCCTTTTTCGTCATAATCAATAGTCCAGCAAGCATCCATGGATTTCCCCGTCCGGCCTCCATATTTACACCAGATATCCGTTAGTATCCCTCTCAAGGTCTGTCCACTGCTTTGGAATATCGCCGTATTGCCCGATGTATGCCTTGAAATCCCTGTTGAGCGCACTCATCTCATCGACTGCATTCATCGCATGGTCTGAAGTGCAGAGTTTTCCAAGCTTCGTTGCGAAAATGAATTGATAGAACGGAAGGTATTTCTTTTTGAACTTTGGATTCCTAAAATCTTTGTCGGAATCAGGCATGATTTCATGCCCATTGTCTTCCAGTACTGTATAAGCCGCAATAGTTGCATCCATGATCCTGTTGACATAGACTTTGTCGCGCCTAAGCTTTTTTATATCACCATTTGCATAATAACAGGCAAAAGCTATTGGTATTACTGATGCTGCATGGCATATGAGCCAGTCTGTCATATTTGATTCATAGACTACTTTGAAGTTTGTTCCGGAGAATACATTTCTTATAAAATTCTCCTGCGAGGAAGTCCCCTTAGTATTTCCAACTGTTATCTTATTCAGTGACACTGATCTGATATAGTCTTTTCCCCTATGCCCTGCAGACATTGCAAATGCAAACAGCACAGTTTTTTCTGATAGTGCGGATGTAAGTTCGTCTGTCTTAAGATTGTTGCCGACAAATACAATGTTCCTGGAAGCATTATCTTTAAGAGGTTGAACAACACTATCTATCTGGGTATATCTGACCACCACGAATATAACGTCGTATCTATCATCCGATCTCAACCCATTAATCACAGGTATCTTCATATTGGTCTTTCTGCCGAAATAATGATGAATACTAAGCCCATTTCTTTTTATCTCTTCATACCACTTTCCACGGGCAAGAAGTGTGACATCTTTTCCCTGTCTGTACAGACTGCTTGCCAGATTTCCACCCAACACTCCTGCTCCATAAACGAGTATTCTCATCTTATTTTTCCCTCTTAAACGTTATGAGTATGAGCCCGGCAAACAGGGCACACAGCACTGCTCCTGTCAGCATCCACAGCGGCAATCCCCGGTCAGTCTTTGAAATAATTCCATATATTGAAACAGGGATTCCAATCAGCCCGCCCAGAGTTAAGGCTCCAAAGCCCCTGTGCAGCCTTGTCGCTGTAAGGATGCGGTTAAGCCCTGCCGCCCTCTCACTAATTAGTTCCAACACGCCAATCATCATGAAAATTGCTACTATGACAGAAAGTACGGCATACATATTCGCCTCTTGCCTCAAACATTTCACTGTACAAACGATCCATATTATCCAGCCTGCATTCCCCGGCAAATCATATATCATCCACTTAGCTGCGGATATCTCCGTTCTAAATATCCCAATGCCAGGTTTCCACGGAATGCATCTGTTTACGTTTTTCTTATACTCAGCGTACTCCTCACCATATAAATCCAAAAGCCACTTCTCTTCCGTTTTTATAAGTGCAACTGTCATAATAATCCAGTCAACAATCGGAAAAAGTAGCAGCCATGCATTATGCCACATAAGGGTAATCCCAGATAGCGCAAACCACCAGCCGCTGTACATCGGGTTCCGTACCCATGAATAAATGCCATTGGTCTGAAGCCTGTTCTCTGTTATAGAATCATCCATATCTGACCGGACAGCTCCTATATACCAGACTCCGATTCCCATTATTATGAGTAATGTACCAACCACTCGGAAAATAAATATCCATGGCTTATACAGGATTCCTATCTTAAGCACATAGCCAAACAAGATAATTCCTATTACATTGACCATAGCAATTCCATAAACAATATATGGCCCGACTCCAAAGAGAGGGAGTTTCTGCCCTTCCTTCATGTAGTTCTTTAACATTTTCTGATCACCTCATCTTGACATGCAGGCCCATCTGATAAATCCGAATGTCTGATAAACTCTACATGCCGTGTAAGTCCCGAATAGGCTCTTGTATCTGTATTACAGAATATTTTACAAAGCGGTCTTATCCCATAGCTTTCAAACATTTCGACATACATACACTTTGAAATTCTATATTCTACCTTGTCTCTGGTGACATTGAAATAGTCATAGGTTATGCTGCCATCAGTCATTCGTTTTTCATGGTCGCCGATATTCCACTTTCTGGCAATATCAAAACTGTTCGGAAGTGCGTTGATTATTGCAATTATCACATTGAAAAATGTCCTTCTTGCTTCAAAACCAGCGTTTATATAATCCATGATATCTGTGTCAGAAAAGCCAAATTGCTTTAGTTCCAGACACATTGCAATTACCGCATATACATGAAGCGTACTTGTTGATGGATAAACATTGTGTTTCCTGAAATCATCAGAGGCATACATCTTAGAAAGTCGGGCAGCGTATGCTTCAACTCTGTCATCGACATTATTAAGTCCAGTTTTTTCAATGGCCTTTCGATATATCTTTTTATAGACTTTTATCTTTCTGTCCATCCCTTATCCTCCAACTTTACTGAGGATTCGCTATCTTATCAGGTACGATCCAGTAATCACAGATAAGTTCCTTTATACTTCATCATAACCGCGCCATCTACTCCTTATTTCTTTGCAATGACTGTAATCCACGGTTTACTCTCATGATGATCTGACTTAACCTTTGAAAAACCCGCTTCTTTCAGCCTGGATTCTCGGAAACGTGACGATGAAAACCTCGTCACAATTTCCCAAAAGCCGCTAAAATACTGAATTTATTGCTGTTTTACACTTGATTTTTGTCTCGTCATGTTTTATAATGATTATAAGAAAACGTGACGAGGTGTGATAATGGCAATTGTTACTCAAACTGACAAAAGATCAGGCATTACCTACGCTTACGAGACAACCTACTATTGGGACAAGGAAAAACAGCAGTCTCGTTCTAAGAGAGTATGTATCGGAAAGGTTGATCCTGTTTCGGGAGAGATTATCCCTACCCGTGGCCGTGCCAAGAAAGGGGAGGCAAAGCCCTCCAAATCCTTGCCTGTCAAGACTGGACCCAAGCCATTCACGGAGACAAAACGTCTCTATTTTGGAGCCACATACCTTCTTGAAAAGTTGTCTGATCAGATCGGGCTAACAGCTGATCTTAAGACATGTTTCCCGGACATGTACAAAAAGCTTTTGTCAGTAGCTTTCTACCTGATACTCGAGGATAACAACCCTCTGTACAGGTTTGAAAAATGGAATCTTACCCATAAGCATCCTTATGGACAAGATATAGCTTCGCCCAGAAGCAGTGAAATGTTTGCTTCCATCTCTGATGACCAGGTGGCCAGGTTCCTGAAACTCCAGGCCAGACGTAGAGTTGAAGATGAGTACTGGGCTTATGACAGCACAAGTATCTCAAGCTATTCCGAGACCCTCAACCAGGTACAGTGGGGCAAGAACAAGGAAGATGACAAGCTTCCCCAGATCAATCTCCTTCTTGTATTTGGAGAAAAGTCAGGTCTTCCGTTCTATTACCGCAAGCTTGCCGGAAATATCCCGGACTCCAAGACGGTAAAGCATCTGTTAGAAGATCTGGATATTCTGGGCTTTGGCAAGACCAAGTTTGTTATGGACAGAGGATTTTACTCTGAAGACAACATAAATGGTCTTTACAAGGAACATGTTAAGTTCCTCGTAGGAGTTAAGCTCTCCCTCAAGCTCATCAAGAGCAATCTTGATGATGTATATGATGACATCCGTATGTTTAACAACTTCGATGAGGGCCTTAATACTTATGGCCTTACAGTCAGTGCTGAATGGAACTACACACAGGACAGGCCATATATCGGCGATACTCTCGAAGAGAAACGCAGGATTTACATCCACTATTTCTACAGCATCGAAAGAGGTGCTGACGAGGAACAGGCTTTTGACAAACGTATTGCCACTCTCTGTAATGAGCTGCTTGAAAACAAAGAGGTTGAGGAACACAGGAAAGCTTATGCCAGGTTTTTTGAAGTAAAGGACACACCTGCTCGTGGCAGGCAGGTCTATTACAAAGAGGACGAGATCAAAGCAGCACGTAGGTATATAGGATACTTTGCCCTTATCACCAATGAGAAGATGGACGCTTTTACAGCACTCCATCTCTATAGGATGAAGGATATCGTTGAGAAAGGCTTTTGTAACATCAAAGAGAAACTCAACATGAGGCGGCTTCTTTCCAAGTCAGAGAAGAACCTCGATGGCAAAATATTCAACGAATTTATAGCATTAATTCTGATTTCCTGTCTTGATCACAAGATGAAAGAAACAGATTTATATAAAAGTTACACGATGCAGCAACTGCTTGATAAGCTCGATGTGCTTGAGTGCTATGAAGATGAAAACCGCGCGCTCAGGATTGGTGAGATGTTGAACAAGCAGGCTGAGATTTACGAGACTCTCGGAATCGAGTTACCAACCTCGTCATGTTAATCCGAGAATCCAGGTTTCAGAGCCCCTTCGATTTCTTCTACTGTATGACACTTCATGCCATCAATGATGCTCTCAAACTGGAGACTCGCCTTATCAGTTCCATCAGACTCATTTACAATCATGAAGATTCCACCAGGCTTAAGTGCCTTGTTTACCTCTGAAAAGCATTTCTCAAGTCCCGGCCAGAAATAAATGGTCTCAAAAGCTGTTGCAAGATCATACTGCTCATTCATGTTCAGATTAGAAACGTCGCCCTGCTGAACCTTGCAGCGTCCCTTCTGTATCATGCCTGTGTTGTAAGCTGCTGCTTTTGCAACCGAAACATCTGAATAATCAATCGCCGTAACCTTAGAAGATGGATACTTCCGTAGCAACTCATGTGCATTTCTTCCACCACCGCATCCAACTTCAAGAATTTCTTCCGGTGCAATAGTTTTTAAATGTGCCATTCCCCAGTCGGCCATCTTCGCGTGCCCACTGTTCATGCCATTGACCATCATCTGTCCCAGGAAACCTTCCGGCTTTCTTGTCTGACTTACAAAGTTTTTAAAAAGTCCCATAAATCATTTCCTCCCCATAAGAAGCGCAGAACCTGTAAGAGCCATCCAGGTGGACTCCCACTTGCTCATGAACATACCGTTAGTAGTATCAACAAGTTTTACTTCTTCGTATCCCATATTTTTAAGCTTTTCTACAAAGCTTTCCATATCTCCATATTTTGCCTTGGACATAATATCGTGAATAGCAAATGTTCCGCCCTTCTTAAGGGTCCTTAGTGTTTCAAGAAGAATCGCCTGTCTGTCCTTACTTGGTATGTTGTGATACACATAGTTACTTGTAACTGCATCAAAAGTCTCATCTGCAAAATCAAGCTTACAGGCATCGCCCTGCTGAAAAGATGTGTTATTTACACCTTCAGCAACAGAATTACTTTCGCAGAGACTCTTGCTGAATGAAGCATACTCTTTACCCCATCTGTCTATACCAATTATCTGAGCGCCTGGATTTTTCTTTGCACAGGCAATACTTAGAGCCCCGCTTCCACATCCAACATCGAGGCATTTACCGCCATCCGGGATTTTTACATAGGATGAAACACCTTCTATTATCTGCTTAGACATCTGACGTGTTCCGTTATAGGAAAATGCCCTGTACATCAGGTACATCCACAAAGATATCAAGGCAAACAACACAGTTAAAATCAGCAATACCTTTCCCACTATTGAAGCCATACCTACAATTACTGCAACAAAGAATATCGCTGCAGTAATTCCAATCGTCCCAAGTACCATCCCTTTCGGCATCCAATTCTTGTAATCAGCCTTCATCGCCATTCCTCCTATGTTTGATCATATCTATCCTCTCAATTACTCCGATATCTTCCAGCACATTTATCATGCGGTATACCGTAGCTACTCCCACAGAAGAATCTTTGCCTCGTACAATACAGCAGATATCCTTGCAGCTGGCTCCGTCATTATCCGCAATGACATCTGCAACTATCATTCTCTGTCTGGTTATTCTCATACCGCTCTCTTTTAAAGCCTCAACAATCTGCTCATTATTCATCATGCCATCACTTCCAGCCAAACATTATTTCGTTAGTCTCAACTAACCCATTCTCAAAAGAAAATCCCGCACTAACCGGGTGTTTTTAATAGATATTTAATATCATGAAAATAATTATCAGTTATCTCAAATGTTAGCATAAGCTAACTCCATTTTCAATAGTACTTCAGTATTTTTTCTGTCTCATCTCCTATCCTTATTCAGCAGGATCTATTGCCCTATTCATCAAGGAACTTCAATATTAGCTTAATGCTGTCCTGTCTGGCCTCCTCGCACTCTTTAGGATATTTTTTCTCAGCCGGAAGCATATGATTCAGAGCCCATTTGGCATAACCGGACATTTCATCAAGCCCGTCAGTAAGTGCATGGCTTGCTTTATCATATATACGCCATTCAACTCGATATTGATAATCTTCATCTCTGAGTACTTTTCTTTTAAGTACCTGATAGCATTTTCAACGTATTCAATGGTTACACTTACCAGATCAGGAGATGTCTGCTTTGTCTTGAAAAGTGCAAGCGACATAGCTGGAATGCCGTTCTTATGGTAGAACTCTGCCTCATGTTTAGCCATATTCATTCCACCATTTGAACCGGACATAACTATTATTACTTTGTCCTTGCTTCCGTTGCCCGGAAACAGGATTCCTTCAAACCCATCTTCTTTCATCAAGGTATGTATCATAAAACGCTCCATCTTAATACTTGATAATCAGTTCTACTCTATAATATATTCGGATTTATCTTACAATGCTCCCCTATGTCCCAGGGCGGTTTCCAACTCCTCTACACTGTGTGTATGCCCATGTTTTCCCTCCTTGATCACATGGGTGTGATCATGGGAATGCTCGATAGCATGCGTATGTGTAGATCCGTCATGCGTATGCGTTATCAGATGTGTGTGAGCATGTTTATGGCTATGTATCAATGTATCCCTGACAATAAGTACAGTCCCTGTAATCATTATTATCAGCGCAATTATAAACAACATCGTGAATCTTTCTTTCAGAAATACAGCTGACATTACCACCCCAATAAACGGTGCTACCGCATAATAAGCGCTTGTCTTTGCTGCTCCTAAAGTCTTCTGTGCTCTGATGTACGTGAATATACTGAGTCCATACGCAACAAAACCAAGAATCATAATTATTCCTATATATGAAAGCCTCGGGATGTTCTCTCCAAGTACCATAGCAACTATGAACGATCCTGTCCCCGATCCGATTCCTTTTATAGTCACTATTTCATAAGTGCTTTTCCCGGATATCTTTCTCGTACAGTTATTTTCAAGTCCCCAGCAAACAGTTGCCCCAAGAACAAACATCGATCCTAGTGAAAAGGAAAAGCTCCCCTCTCCTGAAAATGAAAGTATTATACTTGCCACTGTAATAAGAGATATTGCTCCCCACAGCCTTGCGGATACTTTCTCTCTGAAGAGTCCGAATGCAATCAACGTTGTTGCTACGATCTCAAAATTTCCAAGAAGTGATGCGTTGGCTGCTGTTCCCAGTTTTATGCCTATCATCAGCAGGATTGGCGCTATAATATCCAAAACAACCATTGCAAAAGTATATGGTATATCTTCTCTCCCAAGCCTTTCTTCTGTGGATTCTTTCTTTGCATGGAAAATATACATGATTCCGACTCCAAGACCTGCTCCCATATACAGAAATGCAGCCATAAACGTCGGTGGCACGTTATTAAGCAGTAATTTCGAACACGGTATGTTTATTGCATAAAACAATGCCGCTAATAATGCATATATAATCGCATTCAGTTTCTTATAGTCCAAAATGATTCATTCTCCTTTAACAGATAAAACTGAAAGTTATTCTATACTAAGATTCTTCTTGCTTTCTGATTACAGCGGTATCTTGAACCTCCCTAGGCAGCCACTCTGCATTCACATAGTCGAGTGGGATTACTAACTCCTGCATCTTGTCTTCTGAAACAGGCCTCTTTATATCATCCGGCAAATAATCAAGACCCACTTCACGCAGGCTTAGGATACTGTCATAGCTGCAACTTTGATTATAAGAGTTTTTCTTAAGCAATTCCAGAGTATGCGCTATTTCTTAATGACACGTATATCTGACACTGCCCTATGCCGCATTTTTACTACAACAGAAAACCGGAGCCAAAATTTTTAAATTTTGACACCGCATTCCTACAAAAAAAAACTCAGCACTTAGCAAGTATCCTGAGGCTGAGGTTCATTAGATGTGGTACTGATGTTTATGGTTTTTTGTGTACGCGGAAGCTATGTAACCCCCCAGGGGGCTTGAAAGTCCCGGTCCTAACATGATAACCTTGTCTCTGAAATGAGGGTTAAGACAATGGCGAAAATAAATATAGCCGGACACGAGCTTAGTTCCGGCAAGACGATAAAAGACCATATACATGTAGATGGAACTGAAATACACATTCCACATATCATTATCTGTGGCGAAAAGCCGGGCAAAACCGTACTAGTTACAGCAGGTATCCATAATGCGGAATATGTCGGCATTCAGGCAGCTATTGAGCTCTCTAATGAGATTTCTCCCAAAGACCTTTCAGGAAATCTTATCATCATCCCATTAGCCAACAGGTCAGGTTTTGAAAACAGAACCATGTCCCTTGTTTATGAGGATGGCAAGAATCTCAACAGAGTCTTCCCGGGAGACAAGGATGGTTCAGCCGCCGATCGACTGGCAAGCCTTCTGTTTGATGTTTTTATTAAAAACGCTGATGCTTACATTGACCTGCATAGCGGAGACGGATACGAGACTCTTATCCCCTACGCATACTACGTGGGAGCTTCTCCTGCCAGTGATATTGCAAAAAAGATGGTGGACTGCGTCAACGCCTCCTACTGCGTAAAGAGTACCTGCACCACCGAAGGCGCCTACAACACAGCCTCCATGGCCGGAATCCCCAGTGTTCTAATAGAGCGCGGTCAGCTTAGTCTCCTTCCAAAAGATGAGGTACAGGCAGACAAAGAAGATGTACTGAACATTTTGAAATTCCTTGGTCTTATTGAAGGAGAGTACAAGACATATCCCAAGACAGAACTCAGAGAATTCAGTGATGACGCCCCATTCACCGGCTGCTGGTATCCGGAGAAAAAGGTGGGAGATAAATTTTCAAAAGGTGATAAATTTGGTGAGATAAGGGATTACTTTGGAAGACCCCTTCACACAGCCATTGCCGATACTGACGGAGTTCTGATCCACCAGTGCTCATCTCTTAGCATAATCAAGAATGGTCCCATGGTGACCTACGGAGTAATACAAAAACAGGATGCATGTTAAACGCATCCTGTTTTTGTATTACCTTTTAACGTATGTGAATGTTGAAGCTATCTCTTTACTGTCATAGATTCCGGGAATTCCTTCCGCCAGCGGAGTTCTTGTAACGGCCATATACACACCCTTTTTCTCCACTGAGAAGAATATCCTGCCTTCCTCATCTGTGTTCAGGATTCTCTCAAAATACTCTTTTCCATCATAGAACACAACAACTACTGTGGATCCCCCAAGCGGGAATTTGTCGTGAATAAGCTTTAAATGAAGCACGTCGGTGTCTGCTTCCCAGGGATCGGGAACGAAGCTTACTCTGGATTCATGGATAAATTCGGGAGTCCCCTTCTTATCTCCAACAGTTATGTTTGTCACATATATCTGAGGATAGTTCTTGGCATCAAGAATATCAGGATATGTCCTTCTGTCGCCTTCATAATACACGTCTTTTTCATCTCTTACATAATTATTGTCATAAATACACATAAGGGTGTAAATGCCCTCAGAAGCAGGAGTAAAGCGAAGCTCGTAGTAGTCTCCCTGCTCATCGCCGGGGCCTTTGACCGGTGTTATTGCTATCCTGTTTCCTTTTTCATCTGTAGCAAAGGCTCTTATTTCATCAAGGCGAAAGAACCCGTCAGGTCTCATGTGATGTCCCCATCTCATTATTCCGCAGACTTCTTCCCCCGGCTCATATACACTCTTATCAGTGATTATCCAGGCTTCGTGACCATATACCATCATATCTGTAGTATCAATTCCTCTTCTCATCTCAAACTCCATTCATATTATTAGACTATTGCTTTCTGAGCCTTTACCAGAAACATCCTGTCAGGCATATAAAACTGGTCTTTCTCGCTATAGAGTCTATCTCCCGCCCCAAGATCAGTAACTATATTTTCATAACCGATCTTTTCAAGACAAGCCTTGTCCCACTCCGGTCTGTCCAAAGTGCTGATAGATAACATGTGGTAAATATCGTGGCACTCCTCTACCATGGCGTCGGTCACATTTTTGTGGGCAAGGTTCTGCATCTGATCATAGTGATGAAATCCCTTTGCATACTCCGCATCATACACAAGCAGCATTCCTCCCGGCTTTAACACTCTGTGCCACTCCATGTAGGCTTCCACCGGATGCGGAAGTGTCCATACAAGATTTCTATTTATCACCAGATCAAAAGAGCTATCGGCAAAATCCAGTTTCTCGGCGTCCATAACCATAAGGCGCGCCTTTGCTCCATGGCGTGAAAGCAGCTCTTTTCCCTTCTCTATCATCTCAGGCGTAAGATCCACGCCTGTCACCTCAAACCCGAAATCCGACAACACCATTTCAAAAAAACCGGCTCCGCATCCAACATCCAGAACAGACAGCTTATCATCAGCTGAAAAGTGTCTTAAAAACTCCGCCTGCCACAGCTGTTTTTTCCTGCTGTGTATTTCCTCGTGTTTGTGCTCACTAAAGCTCTCAGCTCTCTTTGACCAATAGGTCACCACTTTATCTTTGATATCTTCCGCTTCCTCTTCGAAAGGAATCTGCCTAAGCTTAGTCATATTACCACATATACCTCAAATATCTTTCTAAAAGTAAGTTACTCAATCAGGTTATCAAGTAATTCCCTGGTGTACCAATGCTGTGGATTTCCAAGAACTTTACCGGTCTCTCCCTCTTCCACACACTCGCCGTTTTTCATTACCATTATCCTGTCGCACAGCATGCTCACCAGAGCAATGTCATGGGAGACAAATATGATCGACACCCCTTCTTTTTTCCTCAGCTGCTGCAAAAGAGCTACTACCTGGGCCTGAGTTGTAACATCCAGCGCACTTGTTGCCTCGTCGCACAAAAGAATCCCGGCATCAGAACACAGCGCCCTTGCAATTGACATT
The DNA here is from genome assembly GCF_900115735.1 of Butyrivibrio proteoclasticus. Classification (GTDB taxonomy): domain Bacteria; phylum Bacillota; class Clostridia; order Lachnospirales; family Lachnospiraceae; genus Butyrivibrio; species Butyrivibrio proteoclasticus_B. The sequence goes on from NZ_FOXO01000003.1 coordinate 214,245, forward strand.
CGCTGGCACTGTCCTCCGGACATGCTTCCTGCCTTTTTCTCCAAAAGGCTCTCATCAAGCCCAACGGCCTCAAGGATTCGTGACAGTTTTTCATGACCACAGCCCTTTGCAGCTTCCACAACGGCTTTTTTCATCTTCATTCTTGGGTCAAAAGACATCTGGGCATCCTGAAATATCATCTGCAGAAAAGTTCCGGCAAAGGCCGGCGACTTACCTGTATACTCTGTTCCCTTATAATAAAGATTTCCACTATCAGGCTTTTCCAGGCAGGTGACGAGACGAAGAAGGGTGCTCTTTCCGCTTCCGCTCTCGCCTACGATTCCAAGAATCTCTCCATTTTTCAGGAAGAAACTCACATCCTTTAAAACCTGTAATTTTTTGCCTTTATCAACGTAGCTTTTATTTAGATTTTTTCCTTCTAAATTTATATCTGAATCCGGCATATCAGCTCACCTTCAGTCTTGGTACGGCTTTCAAGAGATTCTTTGTGTACTCGTTTTGTGGATTCTCCAGGATTTCTTTTGCAGGGCCATACTCAAGCATCCTGCCACTTTTCATGATTCCAATGTAATCAGCCATTTTAGATGCAATACCCAAATGGTGGGTAACCATCAAAATAGTAGTACCCTTTAGTTTGTTGATCTCAAGAAGCTGCTCCACAACCATCCCTGCAGTTTTAACATCCAGGGCGCTTGTAACTTCATCGCATAATAAAATCCCCGGCTCCAAGAGCATTGTTGTGGCAATGGCCATACGCTGGTTCATGCCTCCTGACAGCTCATAAGGCCTTGATGCAAGCGCTCTTTTAGCATCATTAAGTCCCAGGATTTGGAGTGTCTTCTCAACTTCATCTATTTTAAAATCGATGTTATTACTTTTTAGCGCCTCCATTATCTGTGCCTTGTAAGTCCTTATGGGATTAAAAGATCCGCCGGGATTCTGAGGCACAATGCCAAGTAAAATGTCTTTTGGAGTCTCTATACTTCCGCATGTTTTAGTCACGCCTCCAAAGCCATGAATAGCCTTAAGAAGCGTAGATTTACCGCTTCCGCTCTCGCCGACGATACAGACTCTTTTACCTGCTTCCACTTCAAAAGAGATATCATTTATAACACTCTCATCGCCATAGCCGGCAGAGAGATTGTTTATCCTAAGTATTGTATCCATGCTTAATCCTCATCTCTATATTCCATTACGCAGTCCCCAAGATAGTTAAATACTATGATGGTGACTATGGTAGCAATTGCCGGATACAGCACAGCCCAAGGTGCTATTTGTATATATGCCCTGGACTCATTGATCATTGACCCCCACTCAGCAGTGGGTGGCACAACTCCAAGCCCCAAAAAAGACAGGCCCGAGATACCTATCATGGTGGTTCCTATCTGTGTAAGGGCATTTGTAAGAAGTGGTGCTATTATATTGGGAAGTATGTGGGCCATCATTATAGCCGGCCCACTCTTTCCCGCCAATTTCGCAGCCTGCACGTAGGGGCAATTCTTTATGGCAAATGTATGACTCCGTGCAAGTCTGGCAAAACCGGTCCACATAGTTATTCCCAGCGCAATCATGGCACTTGAAAGTCCTCCTCCAAGAATGCCCGCAACCGCGATGGCTACTACCATCTGAGGAAATGCCAGCATAATATCGGCAATCCTCATCATTATTTCATCCAATATTCCGCCATAATATCCGCTAAGAATTCCAATAATGCTTCCCAGGATAAAAGAAATCGCAACCAGTATAAATGTAGCTGCTATAGTTGTCCTTGCTCCGTATAAAACTCTTGAAAACACGCATCTTCCCAGGTTATCTGTTCCAAACAGAAATTCCCCGGACGGAGCTGACCTTATGGCTGATGCGCTTGTTGCATATGGATCATTAGGTGCAATAACACTTGCGAAAAGAGCTATAAGCACCAAAAGCAGTGCAACACCTGCAGATATTATTACTTTTATTCTGTTAATCTTTTTCCGTTTATGGTTCATTAAAAAGACCTCGGATCCAAGAGCCTGTAGGTAATATCAACTATCAGATTTATAACAACATAGATTGTTCCCATAATAAGCACAAAGCCCATGATCACAGGGTAGTCCCTGGCTGTTATGGAATCCATCACAAGTTTGCCGATACCCGGCCATCTGAAAATATTCTCAATAACAACGCTGCCTCCCATCAGGGTTCCGATCTGAAGGCCGATTATTGTAAGTATGTGTCCAAGGCTGTTTCTAAGGACATTGTTGATAAGAATAAATCTGCCCTTTACCTTTCTGGACCTCATTCCCACAACATACTCTTCCCCAAGCTGATCTAAGAGTTCGCTCCTAATCTGTCTTGTAAACCTTCCTGCCATGGGTATTGCCAGAGAAAGCGCAGGGAGCATAAGTCCTTTGATGCTTCCATCTGCAATTACAGGAAAGATCTTGATATGTATGCAAAACAGATACATCAAAAGTACTGATATCAGGAAATTCGGAAGAGAATTACCTATAAATGAAAAGAGCCTGACGATATGGTCTACCAATTTCCCCTTTTTGACCGCTGACCATATTCCCAGTGGAAAAGAGATTATAAGCGCCAAAAGCAGACTGGTTAAAGCCAGTCCACATGTGTTCTTAAGCCCTTTTATCAGTTTTGGCGCTACGGGAAGATCATCCTTAAAGGAAACACCAAAATCTCCTCTGAGAACATTCGAAAGCCACTCAGCGTACCTAACGATAAAGGGGCGGAGGAGGCCAAGCCTCTCCCGCTCCGCTTGCAGTATTTCTTTTGTGACCACCACACCCTGGGAGGTGAGTCTCTTTTCCGCAGGGTCACCGGGAGCCAGATACATTATGCCAAACACAAGAAAGCTCAGCACTAAAAGTATCAGGGCAAGTCCCAGGATCCTTTTAAGTATTTGTTTAGCCATTAATGTCAGTCTCTGCGTCTACTCCATAGAAATCGAAAGGAACATACTCTGCAAATCCGCTTACGCCCTTACGAAGAACTGTAGTGTTATTGAAAAGTCCAACATATCCAAATGCATTGTCATCTATAGCAATCTGAACAATCTTGTTGGCAAGCTCTGCTCTCTTTGCAGTATCTGTCTCAGTTCTGAGCTGCTCAATCATGCTCTGGCATTCAGCACTCTCAAATCCACCTACATTGTAGTAAGCTCCGTCTGCAAGAGTTGAGTCGATGAAATAAAGAGGATCACCTGACTTATCAGCGATCATGCAGTAAAGAGCAAGATCAAAGTCTGCGTTAGCAATGTAAGTAGCATCAGGATTTTCCTCAACTCTAAGTGTTGAATCAATACCAACAGCCTTAAGCTGCTCCTGGATCAGGATTGCAAGAGTATCAAGAGATCTTGCTGCATAGTATGCAATGCTGATGCTGAGCTTATTACCATCCTTCTCGTAGATGCCGTCAGCTCCAAGTGTGTAACCATCGGCCTCCAAAAGCTCTTTTGCCTTGGCTGTATCTACTGCAGGAACACTCACCTTGCCATAAGCAGCTGATGTTGAGAATGGTCCAACTGCTGCAGATACTGTACCTGAAAGGTACTCTGCGATCTTGTCCTTATCAACAGTGAGATTGATTGCTTCTCTCACAGAATCATCAAGTGTATTCTCATTGAGAATGTAGAACTGAAGACGTGCACCTGGAATTGAAACTACATCGTACAGATCAGGGCTCTGGTTATAAACCTCAAGAGCTGCTGATGAAACGCTGTTGTAGCAGTCGATCTCGCCGCTCTGCATAGCAAGGAGCTTGGGATCATCCTCCTGCATGTAGTAGAATACAGCGCCGTCGAGCTTAACATCGCCGCCCCAGTAGTTTTCGTTCTTTGCTACTGTTACGTCTCCCTCAGGGATAAACTCTGTAATAACAAATGGTCCTGTGCATACAGGTGCGTTGTCAAAATCTGTTGTTGCATCAAGATCGATCATTCCGCACTCAGGACTTGCAAGGTCGTTCTTAAGAGTAGGATAAACTTCCTTTGTATCGATAACGATTGTCTTGTCATCTGTAGCAGTCATTTCAAAATCGCCGAGATAAGCAAATCTGCTGTTCTCTGCAGCAAGACGCTGAAAGTTTCTAATTACCATATCAGCTGTAAGAGGTTTTCCGTTTGAGAACTGAACTCCATCATTAAGTGTAATAGTCCATGTGCTGCCATCTGCAACTGCGTCCTTAGCAAGGCATGGAACAGCACTCATGGTCTCGTCGAGCTTAAACAGTGCCTCTGAAACTCCATAAATTGATGTGTACCATCCATAGTATTCCTTGTGTACATCAAGACTTGGATAAGCAAAAGATGCTGCAGTGTGAAGAATCTTCTCACCTGTAGCTGCAGGCTTACTTTCGTCAGCTGTCTGATTCTCAGATGTTTCAGTAGTTGTCTGTGCGTCTGTTGTCTGAATCTCTGTTGACTGAGTCTCGGCACCTGAACCACAAGCAACCATTGATAATGCCATGGTTGCAGCAAGTAGTGCCGCTAAAAATTTACTTTTCATAATTTAGTATCCTCCACTGTGTTTATATTGACTCACACAAATGAAAGGATAACATTGTCAAATCCGCCCCACAAGCCCCCTGGGGGGTTCCTGACACACTTAACTTGGCACAATATTCAGCCAATAAATAGTTTTTTCCATCTTCATGGCCCGATATCAGCAAGATAAAGTCATATGCATAAAAATGGGAGCCCAAATATGAGGTTCGTTAGATATGGTACTGATTTTTAGAACTTATTGCGTGCTCTGAGTAGATTGATTTGGTATAAAATGAAGCAACATTAGTTTTGGTACTAATGCAATACAAAAATCCCTCTGCATGAACGCAGAGGGATTTCTTGCAATCTCTATATAATATCCATCGGCAAAATTGTGTCCTGCTTCGTGCCAAATTCTTTTTGTAATTTCATTGTAACATATGACGCAAGAGGATGTTCACACCTGAATATCAATCGATGGAGCCGAAGCCTGGGGCGCTGAGACATCCATCTCAATTCCCATTCCCATACCCTGAGGCATGCTCATGGATGTGGCAGGGGAAACACCGCTGCCGCCCATACCGGGCATGGAGACGTTCTTTCCAAGTTCATGCTTTATCATATCTTTGAGGTATTCCATATTGGCCTTCATGATGGCCTTATCTTCTGAAGCCCTGTGTTTGCG
>NZ_FOXO01000009.1 GCF_900115735.1 Butyrivibrio proteoclasticus
AAAGTACAAGGAAAGTGAACTGCTCTTCCTGCACGACAAAGCGGTTCCGGCAAACAATTCGTTAGCTGAGAGATTGGCGAGAGTCTTCAAGCGAAAGCAAAAACAGATGATGGTTTTCAGAAGCAGAGACAATTTTGAATATGTCTGTGACAGCCTGGGAATTCTATATACGCTAAAGTTTGAAGAAGGAAATCTATACAACAGGGTAACAGATATCTTTGACCGGAAACGTTACAGAAAAAAGAAGAAAAAGAAAGTAGAAGAAGCCGATGTGAGTGCATGATCACATCGGCTTTATTCGTGAACCACTGGCTAACAACTGAATTGTAACTAATTACAAAATAAACGTAAAAAAGTTTTAAAATTATTGTTGACGTTTTGCGTTATTATTGTTATTATAAATGAGTCGTCGCGAGAGAGATGCGGCGACGGTTCGCGGAAGTGTCGGAATTGGCAGACGAGCAAGACTAAGGATCTTGTGACTGTTTATGTCGTGTGGGTTCAAGTCCCATCTTCCGCACGAAAGAAAAGGATCAACTCAAATGAGTTGGTCCTTTTTCTTTTGCGCGGAAGGGAACTCTCACCCAGTGACTTCGCTTGTACCAAAATATGGGAAATAGTGTTAAAATAAATTGGCGAGATTTATGAAAAGGACTAGAGACAATGAGATATAAAGCAGTTATTTTTGATATGGACGGAACACTTCTCAATACGATTGAGGATATTACAGACTCAGTGAATTTCATTTTGAGAAAGTATGAAATGCCGGAGAGAACTCTGGATGAGGTAAAACATTTTGTGGGCAACAGCTCTGTGAAGCTTATTGAAAGGGCAATCCGGGGCGGGAGAGAAAATCGGCAGTTTGATCAGATATTGAGTGATTACGAGGCGTATTACGTTGATCACTGCAATATAAAAACAGGGCCCTATAAACATATTCCTGAGCTTTTAAAAGAGTTAAAAGAACGCGGATACAAGATAGCAATTGTGTCCAATAAGTCTATGGACGGAGTTCAGGAACTTAAAAATGTATATTTTGGAGAATTGGCCGATGTGGCGATTGGTGTGACGGAAAAGCTTCAGAGAAAGCCTGCTCCGGATGAGTGCCTTGAGGCTATGAAACAACTTTCTGTAAATAGAGAAGATTGTGTGTATGTTGGGGATTCTGATGTGGATCATATGACTGCTAAAAACACAGGAATACCATGTATTTCCTGCTTGTGGGGCTTTAGGACGAAGGAAGAACTTATTGCAGCGGGAGCAGGTGGAAATTCTTTTGTCAGTGATCCGTTAGAAATACTTGATCTGGTATGATTTATATGGTGTTTATGACTTGAAGGTGGGGGAAATGAAGAAGGCTATATCGGTTGCAGTAACTGTTCTTTTTTTGGGTGTTGTTTGTGCTGGATGCGTTATAAATAAATTTGATGAAAAAGCCAAAGACATTCAAGTTGCAGATAAATCCTACAAAGAATTTTCAGCTTTTTTTGCTGTTCCCGGTACTGAATTGGATGAGGATAATGTGGTCCGGGAGATGATCGCAGATGCTACAGGAGTCAAGGTAAATGAGAAGTGGCTGGAAAATCAGATAGCTTACGATGCCATAGATGATTTGCTTGAAAGCGGTGAATATCCTGATTTTGTAGATGCGGGCGAAGAGTCGGTACGCATGTATGAGGCGGGGGCACTTGTGGCTCTTGATGACTATATTGATAAATATCCAAACATTAAAGAACTGTTTAGTCAAAGACAGTGGGATTCTTTGAGGCAGAGTGATGGCCATATTTATTGGATTCCTCAGTTTTCCAGTACATACGGGAAGGAGAGGGTGTGCGTCCATATAGATGAGGCTTTTTGGATACAGACCAGAGTTCTTGAATGGGCGGGGTATCCTGAAGTTCACACTCTTGATCAATATTTTGACTTAATAGAAAAGTATTATGCGGCACATCCTATCATGTATGATGGTTCTTCTGTGATTCCTTATACGATTCTTTGCGATGATTGGAGATATTTTTGCCTTGAAAATGCCCCACAGTTCCTTGATGGATACCCAAATGATGGCGCTGCAATAGTTGATCCGAAGACTAGAACTGTTATTGATTACAATACGACAGATACGGCTTTTAAGTACTTTAAAAAGCTAAACGAAGAGTATAAAAAAGGCATTGTTGATCCTGATTTTTACAAGCAGAGCTATGAAGAGTATATTGCCAAGCTGTCATCCGGAAGAGTTCTTGGAATGGTTGATCAGTGGTGGGATTTTGCCTATGAGGCTGAAGATGCGATAAGGCACGCCGGACTAGATGATGAGGGATGCCAGTATGTTCCACTTCCGATAACGATAAGAGAAGGAATTACCAATCAATGGCACAATTCAGGAAACGTTTTGCATGGAAGTTCAGGCCTTGCAATTACGAAAAGTTGCAAAGATGTTGACGGGGCCATGGAATTTATCAGTGCTTTATTGGAGCAGGATATTCATAATCTGCGATATTGGGGCATTGAAGGCGTTGACTATGTGATCGATGACAATGGTATGTTTAAAAAGACAAAAGGGATGCGAAAACAGGCTTATGATACAGCTTATAAGAAGTCACATTTCTGTCAGTACAATTATTTTCCACAATGGCTTGGAACAAGCAGGGATGGTATAAATGCCATGAAACCTGAAGGCCAGGAGGTGGAGTTTTATGATGGATTGTCAGATAAAGTCAGAAAATGCCTTACGGCCTATGATGCACGGACTTACGTGGAAATGCTTGGAACAAACCCTTCTCCGGGGGCTTGGTATCCGATCTATACATACGCACAGGCTCTTTCACCGGGCTCTGCTGAGGGAGAAGCTTATCACATGATGACAGAGTGCAAACAAAATTATCTTCCTCAGGTGGTAATGGCAAATAATTTTGAAAGAACCTGGGCTGAGTACATGGAAGCTTATTATTCCTGTCATCCTGAACGTTTTTTGAATGCACTTCAGAATGAAGTTAACAGAAGGGTTGAAGAAGCTGCTGGCTATGAACAGTAATAATATAGGTGTATAATGTTTTGAATACATGAAAACAGTTTGTTTAAAAATGGAGGGGATATATGGGAAATACAGAAAATAAGGAGCAAAATGATACTGTTGTAACAAGTGAAGAAGTGCTTGTTGAGATAAGAAATCTCACAAAGAAAAAGCTCTTTTGGCAGAGAATCGGTACTTGTTGTATAGCTGCTATTACCGGTATTGTGCTTATTACAATGCTCATAGTTATTCCGCAGCTTGAAGTGACTCTTGATCATATCAATGATACAGCGCTCGAGGCTCAGAAATCTTTAAATGAAGCTAATACCATGATAACAAGTATCACTAAGGCAAGCGATAATTTTGACAGCCTTGTTGATAAAAACGGTGAAGGCATTACAAATGCAGTTCAGTCAATGGCAGAGATTGACTTTGAAGGACTTAACAAAGCAATCAAGGATCTTCAGGATGCAGTAGGACCTTTAGCGGCATTTATGAGTAAATTCAGATGATTAGGAGGGAAAAGCAATGGGGAAGAAGTCAACAGTAGAAGAAATCAGAGAAATAGTAAAAGGGGTTTCCAAAAATGCAGAGCCAGTTATTGATGGCGCTATGAAAAGGGCAGAGCCTTTGATTAAAGATGTTACAAAAAAGGCAGAGCCTATCTACAATGATATAAGAGAAAAAGCAGAGCCTATCTACAATGATATTAAGGAAAAGGCAGAACCTATTTATAATGATATAAAAGAAAAGGCAGCTCCTGCAGCAAAGATTGTCAAAAACCGCTCTGAGAAGGCTCGCAAGGCAGCTAAGACTGTAAGTGATGACATCACTTTAAAAGCGGCTAAATTCAGCTGCAAAGAAGAAGTTTTTGTTCAGTACAATCATCATGAGATCAGAACAACTGATATCATTGAAAAGGCCAAACAGGACTACGTTTCAAAAGGAAATAAGCCTTCGAACATCAGAGAGATACAGGTATACATTAAACCTTCGGACAACGCAGCATATTATGTTGTAAATCACCAGGAAACTGGAAAAATAGGATTTTGATAGGAAATAATAAATGGCAATAGAATTAGCAAGTTTTTTTCCGCTTTCCCACTATGAGTACGGCGAGGCATATTTTGGAAGCTACAAGGGCATGAGATACAGGCTTGCCAGAGAGCCGCTTGAAAATGTCAAGTTTACTCCTGTTGATAAAAGAGGTCCTGCTACTTTGATGGCCACTGTGTGGCCTGAACCAAATTCCTATGCACATACAGATGATTCTCTTAAGACAACGGAGAATTTTGAAGTATCACAGGAGGGACTTGAAAAGGCTGTTCAGTGGATAAATGATCAGTATACATCAAGGGAAAACGAATGGATGAGATAAAATTTTAAAAATAATCAAAATAAAAAAAGGATTTTAAGAACCCACGTCGAATATATTAGATGTGGGTTTTTTAGTAGATAACTGATTCGCCCGCAGAAAGAAGAAAAAATTGAAAATTCGCGAACAACTGGAAAAACGTGAGACTAAAATCTTAAGCAAACATGCTACTCTGAGCATGAATTCCAAAGGTAGAGAAAAAGAAGAAAAACCATGCGATATCAGGCCTTGTTTTCAAAGGGACCGTGATAGGATATTGTATTCCAAGTCATTCAGGCGCCTAAAGGACAAGACTCAGGTTTTTTTGTCTCCGGATGGAGATCACTACAGAACCCGTATGACGCATACTCTTGAAGTTTCTCAAAATGCAAGGACTATTGCAAAAGCTCTTTTGCTCAACGAGGATCTGGCAGAGGCCATTGCCCTTGGACATGATCTTGGGCATACACCATTTGGACATGCCGGAGAAAGAGCCTTAAATCAGGTATGTCCCGGCGGCTTTAGACACAATGAGCAGAGTCTTAGAATTGTAGAAAAACTTGAAAACTACGGACAGGGAATGAATCTTACATGGGAAGTCAGGGATGGTATTTTAAACCATGAAATTGATCTGACTCCATCAACCCTTGAAGGAAAAGTTGTGCGCCTTTCAGATAAGATTGCCTATATGCATCATGATATGGATGATGCCATCAGAGGAGGCATAATTACTGAAGATCAGGTGCCCGAAGATTTGTGTGATGTCATAGGTCATACCAATAGAGAGTGGCTTGATACGTTCATTCATGACATTGTGGCTAACAGCCTTGATAAGGATGATATCCGCATGTCAGATGAGATATATGATGCATTTCACAGACTTAGAAAGTTTATGTTTGACCGCGTTTACACCAATCCTATTGCCAAGAGTCAGGAAGGCAAGGTTGAGGTGATGATAAAGATACTGTATTTTTATTATTTTGATCACATAGATCTTTTGCCTGATTATCTTAAGGATATGATGAATCATGGTGAGACAAAAGAGCGGGTTGTCTGTGACTATGTCAGCTCGATGACTGACAGATATGCTATTTCAGTATTTGAGGAAGTTTATATACCACATACTTGGGGAGTTTTGTAAATAATGTACTATTCAGATGAAATCATCGAAGAAGTGCGTTCAAGGAATGATATTGTGGATGTGGTGGGACAATATGTGCATTTGCAGAAAAAAGGATCCAATTATTTTGGACTTTGCCCGTTTCACAATGAAAAATCCGGGTCGTTTTCAGTCTCCGCTCATAAGCAGATGTTTTACTGCTTCGGATGCGGTGCAGGCGGCAATGTGATCACTTTTTTGATGAAGTATGACAATTTAACATTTCAGGAAGCGGTAAAAGAACTTGCGGAGCGAGCGGGGATAAAGCTTCCTGAGCAGGATGATTCTCCTGCAGCCAAGGCTGCGCGGGATAAAAAACAGATACTGTATGATATCAATAAAGAAGCAGCTAAGTATTATTATTATCAGCTTCGAGGAAAGACCGGACAAAAGGGCATGGAGTATTTCAGATCCAGAAAGCTTACTGATGAGACCATGCAGCACTTTGGACTTGGATATGCCAATATTACAAGTGATGATTTGACAAAGCATCTCAAAAAACTTGGATATACAGACGGTCAGATAATTGAGGCGGGCCTTGCTTCTCATGATGATAAAATGGGAACCCACGATAAATTTTGGAACAGAGTAATGTTTCCTATACAGGATGCTTCTCAAAAGGTTATTGGCTTTGGTGGCCGCGTGATGGGAGATGGTAAGCCCAAATACCTCAACTCTCCCGAAACACCTATTTTTGATAAAAGTCGTAATTTGTTCGGACTTAATTATGCCAAAAATTCAAGAGCAGGTTACATGATAATCTGTGAGGGATATATGGATGTTATAGCTATGCATCAGGCGGGCTTTAATATGGCAGTTGCTTCTCTTGGAACTGCATTCACCACCGGGCAGGCCATGATATTAAAAAGATATACGGATGAAGTAATCTTGTCTTATGACAGTGATGAAGCCGGAACAAAAGCTGCACTCAGAGGAATTGGTATTCTTAAGGAAGCAGGACTGAAGGGAAAAGTTCTTGACCTAAGACCATATAAGGACCCGGATGAGTTTATTAAAAATGAGGGCAGGGAAGCTTTCGAAGAGAGAATAAAAAATGCGGAAAACACTTTCTTTTTTGAAGTAAGGGTGCTTCAATCACAGCATGATATGTCAGATCCTCAGTCCAAGACTGAATTCCACAGAAAACTTGCTATGAAACTGTGTGAATTTGAAGAGGCTTTGGAAAGAGAAAATTATATAGAGGCTGTTGCTGCCAGATACAACATTGCGGTAGATGATCTTAGAAGGCTTGTGTCCAGTGTGGCATCCCAGGGCGGACTTGTGAGAAAGGTTGAAAGACCTAAGTCCGGCATACAACAGAAGCGTACGCCGGAAGATGGAGCCAAAAAGAATCAAAGGCTTCTTTTAACATGGCTGACTGATGAACCACAGCTTTTTCCCAAGGTCACCCGGTGGATTACTCCCGAAGATTTTTCGGATGATCTGTATAGAAATGTGGCAAAAGAGCTGTTTCAGGGAATGGAGAGCGGTAACTTTTCTCCGGCAGCTATTCTCGACAGGTTTACTGATGAAGATGAACACCGGCAGGTGGCCGAAATGTTTAATACCAATCTAATCGAGATAGAGACCAGGGAGCAGAGAAAGAAAGCTTTCCGCGACATAATATACGGCGTTAAGGCAGCAGGATATGACAGACTAAAGAAAGAGCTAAAGCCGGATGACCCTGATTTTCTCACAAAGACAATTCAGGGTAAAAAAGAGTTAGAAAAGTTATCACATGCAGATATAATGCCGGATGACTGATAAAAAATAATAGAAAAGGAAAATATAAAAATGGCAAAGAAAGAAATAGAGACTAAAGAGACAAAAAAGGTAGTTGCCAAGGCTTCTGCAAAAGTTTCGGCAAAACCTAAAAAAGAAGTTGCTGCAGAAGAGAAGAAAACAGCTAAGAAGGCTGATGAGAAGGCGCCAAAAGCAGCAAAAGAACCTAAAGCAAAAAGGACTGCAAAAAGTGCAAAGGCAGAAAGCGAGAGTTCATCTAATGATGGAGAGGGTAATGAGTTTGATGAGGCAACAAAAGAACTCTTTACACAGAAGATAAAGGATATCCTTGCACTTGCGAAAAAGAAGAAAAACGTTCTTGAGTATTCGGAAATCAGTGATTTCTTCACTGACATGAATCTTAATGAGGAACAGCTTGATAACGTTCTTGAAGTTCTTGAAAACTCAGGTATTGACGTTCTTAGAGTTTCAGAGGTTGACGATGATCTTCCTGATGAAGATGACATGATGCTTTCTGATGAGGATGAGGTAGATATGGAGAATATCGACCTTTCAGTTCCTGATGGAATCAGCATCGAAGATCCTGTAAGAATGTACCTTAAGGAAATCGGTAAAGTTCCGCTTCTTAACGCTGATCAGGAGATCGAACTTGCAAGAGCCATGGAAGCAGGTGCTGATGCTCAGAAGCAGCTTGATGATGACAAGGATAAAAATGAGCTTTCAGAGGCTGAAAAGAAAGAATTAAATCAGGCAATCTATGAGGGTGAAGAGGCAAAGAAACGTCTTGCTGAAGCGAACCTTCGTCTTGTTGTAAGTATTGCAAAGAGATATGTCGGAAGAGGAATGCTTTTCCTTGACCTTATCCAGGAAGGAAACCTTGGTCTTATCAAGGCTGTTGAGAAATTTGATTTCAGAAAGGGTTTCAAGTTCTCAACATATGCTACATGGTGGATCAGACAGGCTATCACAAGAGCTATTGCAGATCAGGCCAGAACTATCCGTATTCCTGTTCACATGGTTGAGACTATCAATAAGCTCATTCGTGTAAGTCGTCAGCTTCTTCAGGAGCTTGGTCGTGAGCCGCTTCCGGAAGAGGTTGCAAAAGAGATGAATATGCCTGTAGAGCGTGTGCGTGAGATTCTTAAGATTTCTCAGGAGCCTGTATCTTTGGAAACACCTATCGGTGAAGAGGAAGACAGCCATCTTGGTGATTTCATTCAGGATGACAACGTACCTGTGCCTGCAGACGCTGCAGCATTTACACTTTTAAAGGAACAGCTTGTTGAGGTTCTTGGAACACTTACAGAGCGTGAACAGAAAGTATTAAGACTCAGATTTGGTCTTGATGATGGAAGAGCAAGAACTCTTGAAGAAGTTGGTAAAGAGTTTAACGTAACTCGTGAGCGTATCCGTCAGATTGAGGCTAAGGCACTTAGAAAGCTTCGTCATCCTAGCCGTAGCCGCAAGCTCAAGGATTATCTTGATTGATCATGAGTAGAGAAGATATATCACTTAAAATGTCACAGAGGCTTATCACTGTTGCAGATATGTTAAGAAGTGACGGTGAGGTTTTGCGGGCTGCGGATGTCGGATGCGACCATGGATATGTGTCTATTTACCTTGTTCAGAGGAAAATAGCAAGCTCGGTGATTGCCATGGATGTTAGGAAAGGCCCGCTTTCTGCGGCTGATGCCAATATTGCGGAGTGCGGATTAAAGAATAGCATTTCCACAAGACTTTCAGACGGCGTAAAAGAGCTGAAAAAGGGCGAGGCAAATGCAATAGTAATTGCAGGAATGGGCGGCAAGCTTATGGAGAGGCTTATAGACGAAGGCAATCTTTATGACCTTGGCATAAGAAGAGCAGTTTTTCAGCCACAGTCTGATTATGAAGAGTTCAGACAGTTCATTAGAGATAAGGGATATCTGATCACAGATGAAAGAGTTGTTTACGAGGATGGGAAATACTATTTTCCGATGAAAGTAGATATTGTGGACAGCTCTTTTGACAGCAAAAACGTATTTGATAAAACTTTAGAAACATTGTTTAGTGATAGTGGTGACATTGATAAAGACTTGATGGTCAGAATATGTAACCGCTATGGTGAGTGTAATTTAGTAAGAAAAGAACCGCTTCTTGTGCCATATTTAGATCACGGGAAAGAAGTTCTTGAGAGCATTTTGAAGAGTCTTGATGACAGCCATACAGGGCGCAGAAAAGAAATAATGGAGGAGTTGTCCGATATTTCTTTTGCCCAAAAAATCTTAAACAGGTAGGAGAGACGTTATGCCGCAGGTTACAATAAATGGAGTATCTAAAGAATACGAAAAAGGAACTACATTTGAGCAGATCGCAAAAGAGTACCAGTCTGAGTATAAATACAGAATTGCAGCAGTTATATACAACGGCAAGATAAGGGAACTTTTCAAAACTGTGAAAAAAGATGGAGAATTGTCTTTTATCACCTTTGCTGATGACATTGGGCATAAGACTATGCGAAGAACGGCAATAATGATACTTATTAAAGCTGTAAGAGATGTGGCAGGAAAGGATGCTCAGGCAAAAACAAAGGTGGAGTTCACAATTGGTACAGGCTATTACTGTACCATTAGAGGCAGCATTGACGTTACTGATGAATTTGTGGGAAAGGTATCTGACAGGTTCCGGGAACTCATAGACAAGGCGCTTCCTATAACAAAGAAAGTTTATCCCCTTGATGAGGCTATCGAGATATTCAAAAAGCAAGGCATGACTGATAAAGTTTCTCTTTTGAAATATAGGAGAAGCTCAGAGATAAATGTCTATAAACTTGAAGATTTTTACGATTATTTTTATGGCTACATGTTGCCAAATACTTCTTATATAGAGCATTTTAAATTAGAGAAATTCCATGATGGAATGCTTCTTACCCTTCCTATGAAGATTGATCCTAATCTTTTAAAGGTTTCAGAACCGAGGGAAAAGTTGTTTGAAACCATGAAGCTTGCCAGCGATTGGGGCAGCAGAATGGGAATTGATAATGTAGGTGATCTCAATGATCAAATCTGCGCCGGCAGGATCAATGAGATGATTCTTGTTCAGGAGGCTCTTCAGGAGCGAAGGATTGGCGAGATTGCCAAAAAGATTCATGACCGCAAGGATATCAAGTTTGTAATGATTGCAGGACCCAGTTCTTCCGGAAAGACAAGTTTTGCAAACAGACTATCAATACAGCTTCGAACCTACGGAATGGTTCCGCATCCTATAAGCCTTGATAACTATTTTGTTAATAGAGAGTTTACTCCCAAGCATCTGGATGGAAGCTATGACTTTGAGTGTCTTGGAGCAATGGATATTAAGCAGTTTAATGATGATATGGTAAGACTCTTAAATGGTGAGCGCGTTGAGATGCCTGAGTTTAACTTTGTTACAGGCAAAAGAGAAATGAATGGTAATTTCATGCAGCTTGGTGAGTCAGATGTTCTTGTTATTGAGGGAATACATGGACTTAACGAAGAAATGTCATATGCTCTTCCGGCAAGTTCAAAGTTTAAAATTTATATCAGTGCTCTTACAACACTTAGCATTGATTCTCACAACAGAATTCCTACAACTGATGGAAGACTGCTCAGACGAATTGTCAGGGATGCCAGAACCAGAGGCGCCAGCGCCAAAGCAACCATCAGCATGTGGCCTTCTGTCAGAGCAGGAGAGGAAGCAAATATTTTCCCATTTCAGGAAGAGGCTGATGAAATGTTCAATTCTGCTCAGATCTATGAACTTGCTGTTATAAAGCAGTATGCAGAACCGCTTCTTTTCTCAATCGGAAAAAATGAACCTGAGTATTACGAAGCAAAAAGGCTTCTGAAGTTTCTTGACTATTTTGTAAGCGTTGATAATTCTTTCCTTCCAAAGAATTCAATCTGCAGAGAATTCGTTGGCGGAAGTTGTTTTAAGGTATGAAAGAATGAGATATTGTAAAGAATATTTTGATGATGTCAGGCTGGTAGCAGATACCATGCCTGACATTACGGCTTTATTAAATAAAACAATTTGCATAACCGGTTCTACTGGTATGCTTTGCTCAGCTGTGGTGGATATCATAGCTCTTTTGAACGAAGAAAAAGATGCTCATATTAAGCTGATTTTGGCAGGCAGAAATAAAGAGAAAACAGATGCCAGATTTGAAGGGCTTTTTAAGAAAAATGGATATGAATTTGCCCTGTATGATGCAACTAAGGAAGGAGTTCGACTACCTGTAGCTGACTACTATATTCACGGAGCCAGCAATGCGGATCCGGCCAAAATGGCTTCGGAGCCGGTTGAAACTATGCTTAGTAACATTCTTGGCTTGAAGACGGTTCTGGATTCAGCTGCTTGTGCTAAGGGCAGCAGGGTGCTGTTTATTTCTTCCGGTGAAATCTATGGCAATCCGATAGTTTTAGAAGATCAACGATCTGAAAAACAGCATGAAGACTTATCAGAGGAATATGGCGGATTTACAGCAGAGAATGCACTTAAGGAGAATGACTATGGTTATATAGATGTTCTTAATCCCCGCGCTTGCTATCCAATGAGTAAGAGGGCTGCGGAGACCATGTGTGCAGCTTTTTATCAAGAACATGGAGTTGATTATGTTATAGCCAGGTCCTGCCATGCATACGGCCCTGGTATCGCAAAGGGAGACAGCAGGGCAACTGCTGCATTTACAAGGAATGCGGCTTTAGGAAAAGATATCGTGATGAAGAGTGCTGGAGAGCAGATAAGATCTTATTGCTATACTCTTGATAGTGCGGCAGCTCTTTTGACAATTCTTCTTCATGGCAATTCCTGCGAAGCCTACAATATTTCCAATGAGAACTCTGTTGTTGCTATAAGAGATATTGCTGAGGAAATAGCAGCGGCAGCAGGGGTAAGGGTTGTGTTTGAAAATCCTGATGATGTTGAAAAAAAGAGCTATAACATGATGAAGGCCTCTGTTCTTGACTGCTCAAAACTTAAGGAACTTGGATGGAGGGCAAAATTTGATTTGAAATCAGGTGTTAATAGAACACTGAAGTTTTTCAAATAAAAAATGTCTCTTGCGTGGTTGTTTTTTATTATAAATGTCTCTAAAATTTCACGAAATCAAACAAAGTATGAAACATAATTACAATCACAGTTTAAACACATTTTTTTCACTATTTGTTCGTGTAAACCCCATTTACATTTACGTGGCAAAGAGTAAAATATAATTCGCTGTTTGAAAGAATATGTATTTACATTGAGGGAGATTTTTATAATGACAACCTACGACAGGGCTAAAACAATTAATTCATTAGCGGTTGCCATGGGTATGCAACCCATAAGTGGAAAAGACATGGCTAGATATGACACTGCAAGAGGAACACTCTATTGCAATGATAATTCAATGGATATTGGCAATGTTGGAGCTGCTATTTCTTATTTTGAAACTATGAAATTAAAGGCACTTAGATCATTGTCGCCTGAGGCGCAGAGGGTAGCAGGATTTTATACATCAGCTATAAATGCACTCAAGTTTGTTAAGGAAAAAACTGTTGAAGAAACTGGTAAATCAACAGTTTGAGTAATACATCCACTTTAAAAGAGCCTTAGTTGGCTCTTTTTTTATATCATAGGAAATTGCTTCCTATGATATAAAAAATCGCTCCGCTAAGGAAGCGCACTCGCGCGAATGGAAGATGTTGCATAAATGCAACCGCGCTCGGCGCGCGAATGTCGCAAGCGACATTCTTTTTTTATTATGGAAGTCATAATAGATACAATTTTTGGTTTCATAAATTTAGAATTATGATATAATGTATTTTCTGAGTAGGATAAATGATCGCTGCCATGCAAACGAAAGGGCATGGGAGAGGAAAGTCCGGGCTTCACAGGGCAGGATGCCAGATAACGTCTGGTGGAGGTGACTCCCAGGATAGTGCAACAGAGATATACCGCGTTAGCAATGAGGCGGGTGACTATGGCAAGATGGAGCAGATTCATGCTTGCATGATATCTGCAACATATTGACATAGTTATGCGGCGAATGCCGCGTAACGAGGAAAGCTTGCTTTCCGAGTGACCGCCTCACACAATTGCTGGCGTAAGGGTGGAAAGGCAGTGTAAGAGACTACCGTGCTGGTGGTAACATCAGTAGCCATGTAAACCCCATCCGAAGCAAGACCGAAAAGAAAGCAAAGAGTCGGCCCGGCTCGCTTTCAGGTGGGTCGCTTGAGGCTGTCGGCGACGGCAGTCCTAGATAGATGATCATTCACGACATAACCCGGCTTACAGTCCTACTCATAAAAAGACTAAAGGCAACGCTTAACCGCGTTGCTTTTTTATATCATAGGAAATTGCTTTCCTATGATATAAAAAAACGCTCCGCTAAGGATGCGCACCTCGCGGCAATGAAATTAATTGCTTCGCAATACCGCTCGGGCGCGAAGAGTCGCGAGCGACTCTTTATTTATTTGATTTAATAGGAAATTGCAACGCTTTTTTATTGAAAAATACAGCAATTTTTGCAATATAGATAAGGGCAAAATGTGATAAAATGTAAGAAATATGAAAGCTCTTACATCAGGTCAAGATTTGCAACTTTTTTGTTTATAAATGAACTGACAAAGAATAAGTTATACCGTATCATAAAATTGCGTGAATAAATGGGAGGCATTCCCATATAAAATAGTAATTGAGGAACGGAGGCAATTATGGAACTTAGAACAGCTAGTTCACCTAGAGATGAGAAGCATTATGATACTCAGAGATTAAGAGAAGAGTACCTCATCGATGATCTTTTTCAGCCAGATGTGATTAAACTTGTTTACAGCCACATTGATAGGATCATTACTGGTTCAGCAGTTCCTGTTAAAGAGGAACTTAAACTTACAGCCGGCGATGAGCTTAGAGCAGAATACTTTTTACAGAGACGTGAGATGGGTGTTATCAATATCGGTGGCGCAGGCGTCATCACTATTGATGGTAAAAAGTATGATGTAGATTATAAGCAGGGCATGTACATCGGAATGGGAGCAAAAGATGTTTCTTTTGCAAGCTGCGATACAAGTAAGCCTGCTAAGTTTTATATCAACAGCGCACCGGCACATAAGACATATCCAACAGTTCTTATTAAAAGAGAAGGAACTCCTTCTGAAGACGTTGTTATCATCAAGGATGAAAACAAGAAAGAGCTTGGATCTCTTGAGCAGGCCAACCACAGAGTTATCAACAAGTATATTCTTCCCGGACAGGTTGAGACATGTCAGCTTGAAATGGGTATGACTGAGCTTAAGCCTGGAAGTGTATGGAATACAATGCCATGTCATACACATGACAGACGTATGGAAGTATATCTTTACTTTGATATTCCAGAGGATGCACTTGTTATGCATTTCATGGGAGAGCCTACAGAGACAAGACACATTGTAATGAGAAACGAGCAGGCTGTTATCAGCCCTAGCTGGTCAATCCATTCAGGATGTGGAACACAGGCATACACATTCATCTGGGGAATGGTCGGAGAGAATCAGGACTTCGATGACATGGATGATTGTGAGATGACATCATTGATGTAAATTTGAGAGTTTTGCGGTTATATCTTTAGATGGCCGCGATACAAAATTGAACGTAAATAATTAACAATAGCTTAATAATAGGAGGGTATTAAAATGCAGGATTTTTTAAAGAACTTTTCACTTGAAGGTAAGATTGCCTGGGTTACTGGTGCTTCTTACGGACTTGGACTTGCTTATGCAGTAGCTTTTGCAGAGAGCGGAGCAAGAGTAGTATTCAACGATATCAATCAGGAACTTGTTGACAAGGGAATGGCTGAGTACAAAAAGCTTGGAATCGATGCTTTCGGAGCTGTTTGTGACGTAACAAAAGAAGATCAGGTTCAGAAATTCGTTGCTGATGTTGAAAAGAACGTAGGAACAATCGATATCCTTGTAAATAACGCAGGTATCATTAAGAGAATTCCTATGATCGATATGACAGTTGATCAGTGGCAGCAGGTTATTGATGTTGACCTTACAGGTCCTTTCATCTGCTCAAAGGCTGTTCTTCCTGCAATGATCAAGAAGGGAAGCGGTAAGATTATCAACGCTTGTTCAATGATGTCAGAGTTTGGTCGTGAGACAGTATCTGCTTATGCAGCAGCTAAGGGCGGACTTAAGATGCTCACAAGAAACATCTGCTCAGAGTATGGTCAGTTCAATATCCAGTGTAACGCTATTGGACCCGGATATATTGCAACTCCTCAGACAGCACCTCTTCGTGAGAAACAGCCTGATGGATCAATGCATCCATTTGACAGATTCATCCGTTCAAAGACACCTGCTCAGAGATGGGGCAAGACAGAAGACCTTATGGGACTTGCTGTATTCCTTGCATCACCTGCTTCTGATTTCATCAACGGTCAGGTTGTATATATTGATGGTGGTATTTCAGCTTACATCGGACAGGATCCAAGTAACCTCGATCCTTCAAAGTTCCAGGATGTTGATTAAAAATGGATTAAGATCAATCATGTAGTCGTGCTGGCACGTAATTACATGATTGATTTTGAGACATGCTAGGCAATGAGTGAAAAAGATATGCGAATGAATGAGCATATCGATTTCCGAATTGCCGATAGCGATTGCGAGAGCGAAGCGAAGTAATCGCATTTTAATCAAGTTAACAATATTTTTTTATTATAGAAAGGCAATAAAATGGATAAGATTTGTGAAGAACTTTACAGAATTGGTATTGTACCAGTAATCGCTATCGACGATGCAAAGGATGCTGAGCCTCTTGCAGAAGCTCTTATAAAGGGAGGACTTCCTGCTGCTGAGGTTACATTCCGTACAGCAGCTGCTGAGGAAGCTATCAGGATCATCTCTCAGAAATTCCCTGAGATGATCGTTGGTGCAGGCACAGTACTTAATGCTGAGCAGGCTGACAGAGCAAAGGCTGCAGGAGCTAAGTTTATTGTAAGCCCTGGATTTAACAGATCAAACATTGAGTACATTCAGTCAATCGGAGTACCTGTTGTTCCCGGAACAGCAACACCTGGCGAAGTTGAGCAGGCTATCGAACTTGGTCTTGATTGTGTTAAGTTCTTCCCTGCTGAGCAGAACGGTGGAATTGCAAAGATCAAAGCTATGGCAGCACCTTACACAAAGATGCACTTCATGCCTACCGGTGGAGTAAATAAGAACAACCTTAACGATTACCTCAGCTTCAACAAAGTATTCTGCTGCGGTGGTAGCTGGATGGTTAAGAAGGACCTCATTTCTGCAGGTAAGTTTGATGAGATCGAAGCTATGACAAGAGAAGCTGTAAATGCTATGCTCGGCTTTAAGCTTAAGCACATCGGAATCAACCAGGATAGCGCTGAGGCTGCTGAGGCTGTTGCAGATAAGTTTGATGCTCTCTTTGGTCTTACAAAGAAAGTTGGCAATTCTTCTGTATTTGCTGGATCAGCTGTAGAAGTTATGAAGTCTAAGGGCCGTGGAACATGTGGACACATTGCTATCGGATGCAATAACATTGACAGAGCAGTATATCATCTCTCTAAGCAGGGTGTTAAATTTGATGAGTCTTCATTCTCATATGATGCAGACAATCATCTTAAAGTTGCTTATCTTGCTGATGATTTCGGTGGATTCGCTGTTCATCTTGGAAAGAATGACTGATTTATCTATTAAAACATTTAACACATATATCTAATCTACACTTTAGTGCAGTAATGAAAGGAATTAATTATTATGTCAAAGAAAGTTGTTACATTTGGTGAGATCATGCTTCGTCTTCAGCCTGATAACTATTTAAGATTCGTTCAGGTTGATCATCTTGAGGCTACATTCGGTGGCGGAGAGGCAAACGTTTCTGTTTCTCTTGCAAACTACGGACTTGATTCAGTTTACGTTACAAAGCTTCCTAAGCACGAAATTGGACAGGCTGCAGTTAACTCACTTAGAAAATATGGCGTAGATACATCTAAGATCACAAGAGGTGGCGACAGAGTAGGTATCTACTACAACGAGAAAGGTGCTTCACAAAGAGGCTCAAAGTGCATCTATGATAGAGCACATTCAGCAATCGCTGAGGCTGTTCCTGCAGACTTCAACTGGGATGAGATCTTCGAAGGTGCTGAGTGGTTCCACTTCACAGGAATTACTCCAGCCGTAAGTGATTCACTTGCTGAGATCACTCTTGAGGCTGCTAAGAAGGCTAAAGAGCATGGACTTACAGTTTCATGTGACCTTAACTACAGAGGAAAGCTTTGGAGCAAGGAAAAAGCCGGAAAGGTTATGGGCGAGATCTGCAAGTATGTTGACGTTTGTATCGCTAACGAAGAGGATGCTGCTGATGTATTCGGAATTGCTGCTTCTTCTACAGACGTTACAACAGGTAAGCTTAACAGAGAAGGTTACATCGAAGTTGCTCAGAAGCTCACAGAAAGATTTGGATTCAAGAAAGTTGCAATCACACTTCGTGAGTCAATTTCAGCTAATGATAACAACTGGAGCGCAATGCTTTACACAGATGGACAGGCTTATTTCTCAAAGAAATATGCTCTTCGTATTGTTGACCGTGTTGGTGGTGGAGATTCATTCGGCGGCGGACTTATCTACAGCTGCGTAAATGAGTTTGATCCTCAGGCAACAATCGAGTTTGCTGTAGCTGCTTCAGCTCTTAAGCACACAATCGAAGGTGACTTCAACCTTGTAACTGTTGACGAAGTTAACAAGCTTGCTGGTGGAGACGGCTCAGGTCGTATCCAGAGATAATCATTGATTATTAAGGCCTACCCGGGAAAAGAAACATCTTTTCCCGGGTAGGTTTTTTTATTTGAAATAAAATTGCAAAAAACATAAAAATTCTATAAATTATCACAAAGTTTTGGACCCTATTTAGTATAATTGGAGCGTAACATTGGCAATAGGTTAAGCAAAAGGGGCATTTTATTGGTTATTTCAGGTTGGATAATTTTAAATTTTTATACAGCGTTACTTTTGATTCTTGTTCTGATTTTTCAAGGCAAGACTATTAATACGAAATCAGCTGAACGATTCGTTCAACTGGTTGTCATGACGTTTATTCTTGTTATTGCTGAAACTATTGGCCATGTTGGTGAATTGTATCCGGAAAGTTATGCGATAGGAATGAAGATAGGGTATTATATTATCTATGCTCTTGATCCTGCTGATTATCTTTTTGCCATACTATACATTAACTGTTGGCTGGATGAATCAAAGGCGAAGTTTCAAAAAGAAGTTACATTGGTTTACAGGATATTTATGGGGCTGAATTTTGTTTTGGTTACAGTTTCGGTACTCTTTAACCTTGACTGGTTCTATTATTTTGATGGCCTGAAATATTTACGAGGACCATTCTTCCTGGTTCGAGGTGCCTTTGTTTTGCTTCTCTGTGTTCTGGTATCTGTGTATGTGCTTATAAACTATAATGCCATTTATACAGGCTATGTTAAGCCGATTTTAGCACTCCCTTTGATCGCCTTGTTTGGAGCTTTCCTGCAGATATTCTTTACAGATATGAATATGACTTATGCCTCAATAACTATAGGTATTCTCATAGTCTTTTTCTATCTGCAGACCAAGAATCTTGATGTTGATTACCTTACAGGTGCACTTAATAGAAGAGGAATTGATATTGCTATGGAGAATAGAATTAAGAATTCTTTATCCACAGGACATCAATTTTCTGCTATAATGATGGATTTGGATAGGTTTAAAGAAATTAACGATACATATGGCCATAATGAGGGTGATTATGCTCTGAAAATTGTTTCAGCTATTCTTTATAAAGTATTTTCTGACGACGCTGCCATTGGGAGGTTTGGTGGAGATGAATTTTGCGTGATAAGTAATATTTCATCTCAGGATGAGTTGGAGGAGAGGATTGAACTGATTGATGATGAGATGGAACTTTGGAATTATAAAAGTGATAAACCATACAAGCTTGAGATAAGTATGGGAAGTATGATATATAATCCGGCCAATTCCATGTCAGTCAAGCAGTTTCAAATAGCAATTGACGAACTAATGTATATTCAAAAAAGGCAACACCATTTGGCTGATAATAGAAGGTGATGGGGAATGAAGTTAAGTAAAACAACAAAACTGGTGATTGTTTTTTTGTCGCTGTTTGTTATTTTGGTGGTGGCTTATTATACGCTTGAAATAGTGGCGAGAAATTATGTCTCTTCTTCATATGATGAGACTGTTAGCCTTACAGGGGCAAGACTTTCAGATGAGTTTTATTCTAGTGTGAGCAGAGCTGCTACGTGGAAAAGTGTAAGCGGCTATTCTTCACAATTTGATTTTGAGATTTACAACACTGGGAAGAGCAATCTTTCTAATTGGGTTGTTAAAATTGAGCTTCCATCTGATGCAACTCTTGAAAACTATTGGGGCGCAGAAGCTGTTTTTGATGCTGAAAGAGAATGCGTTGTTTTAAGACCGACATATTACAATAACGTAATATATTCCGGGGAGAATATTGCATTTGGAATAATAGTTAATTCCAAAGAAGTATTTACTCCAACGGAAATAGGCATTAAGGGATATAAGATTTCATCAGAATTGACTGATATCGGTAAAAAAGTCATTATGATCCTTTTGATGGTATGTTTTATTGTGTTTGTAGGTCTTTTGGTTACAAGAGTTAATGTAAGGAACTACAAAGAAAGACAGCGTAACGATGTAAAAATCATTCTTCAGTCGATGAACACATTCATTAATTTCATTGATGCAAAAGACCCATATACACGAGGCCACTCAAGGCGAGTTGCCATGTATGCAGCGGAGATTGCCAAGAGAATGGGGCTTTCAGAGGATGAAATTCAGAATATTTATTATGCGGGGCTTCTTCATGATGCCGGAAAAATAAGTGTACCGGATGCAGTTTTGAACAAGCCGGGTAAACTTACTGATGAAGAGCGTAAGCTAATACAAAACCATACCGTTGCAGGTGGAAAAATGCTGCTTCAGCTTTCCTCTCTTCGTGGAGTAAGAGAGACGGCTCTTTATCATCATGAGAGATATGATGGAACAGGCTATCCTGATGGATTAAAGGGGGATATAATACCACTTTATGCAAGGATAGTGGGGGTGGCTGATTCATATGATGCCATGTCAAGTAATCGTGTGTACAGAAGGCACTTAAATAAGGATGAGATCATTGAGGAAATCCAAAAGGGATCAGGAACCCAGTTTGATCCATCAATTGTGAAGTATATGGTAGACATGATTAACGACGGATATGTAAACGTTGTTAAGATGGAAACGGCAGAAGCAGATGAAAATCATGAAAGATTTCATCTGACAGAGGATGATATCCCGGGAGTTTATATGGGATTCCAACAGTAACGAAAAAGATTAAAGAAACAGTATAAGTCACTTATCAATGGTAAGCTTGCTAAATAACCTCAGAGATTAAAGGACTCCTGTCAGACCTGTTATGGTACTGGCAGGAATCTTTTTTTTATTTACCATATTGACAATAAAAAGCATATTTCGTAATATTAAATTTGAAATCGGTTTCAGACAGTCCCCAAGACGGAGTTTCTTATGGAAAAAGAAAGGCTGAATACCGCAAAAACCATAACAATCTATGATATTGCAGAGGAGGCAGGAGTGTCTGCGTCCACTGTTTCTCGTGTGCTCAATGGAAGCGCATCTGTCCGCAAGGAAAAGAAAGAACGAATCCAAAAGATAATTGAAAAGTATAATTTTAAGCCCAATGCCTTGGCAAAGGGATTGTCAGACACAGCTACTAAGAATATAGGTATAATAGCTGCTGATGTGCGAAATCCTTATTATTCAGCTCTTTTTGTGGCCTGCGAACTTGCTGCCGAAAAGGCCGGGTACAGCGTAGTTCTCTCTAACAGCCTTGGAGAGAATGAAAGAGAAAGAGCTCAGCTTGATATTATGATGCAGCAGAGGGTTGATGCTATCATACAGATGGGTGGAAGAGTAGATGATCTTATAACGGATGATTCCTATGCTGAGAAGGTGAGAGGAATCTGTGAAAAGACTCCGGTAATCGTCACCGGAAAGCTTGATAAAGCGCCTGTCCACAGCGTGGTCATTGATGAATCAAATGCTATGGATATACTTATGGAGCATCTCTTTGCACTTGGACACGAAAAAATTGCTCTTGTTGGCGGCGAGATGAAAGTTGCGTCAACATATAATAAGTATCAGAAGTATCAGGAAAACTTAAGGAAAAAAGGCATTAAAGAACGAGGAGAGTATGTGGTAAACGGCACATATGATCCGGAATCAGGATATGAATGTACAAGCAAAGTACTGGATCTTGAAGAGAGGCCGACGGCGATTATAGCAATAAACGACTTTGCTGCCAGTGGAGCAGTAAGGGCAATCAAAGAGCATGGACTCAGAATTCCGGAAGATATATCCCTTGTGAGCTTTGATAACACTTATATTGCTGAGCTTACAATTCCAAAGCTTACCAGTATCGATTATGACTATGAAGGATATGGTAGAGTTCTCATTGAAACAGCAGTATCTGCAGCTGAAGGGAAAAATGTTGAAATGATGCAAATGATAACCCCTAAACTTGTGATCAGAGAGAGTTCAGGGAAACTAGAAAATGGTGTATGAATGATATTAGGATTTGTGAAATAATATACAAAAATCATACGTGATTTGGCAATTTGAACAAAAAAGAAGCGGAGTTGACATAATAACTCCGTTTTTTTTGTTGCATATCGCCAAAAATGCAATCGGTTTCAAAAATCGCGTTGAAATAATATGTCAAATGTGTTTAAATAATAATATGAAATCGGTTGCACAAGGTAATAATGCACAATATGGGGACTGTGCCGTGAATAAATGCAACTGAAAGAGTATTAGTAGGAGGATATTATGATAAAAAGAAACAAGACAACTTCTACAGGAGTCAGAAAACGTAGTCTTTTAGAGACACTATGGAGATACAGAGTTCTTGAACTTATGTGTTTACCGGCTGTAGTATTCTTCTTTATGTTCAGCTACATGCCTATGCCTGGTATTTGGGTTGCTTTTGTAAAGTACAACTATAGAAAAGGCATTTTTGGAAGTAAGTTTGTAGGACTTCAGAATTTTGAATTCCTTGCAGAATCAGGAAAGCTCTTTTCCCTGACAAGAAACACAGTTCTTTATAACCTGGCATTTATTATTCTTGGTAACCTGGTAGCGGTTCTCATAGCTATCCTGCTTAATGAGATCAGAGCCAAGATGTTTAAGAAGGTATCGCAGACACTTATGTTTTTACCTTACTTTATTTCCCAGGTTTTGGTAGGTCTTTTAGTTTATTCTCTTTTGAACTACGATACAGGATTTGTTAACGAAATCCTTACTGCACTTGGTAAGGCAAAATGGCAGCCGTATTCAGATCCGACTGTTTGGCCATGGCTCATTGTTCTGATCCACTTGTGGCAGCAGACAGGTTACAACTCAGTTGTTTACTTTGCAGCTATCTGTGGTATTGATGCTGAGATAATCGAGGCTTCAAAGGTTGATGGTGCCAATGCTTTCCAGCGTATCAGATACATTATCCTTCCATCACTTCGTCCTACAATTGTTATTCTTCTCTTGTTTGCACTTGGTGGAATCGTTAGAGGTAACTTCGGACTGTTCTGGAACATTATAGGTTCTAACTCAGTTCTTTATGAGACAACAGATATTATCGAGACTTTCGTTTATAGAGCTACAATGTCAGATTTCAATTTCTCAACTGCTTCAGCGGTTGGTTTCTACCAGTCAATAGTTGGCTTTGTTATCGTTATGCTTGCTAACTTTGCGGTTAAGAAGATAGATCCTGACTACTCTTTATTCTAAAAAAAGGAGAAATTGAAAAATGGCAAAAAGTAAAGATATGGAGTTTGAAGTAGGAAACTCCAAGATTAAACTTGGAAAATCGGATTACGTTGTAAGAGGCCTTGGATATGTACTTGTTACTCTTTATGCAATTGCCTGCGTATTCCCATTCCTCATTATCATCGGAACTTCTTTTACAAGTGAATCATATATTAGAACTCACGGAGTTCAGCTCATTCCAAGAGATTTTACCCTGAAAGCTTATGAGATGGTTATTGGAAGCGGTAATATCTGGAAGTCATATGGCCTTACGATCATGATGACACTTATTGGAACAGTTTGCGGACTTTTGATCATTGCGATGACAGGCTACGCCCTTCAGAGAAAAGACTTCCCGCTTAGAAATGCAATCTCTTTCTATATTTACTTTACAAGTCTTTTCAGTGCAGGACTTGCACCTTACTATCTGCTTATGACACAGACATATAAGCTCCTTGACAGCTACCTTGCAGTTTTGCTTCCACTTATGATGTCGCCATGGCTCATCATTCTTATGAAGAACTTCATCAAGCAGATTCCGCATGAGATCACAGAGTCAGGAAAAATAGATGGTGCAGGAGATATGACAGTATTTGTTTATCTTATCCTTCCTATGATCAAGCCTGCACTTGCAACAATAGGTCTTTTCCTTGCACTTGGTTATTGGAATGAGTGGTATCAGTCATCTCTTTTCCTTACAGCCAAGGTAACAGTTAAGCCTCTTCAGTACACACTTTATGAGATCGTCAATAAGCTTGATGCGCTCCGTAACTCAGTTGCAGGACAGTATGTAACACTTACAGATATTCCTGAGCAGAGCGTAAAGATGGCTAACGCAGTACTTGCAACAGGACCTATCGTACTTCTTTACCCATTCGTCCAGAAATACTTCATCGGTGGCATTACGGTTGGTGCTGTTAAAGGCTGAGCGAAGCGAGAGCTTAAGTTCCTTATTTTAATTCAAATGAAATCTGTTATGCAGATTCAGATACATATTTTCTTATCATCAAGAAGGAGGAAAGAAATGAAGAAAAAGTTATTAGCAACATTACTTAGCGTAAGCATGGTAATGGGAATTGCTGCTTGTGGCTCATCTACGGCAGAGAGCACAACAACTGGTAGTGACACAACTGCTGCACAGACAGAGTCAACAACAAGCACAGAGAGCACAGATTCATCTGCAAGCGCAGACGCTGCTGCAATCGACACATCTGAACACGTTGTAATCAATTATATGACAACTGGTGATCCGCCAGAGGCAGGAAGTGAGAAGGAAGCTAACCTTAACGAGATGCTTGATAAGCTCAATGCTATCCTTACAGAAAAGGTTAATGCAGAACTTCAGATTTACTATATTCCTTGGACAGATTACCTTTCAAACTACAACCTTACACTTGCTCGTATGGATGGAAGTGTAGACCTTGTAGGTACAGCATCTGACTGGCTTGATGCTTGGCCAAATGCTAAGAATGGTGCTTTCCTTGAGCTCTCAGAGGATATGCTTAAGACATATGCACCTCAGACATGGGCAAGCGTTCCTGCAGATCACTGGGATCTTTGCAAATACAATGGTGAGATCTATCTTATCCCTGAAGACAATTATGCACAGTGGACAAACCACGGCTGGATCTATCGTCTTGACTGGGCTAAGGAAGCTGGACTTGCAAATGGCGTTCATAGCTGGGAAGATATGACAACATATGTTAAGTGGTGCAAAGAGAACAAGACAGATCTTAAGTATGTTTGGGATTCAGACGGAACACAGTATTCACAGATGGCTAACGGTTGGATCGCATCTCATACAAACTTCGTACCAATTGATGGTATCTGCTCAGGTGCTCTTTGGGGCGGTACAAAGGATGACCTTTATACAATTACTGTTCCTGCTATGACAGAGACAGAGTCACTTGTTGAGTATGCTAAGCTCATGAAGGAATGGGCTGAAGCAGGTATATGGCCAACAGACGTACTTAACAACACATCAGGAAGTAACCGTGATGAGTTCCGTGTAGGCGATGTTGCTGTAGAACAGCACCACACACAGACATGGACAGATCTTTGCTCAGCTACTCCTGCAAACACAATTTTCCAGGATGATCCGGAAGCTGAAGTAGGATTCTTCTATTGGGGCGAAGAGACTCAGAACGTTGTAGCTCTTTCAATTACACACGGTGCTATGGCTGTTTCTGCAGGAAGTGCAAACCCAGAGCGTGCTCTTATGGTTTATGACCTTCTTAGAAACGATCCTGAGTGCTACAAGCTCTTCTGCTATGGTATTGAAGGAAAGTCATGGGAACTTGATTCTAACGGACTTCGTACAACACCAGCTTCATACAACTCTGAGACAGAGAACATTAACGGTATGACAAACTACTGGTGGGGCAGAAACGACGACCTTGAGATCAAGGACGCTACAAGAAACTGGGATGCTATTGATAAGCTCTATGCTGAATATGACAAGATCAAGATTGACTATCCATATGGTCAGTTCGTTCCTGAAGTAGACAGCATCCAGGGTAAGATTGATAACTGTAACGAGCAGTATACAAACTACATGAAGCAGATTTCCTTCGGCCTTTACAACGGAAGTGCTGAGGATATCGTAGCTGAGATGCAGGCAGCTCTTAAGACAGCAGGTGTTGATGACGTTACAGCAGAGCTTCAGGCTCAGTTCGATGCTCTTTACAAGTAATAACTTGTTAAGCTAAGAACATCCTATAAGCAATTTACAAGGGAATACTGTTAATTAGACAGTATTCCCTTTTTGCTTTAAATAAATGCTTTTTATGATATAATAAACGCTCTGCTTTCATTGGTTTTGTTTTTATATATTTATATTTTAGATAAAGATGTGGATATATAAGGATAAAAACAAGCTTTATAGGAGATTATATTATGGGAAAATTTGAGATCAAAGATACGTTTATTCTTAACGGAGAACCATTTAAGGTTATATCCGGTTCTTTTCACTATTTCAGAACTGTTCCTGAATATTGGAGAGACAGACTTGAAAAATTAAAGGCTCTTGGCTGCAATACAGTTGAAACATATATTCCATGGAACCTCACAGAACCTAAAAAAGGCCAGTTCAATTTTGAAGGCTTCTGTGATGTAGAAAAATTTATCCAGACTGCCACAGAGCTTGGGCTTTATATTATAATAAGACCTTCACCATATATCTGCGCAGAGTGGGAATTTGGCGGTCTTCCGGCTTGGCTGTTAAAAGACAGAAATATGCGCCTTAGAGTAAGCTACAAGCCATTCCTCGATGCTGTAGAAGATTATTATAAAGTTCTTTTACCAAAGATCACTAAGTACCAGATTGATAATGGCGGAAATATTATTCTCATGCAGATTGAGAATGAATATGGATATTATGCAAATGATCATGAGTACATGAAGTTCATGTCTGATCTTATGAAAAAATATGGCGTTACAGTGCCACTTATCACATCTGACGGACCATACCATGAGAGTTACCGCGGTGGCTATGCTGAGGGAGCTCACCCCACAGGCAACTTCGGCTCCAAGACAGAAGAGAGGTTTGATGTTATAAAAGACTATGCGAATGGCGGACCACTTATGTGCGCCGAGTTCTGGGTTGGCTGGTTTGATCACTGGGGCAATGGCGGCCATATGAAGGGGAACCTTGTTCAGAGTACAGAGGACCTCGATAAGATGCTTGAGCTTGGAAATGTCAGCATCTATATGTTTGAGGGCGGCACAAACTTTGGATTCATGAATGGCTCTAATTATTACAACGAACTCACACCTGATGTTACTAGCTATGATTATGACGGAATCCTTACAGAGGATGGTCAGATCACAGAGAAATACAGAAAGTACAAAGAAGTTATTTCAAAGTACGTTGATGTTCCTGAAGTTGAGTTTTCTATGGATATTAAGAGAAAAGCTTACGGAACGCTTGAGTGTAAGGAAAAGGTAAGTCTTTTCTCTGTAGTTGATGATCTTAGCACACCTGTACATCTTCCATACACTGTAAATATGGAGGAACTTGACCAGAGCTACGGTTACATCCTTTACAGATCAAGACTTCACTCAGAAGCAGGAATTGCCAAGCTTAAATTGTGGGAAACAGCAGACAGGGCCAATGTTTTTGTGGATGAGAATCCTCTTATCACGCTCTATGACCACGAACTTGATGAAGAACATAGCATTCCTATGGAGAAGTTCCTTGCATGCAGTCAGCCTGCACAGATGCTTGCCGGTAAATTCATGATGGAGAGAGGTTTGACTCCTGAAACAGCAGCTGCTGCAATTGGAGAAGCAGGTCTTTCTACCGGAACTCTTACAGGACTTAATGAGAAATTCGATGTCCTTGTTGAGAATATGGGACGAGTAAACTTCGGACCTCGTATGGAGACTCAGCGCAAGGGCATAGGCAGATGTGTTCAGATCAACGGACATATCCACAATGATTGGGATATTTACACACTACCTCTTGATAATATTGAAAAAATCGATTTTAATAAGGAATACAAAGAAGGAACACCGGCTTTTTACAGATTTACTTTTGACGTAAAAGATAAAGCTGATACATTTTTAGACTTTGAAGGATGGGGAAAAGGTGTTATATTCTTAAATGGATTTAATCTTGGAAGGTTCTGGGAGATTGGACCGCAGAAGAGATTATATATCCCTGCACCACTGCTTAAAGACGGCGAAAACGAGATCATTGTCTTTGAGACAGATGGCAAGCATACAGATACTATAGAATTAAAGGATGAGCCTCTCCTTTAATATTCCAGCGAGGAATTATGGATACTAAACTATTAACTCTAACAAATAATTGGAAATTTCACTACGGGGAGTGTGAAGATGCGTGGTATAAAGGATACGATGACAGTAGCTGGGAGGACGTAACTGTTCCTCACGATTTTTCTGTAACTTCACCATTTTCCAAGGATTATTCAAGTGGAACAGGATATCTTCGTGGTGGAATAGCCTGGTATAGGATAAGTATTCGTATTCCTGAGGAATACAGAGGTAAAAAGATTACTCTTATATTCGATGGCATATATAAAAATAGTTACGTATGGGTCAACAGTTACTTTATGGGCAAAAGACCATATGGATACTCTGAGATTGCTTATGATATTTCAGGGCAGGCAAGCTTTGGTGAGGAATTGACCCAGATCAGCGTCAAGGTTGTCCATACGGATATCGCTGATTCCAGATGGTTTACAGGAAGCGGTATAACACGTAAGGTTACCCTGATGGTATCAGAGCAGGTAGCTCCTGTTGTTAACGGTGTTTTCTTTAAGTGTGACAGCGTTGAAAAGGATGGAAAGAAAGCAATAGCCAAAGTTTCTGTAAGAAACGAGATATACTGTGGAGTACCCGGTATTGGTAAGAAAAAGAAGACCAAGATCATTTCACAAAGCACTCTTCTTGATAATGATGGAAAGATAGCTCTTGTAATGCAGGGAGAGCTTTCTGCGTCAGAAGGAAAAACTGAGGTGCTAGATTTATCCGGCTCTTTTAAAAGTCCGAAACTCTGGGCACCAGATTCACCATATCTTTATACCCTGGAGACAAGGCTTTCGGTTGACGGAAAAAGCTATCTGGTAGATACCAGAAAAGTGGGAATAAGAACATTTTCTTTTGATCCCAATAAGGGATTTGCGCTTAATGGAAAAAGTATGAAATTCAAAGGCGTCTGTGTTCATCATGACGGCGGATGTCTCGGAGCTGCCATGAAAAAAGAAGTCTGGAGAAGACGTCTTGAACTCCTTAAGAAGTCGGGGTGTAATGCTATCAGGTGCAGTCACAATCCTCATATGCCTGAGCTGTATGATCTGTGTGATGAGATTGGTTTTATGATGATGGACGAGGCCTTTGATGAGTGGGAAAATCCCAAGAATAAATGGTCTACAGGTCATAATGTTTATCCGCCAAAGCATCAGGGGTATTATGAAGATTTCCCAATGTGGCATGAGATTGACCTTCGCACCATGATAAGGAGAGATCGTAATCACCCTTCTGTAATACTTTACAGTATTGGCAATGAGATTGATTATCCAAATGATCCATATTGCCATCCGATGTTCTCGGAGATGACCGGAAACAATGATAACAACAAACCGGCAGCAGAGCGACAGTACGATGTAAATAAGCCTAACATGGAGAGGCTTGCTGTGATTGCCAAGGAGCTGGTGGCCATTGTTAAAGGCGAGGATTCTACGAGGCCGGTGACTGTTGCAGCAGCATTTCCTGAGCTTTCAACCAGAATTGGATTTATTGATGAACTTGATGTGGTTGGATATAACTACAAAGAACATTTATATGAACAGGATCATAAGAGATTTCCTAAAAAGACATTCCTTGGTAGTGAAAATGGACACAGCCATGAAGCCTGGAAGGTAGTTAAGGATAACGATTATGTTTGTGGTCAGTTCCTTTGGACAGGAATAGACTATTTGGGCGAGGCGCAAGGATGGCCGGTTAGAGGTTCATCTGCCGGATTTATCACTACAGCAGGTTTTGCCAAGGAAGAGTTTTTTGAAAGAAGTAAGCTTTGGGGAGGCGTTGGCCTTACACAAAAGAAATCTGATGAAGTTACAGTAGAACTATGGAAGCCTGAACTTTGCTGCGATATGAACCTTAAGTCAGAGTTTATTGAGAACCATAAAGAGATTGGCTATATTTATCAGGTTATAGTGAAGGTTCCTGAAAATCTTCCTGAGAAAGATATTCTTGTACAGGTTACAGGAGCAGGAGAGCTTGCTGGAATCGACAACGGCGATCTTTCAGATCTTACACCATATACAGCCAATTACAGAAAGACTGTGGATGGAAAGCTTGTAATATATATAAAGAGAATGGCTACAGGAAAGATAAATGTAGCAGTTAGAGAAGTAATCGCTGAAAAGTCCAATGTTCTTGCAAAGATAAATATTTGATAATAGAAGGCGTGTGAAAAAATAATTTTTTCACACGCCTAATTTTTGTTGTGTCTTACCTCTGTCTTAATAATCTACCTTCATCATGCAAAGTCCCTGAGGTGGTGCAGTGGGACCGGCTTTTTGACGATCGCAGGCTTCAAGGATCTCTTTTACGGAGTCAACAGGGATATTGCCGTAGCCAACTTCTAAAAGAGTTCCTGTTAGGATACGTACCATGTTCTGGAGAAAGCCGTTTCCGTGGAAATATATGCGGATGTAATTGCCACTTTCTTCGATGTTTATGGTGTCTACACAGCGAACGGTAGATTTTTTCATTTTCTTATTGCCGCAAAAACTCTTGTAATCATGTGTACCGATGAGATACTGAGCTGCTGCGCGCATTTTGCTGACGTCAGGCTTTTGGTTTAAGACAGTCACATACTTCCTGTCAAAAACAGGCTTTGATATGCCATACCATACGGTGTATCGGTAAGTTTTTCCGAGGGCGTTGTATCTGGCATGGAATCTGTCAGAGCAGATTCTTACTTCGTTGACGCTTATATCCTCGGGAAGATATGTGTTCATATAGACCTGGATTTCTTCTTCAGTCATGTCAGTATCGAGAATAGCATTGGCTACAGTAGCTCTTGCATGGACTCCGGCATCGGTCCTTCCTGCGCCTATTACGCTAACAGGAGAATCAGCAGGTGCGTTTGTCATCTTGGATAATACAGTTTCGAGCTTCCCCTGTATAGTCATTTCTTTACCAGGCTGTTTTTCCCAACCATAGAATCGTGTTCCATCATAACTTATGATAAATTTGTAGTTTCTTTTCATAAAAAACCTCGTAAAATAGTGGTGGACAATAGCAAAAACTAATGCTATTATAGCATACGTTGCACTAAAAAATGTCAGTTCGAGACCTTCCTGACACAAAACAAAACTAAAGGAGAAAATTTATGCGTAACACAAAGGTATTATTTATCACTCAGGCTGCAGTAGTAGCAGCACTTTATGTCGTTTTGACATTACTTGCAAATGCTCTTGGACTTGCTAATCAGGCTGTTCAGGTGCGTTTCTCAGAGGCACTTACGATTTTGCCTTATTTTACACCGGCAGCAATCCCTGGTCTTTTCCTTGGATGCATTCTTAGTAACACTCTTACAGGATGCATGTTCCTGGATACAGTATTTGGATCACTTGCGACATTGATTGGTGCTATTCTCACATATTTGATTTCCAAAAAGGTTAAGAACCCTGTTGCTAAGTGGCTTTGTCCTATTCCACCAATTGTTGCTAATATGATCATTGTACCACAGGTTCTTATGCACGTTTATGAAGCTCCTGGAACACTTCTTTTCTTTACCCTTACAGTTGGTGCCGGAGAAATAATTTCTTGCTATGTTTTGGGAATGATTCTTCTCTTTGTTCTTGAACCAAGAAAAAATGCAATCTTTGGTCAAAATAATGTAGTTGCATAATTGGTTTGAAAGATATTGCTTACTACGCTATAATCTATATTTGGAACAGGAAATTTCTGTTAAAAAAACATATAATGTGAGGTTGTTATGTCATCAATAATCCAGAATAATCAGGTTTTTAATAATGAGATACCATTTTGCAGAGTTTATAGCATAGAGAGCAAAAAACAGCTTGAAGAAAGATTTCTTGCCCACAGGATTTCTTATTTCATTGAGTGGCAGGATAAATCATTTTTACAGAGGCTTTTCGATAGAAACGGTAGCAAGATTGTCTGCACTTTTAAGATAAACAGAGGGGAGATAGCTCGTGCTAAGGCTCTTGCCCAGGGAATAGAAGGAATTAAATTCAAGGACTATGGCGAGGAGAAAAACACTGAACGTATCCGCAAGAGAAGCGATTCAGTTGCTAAAGAGGGCGATGGCCTTGAAATGCCTGAACTGAAGTTTGAGACCAGTCAGGATGATTATGAAGAGTGAGATAGTTGAAAAGGGGATTGAGTAATCCCCTTTTCTTTTGCTTAAAAAGTAGGAGAGATTATGGCTGAGAAGAAATATAGTGGAAGTAATAAAAAATCATTACTGGGAAAAGAGGCTGCAAATAGAAAAAAGCCCGCTTTCAAGAAAAATAATGAGTTCAGAGAAAAATCATCGGCAAAAGGAAAAAGTCTTAATAAAAAAACTGATACCAGACGAAATGATACAGCGCAGGCTGCAAGTCGTTGCCCGTATTTTAAGAAGTGCGGTGCCTGTCAGATGATCGACACTCCATATGATAAGCAGCTGAGACAGAAACATGCTCATGTTAAGGAACTTCTTGAGCCATATACTAAAGTTGCTTCTTTTGTTGGAATGGAAGAACCTGAGCATTACAGATGCAAGGTTCATGCTGTTTTTACTCATGACAAAAAGGGTAATCCACTTTCAGGAATATATAGAGAGGGAACTCATGAGGTAGTGCCTATTGATTCATGTCTTTTGGAAGATCAGAAGGCAGACGCTATCATAGCAACTATCCGTGGAATGCTTAAATCTTTTAAGATCAAGACATACGATGAGGATAACGGATTTGGACTTCTTCGACATGTGCTTATAAGAATTGGTAAGAATACCGGTGAGATCATGGTTGTTCTGGTTACGGTTTCTCCTATTTTTCCTTCCAAGAATAACTTTGTAAAAGCTCTCATAAAGGCTCATCCTGAGATTACAACAATTGTTCTTAATGTAAATGATAAGCAGACCAGCATGATCCTTGGTGATAAGGAAAAGCCAATGTATGGTCCTGGATTTATCTATGATATCTGCTGTGGAATGAAGTTTAAGATAAGTCCTAAGTCTTTTTACCAGGTAAACCCTGTTCAGCAGGAAGTTTTATATAAAACAGCAATTGAAATGGCTGAACTTAAAGGTGATGAGGTGGCACTTGACTGTTACTGCGGTGTTGGAACAATTGGAATAATTGCAAGCCCTCATGTTAAAGAAGTTATTGGTGTTGAGCTCAACAAAGATGCTGTCAAGGATGCTAACCTTAATGCCAAGATAAACAATATAGATAATATTACTTTTTATAACAATGATGCCACTGTATTTATGCAGCAGATGGCAGCATCAGGAGATAAGGTTGATGTAGTGTTTATGGATCCTCCAAGAGCAGGCTCTACGCCGGAATTCATTGAATCACTTAAAATCCTTTCACCTGAGAAGGTTGTGTATATTTCCTGCAGCCCTGACTCTCTTGCCAGGGATCTGGGAATACTTAAGAAAAATGGATTTAAGGCTGAAAAGGCCATTCCAGTGGACATGTTCCCTTTTACAAGGTCGATAGAGACGGTTATGCTTTTGTCCCAACAAAATCCTGATGACAGGATTAGGGTAAAAGTGGACTTGGACGAACTGGATGAAACTAGTGCTGAAGCTAAAGCCACATATAAGAAGATAACAGAATGGGTGCAGGAGAAGTACGGTTTTCATGTAACGAATTTAAATATTGCTCAAGTTAAGCGTAAGAATGGTATTATAGAGCGCGACAACTATAATAAGCCTAAATCTGATGATAGTAGGCAACCAGAGACTACGCCAGAAAAAGAGAGAGCTATCACAG
This sequence comes from Butyrivibrio proteoclasticus, assembly GCF_900115735.1. Classification (GTDB taxonomy): domain Bacteria; phylum Bacillota; class Clostridia; order Lachnospirales; family Lachnospiraceae; genus Butyrivibrio; species Butyrivibrio proteoclasticus_B. The sequence goes on from NZ_FOXO01000009.1 coordinate 33,605, forward strand.
AAGCTTTAAAGCATTTTAAGATGATTTAAGCATTTTAAGATGATTTAAGAAAAACTAGGATTTCTGAAAATATATTGACATGTGTTTTTCGAAAGTGTATATTGAGTTCATTATTTAGTGAGGAAACGAAAATGAATATTTTATTACTTAACAGCTTAAGACGCAGACAGAGAAGACATAAGTTCTTGTGATCATTGCAGATTCACCGCATGGTTGCAAGAACGTATGTCTTGCTTTCGTGCGGTTGCTGTTAATAAGATATTTTAAGCAGAACCGTAAAGGATTTAGCAGATAATCTAAATCTATTGCGGTTCTTTTTTTATTCAAAACTCAGAAAGGAATGCAGAAATGAAGGAAAATGTTAGCAAAGTTATTTCAGAAGTAGTAGGGGGTATGGAGCGGGAGCAAATCAAAGAATTATTGGAGACACCACCGGATAGCTCAATGGGAGATATGGCATTGCCATGCTTTGCATTTGCGAAGGTCATGCATAAGAATCCGGCATCTATAGCCCTGGAAATCAAAGAAAAACTAGAGGACTATAAGGATGACCTGTGTATAGACCGGATTGATGCTGTTGGAGGATATTGCAATCTTTTCTTTGACCGCGCAGAGTATGTCAAGAAAGTGTTAACTTCTTTGCAACAGGATAATCATGGTGTAATGAAAACAGGAGAGGGGAAAACGGTCTGCATAGATTACTCATCACCCAATATTGCCAAGAACTTTCATGTGGGGCATCTTCGTACAACAGTCATAGGCAATTCCCTATATAAAATATACGATAAGCTAGGCTATAAAGTAGTGCGCATCAATCATCTTGGGGATTGGGGAACTCAGTTTGGTAAGCTGATTGTTGCATATAAAAAATGGAGCAGCAAAGAAGCTGTCGAAGAAAAGGGAATCCAGGAGCTCCTGGATATCTATGTTAAATTCAACAGCGAAAAAGAGGCGTATCCAGAGCTTATGGATGAAGCCCGCGGATGGTTCGCAAAAATGGAAGCTGGAGATAAAGAAGCTCTTTCAATTTGGAAATGGTTTAAAAAGATTAGCATGATAGAGTTTGAGCGTGTCTATAAAATGCTTGGTATAGATTTTGATTCATATACAGGCGAAAGCTTCTATCGAGAAAAAGTGCCGGCTCTTAGTAAGCTTCTTACAGAAAAAGGACTGCTTGTAGAAAGTCAGGGAGCCAATGTGATTGATCTTTCGGAATATGACATGCCACCATGCATGATAACAAAGAAAGATGGGAGTTCAATATACCACTCCCGCGATATAGCTGCTGTATTATACCGCAAGGAAAAATATGATTTTGATAAATGCTTGTATGTGACAGGACTTGAGCAGTCACTCCACTTCAAACAGGTTTTTAAAGCCATCGAGCTCATGGGATATGATTATTATAAAAATCTTATACATGTTCCTTATGGACTTGTAAGCCTTGAAGGAGAGAAGCTTTCTACACGTACAGGAAACATTATTTATGCTGAAGACATCTTAAATGAAGCTATTAACCGGGCAAAAGAGCTGATCAATGAAAAAAATCCTACACTTGAAGATAAGGATAATGTATCTAAGAAAGTTGGCATAGGAGCAGTTATTTTCCATGATCTTTTCAATCAGCGAATAAAGAATATTGATTTTTCCTGGGATGATGTACTTAGTTTTGAAGGTACCACTGGACCCTATGTTCAATATACATATGCCCGAGCTGGAAGCATACTTCGCAAATATGGAAAGAAAATAACTGACAGTAACATAGAATACAAGGCTCTTACAGATGATTCTACATATGAACTTATTAAAGCAATTAGCGGTTATGAAAAGGCAATAGAAGCTGCTGCGACACGATATGAGCCATCAGTTATGGCGCGTTTTCTCATTTCTTTGTGTACTACATTTAATAAGTTTTATCAGGAATGCAAAATCCTAAAGGAAGAAAATGAAAATGTTAAAACAGCGCGACTGTACTTGGTGGGACTGGCAAAAGATATTATTGTTGAGGGATGTGATCTATTGGGGATACAATGTCCTGAAGAAATGTAATACGAGGAGAGTGGTGATGAAAAAAAGAATGATAGAACTAATCAAGGCAGACAAGTCTACAGATAATTACACAGGAGCTGTTTTTGATGAGTTTGGACTAAGCGTAGATAAACATTATGATGTGTTAGTTGTAGCTCCAGGCTGGACTCCTGCAAAGATTATGAATGATTACGATGTAGAAATAACATGTACTGCAGAACATTCTTATATTTCTGGATATGAAGTGGTGGGGGATGATTACCTGTTGGGCTGGATACAAATCAGCTCTGGAGCAAGCAGCTTGATAGATACAGTATCGTTATGTGCAGTACTTGATTTTGATAAGATGGTTTTTTGGGGCGGTTGGCGCTTTAGTGCCGGAGATACCGTTAGGATCTTTATGTACACCATTATGGTGTATTTCAGGTAATCTTGCAAATGGTTATCTCTTAAAGGATTTGAGAGAATATATACCATATGGAAAAGTGTTTCCAAATGATAATGAGTTTGTGAAAAAAGTAGTAAAACTAGCCGGTAAGCTTGGATATGACCTGAAGCAGGAACCGGTCTTTTGCACTGATTCAATATTTTGTGAATATTCACATATGGATTTCATTAAAAGTTTTGACGTTAGCCTCATTGAAATGGAGACAAGCTCATTTTATTTAATGGCTGATTTGATGGAAAAACCAGCAGTAGCATTATTGGCTGTTTCAGATAATTCATCCACAGGGGATCCGTTGCTTGCGAGAAGTGAAGAACAGAAAAATGAATATAACCAGTGTCGCAAGCAGGTTATCCCAAACATTATCATACAAATAGCAAAAATGTGATAAAGTATGTCAGTTCCTATTCAAGGTATTGTTATCACAGATTGAAAAAATATCTATTTCTTTTTTCCGCGTCCCTTTGAAGGCTGCTTTATCATGGGATTTCGTGAGCCCTTGCTAATCAGGCGGGTAAGCTCACGAGTCTCTTCAGGGGTTAGCTTCGAGAAGTTTATATCAAGCTTCTTGCTCCAAGCTATGGACTTATCTATGATGCGAAATGTATTGGCAATTGCAGAGGTTTTCATAATGTATGCAAATCGGAGTTTAGCCCGGTCATCGGCAAAACACCATTTGACTGATATGGGAGAAATACCTGTTCATGGTGCTCGTCCTGATACATGCGGAGCAGTGCGAGCAAAGTGAGCAGACTTTTTGAAATATTGATTAGAAAAATACGGAGGGAAATAATGATTAGTATGATGAGACAACAGCAGGGAGATTTTAATCGCTGTTGTGATTTTATAGCAAGAATGATTGAGAAATATGGATACAGTATAGAACGTGGAACCGTGAAGAAAGTAGCATTGATATATGAGTGGATTAATACGTCCGGGGACAAGCAGGATTATATACTTAATCTTGAGTATTCACGTATTGCGTGATAATATATTATTGACGCTTGGCGTGAAAGGAGCAGAGATATGGCAGATTATATTTTAAATGATGATAAAGATGCAAAAGATATTTTAATTGAACTAAGGGAAAGTACCAGCATGAATAGGCATCAGTTCTGTGAGTACTTTGAAATTCCATATATGACGGTAAGTGACTGGGAGCATGGCAAGAAGCGTGTTCCTAAGTACTTTCTGCGCTTGCTAGAGTATTATGTGCGGATGGAGCAGATGGGACAAGAGAAGAAAGAAGATTAAAGTGGTCGAATTCGACTACTTTAAGGGTGCTAATTTTGTGATTTTGAAAAAGGAGTGTATGAACAATGGATAAAAAAACTATCATGACTATGAAAAAGAACTTTGATGATATTATGCATACAACGGAAGATGGTAGTGTTGAATTTTGGTATGCCAGGGAATTGATGGAGTGTTTGGGGTATGCAACATGGAGACGTTTTAAGGAAGCTATTGAAAGAGCGAAGGAATCTTGTGAAAGTGCTGGAATAGAAGTGTCGGATCATTTTGCCGGCGCCGGCAAAATGATAGATTTACCCAAAGGTGCTAAAAGAGAAGTTGATGATATTATGCTTACTAGATATGCTTGCTATCTCATAGCCCAGAATGGTGATCCTAGAAAAGAGGAGATTGCCTTTGCACAAAGTTATTTTGCCGTTCAGACAAGAAAGCAGGAATTGATAGAAGAAAGAATTGCGTATATTGAAAGGACTGAGGCAAGAGGAAAACTTCGTGAATCGGAGAAAAGATTATCACAAAATATCTATGAGCGCGGTGTAGATGATGCTGGTTTTGGTCGCATTAGATCAAGAGGTGACCAGGCTTTATTTGGTGGAAAATCTACGCAGGATATGAAGAAGAAATTAGGAGTTAGTGATAAAAGACCTTTAGCTGATTTTTTACCAACGCTGACAATTGCAGCAAAGAATCTTGCAACAGAAATGACAAATTACAATGTTGAAGAAAAAGATTTACAGGGGGAAGGGGCAATTACTACTGAGCATGTACAGAATAATTTGTCTGTGCGCGAAATGCTTGGAACGAGAGGTATAAAACCAGAGGAATTACCGCCTTCGGAAGATATTAAAAAATTGGAGCGAAGGGTAAAATCCCAAGAAAAGAAGTTGGCAAAGGAATCTGGGAAATTACCACAGGATGGGGGGTGATTATTTGAAAAAGCAACGATGTTCTAAAACATATACAATTCAGATTCCCAGTATATTACAATGGTATTGTGATAGATGATATTAGTTGGGAAAGCGGAAGTACACTTGAGACGGTTGTCTTGCTTTCCAAGGATGAGATACCAGGTAAAAGGTAAAACAGCACCAATTAAGAGTGATATTGGAAAAAACTTCTCTTACGCTAGGACTTCGAATGATGATGTTTTCTGGTTTTGAAGCTGGGCATTCTTGTCATAAGCGTATGCTGACTGCTTTAGCATGTAAGCTGTGTTAGATGACTTAATTGCATTTATTCTGCTATAGAGGGTTGATACCTGCTGTTCTAATGCAGCAGCGGCAGCCTGAGATGATAGATTATTAACCCTGGAAAGCTCATTGACTTTCGTGCTTAATGACTGGAGCCGCATCTGATATGTACTTATTCCTTGAATACTTGAAGACATAATAAAATCCTTTCCTTGCGATACTACAAGGAAAGGATACTAGTCTAAACTTAATTAAACTTAAAAAAATAATTAATTCTCCAATGTTCCATATAAATGTCCATCAAATTCTTTGAAGTATGTCTCTTCAATTTTTCGCATGAATATCGTGATATCGTTATCTCCAAAATAAAGCTCCATTCGGATGGAACCAACGCTTTCGCCGATCAGATGGAAACGTATATATAGCACGTTTTCACGAAGGAAAACGGCTCCGGCGGTGTATGGATTGTCATACTTTGGGAATATGCCTTCTTCCATGTGTTCAAGACCAAAGCTTAGCTTAAAAGCACCGGATTTAAGGGTAGAGTCATTTGTGAAAAATGTGATGGTGCTCTGCTTATTACCCGGGCAAATATCTAACTGAATTTTAGTAAAGCCTTGTTTATTTGGCAAAAGTGCGTAGGTCTGATGCAGATCAGATGTTAATTTTTTTGTGCTGTACTTTGTATAGGAGTGATTTATAGCAAGTTTTGGTGGTGCAATAGCGAGGGTATCTGCATAGCTTACAAGTTTTTGGTAGTCCTCTGCAGTATTTGCTCCATCAATTCCCGGTAAAAGAAACTGATAGATGCCATCATAAATAATCTGATTACCACCCTGAATACCCTGTGTATCAGCAGTTGTGGTTATCAAAAGATTTTTATCAGGAATACTTATTCCAAGCTGACCGCCCATTCCGTAGAGTACGTAGCCGCCTTTTTCGTTCTGCCAGATCTGCATGCCATAGCCCTGGGATTCACCTGAGATTGGAGCTGTCATAACGGTATCGCTGATATTGGAGGTTGCAAGCTCTATAAGGTCAGATGGCAAAAGAGTTCTTGTGACTCCATCATTACATTCTATAGTTCCCTTTTTATCGATAAGATACAGAATTTTCATAAAGTCCATAGGAGTTGCCACAAGACCACTTCCACCCATAGAGACACCAAAAGGATCTTTTACCATGTATGAATCCTTACTAAAATCCATGTAGTTAAATACGTTTTCTTTCAGATAATCCAGCATTGGCATCTGAGTAAGCTTTTCGACAAGTGCGCATAAAACGTGGGCTGCAGAAGTATCATAGTGGAAAACTGTTCCCGGCTTATGAGTAGGCTCCACTGTAAAAAAGCTCTCTACCCAGTCTGATTTCATGTCCACCTTATAGGTAGTTGAAGCATGACAGGTTCTCATTTCAAGCATATTTCTTATAGTTGTATCTTTTATCCACCTGTGAGTGGAGCTGTTTACGTATTCCGGGAAATAATCGGTTATTGAGTTGTCTATACCGATCAGACCCTTATCGATCAAAAGAAATATGGCAAGGGCAGTTATTGTCTTACTTATGGAAAACATGCGATGAAGTGTATCTGCCTTATATGGCGCGTAATATTTTTCAAATATAAGATTGTCATTTCGCATGATCAGTAGTGAATGCATGGGAATCTCTTTACCATTTAGAAACTCAAGAAGATCTTTTATTGATGAAGATGAAATGCTGACATCTTCGGGATATGCTCTGTTAAATGAAAACATGGAATTCTCCTATGATGTATGATTATTATTTTGAATATTTACATATTAACACATACATGAAAAAGAGTATTAAGTAACATACTGATATTCTATAAAGTGGATTTGAGAGTATACATTTTAGAAAACGAGTGACAAAAAAGCATAGATTCTGATACAAAAAAGTTGACATACTACGACAGACGTTGTATATTTACTATGACAGACATACTACGACTGACATAGCATGACTGACGTAGTACGACTATCGTATAGAATCTGAGTAAGGAGAAGGTAGATGAAATGGTAGAGATCAGTAGTGATGTCATCAGAGGGTACAATGACACGATTATTCTTTTTACTCTGCTGGATGAACCTTCCTACGGATATGAGATATCAAAACGAATAAGGGCTCTTTCAAATGATAAATATATTATAAAAGAGACCACGTTGTACTCTGCTTTTACCAGAATGGAGAAAAACGGTTACATTGAATCCTATATTCAGAACGCTGAAAATGGTAAGAAGCGCACTTATTACAGAATCACAGAAAACGGAAAAAAGTATTATAAGGAAAAATGTGAGGAATGGAATCTCACAAAGGAAGTTGTAGAATTATTTGTTAAGAAAACAGATTAGTATATGGGGAGAAAAGTATGGACACAATAAAAAAATATCTTGAAAGTATGTTTGAGCATCTTCCAAAGACTCTTGAGGTCATGAGGGCCAAGGACGAGCTTTATTCAATGATGGAAGATAAGTACAATGAGCTCATAAGTGAGGGTAAAAAAGAGAATGAGGCTATCGGAATCGTTATTTCCGAGTTTGGAAATCTTGATGAACTCGCTGAGGGATTGGGGCTTAGTAAGGTTCTTGATGATCTTGTTTCATCTGACAGGAGATATGTTTCAAGGCAGGAAGCAGATGATTATGTTGATGCAGTTGTATCCAGAAGATTTATGCTTTCGCTTGGCATATTACTATGCATTCTGTCACCTGCAGGACCGATTCTTTTGGATTCAATAGCAACAGCTACCGGTTTGAACTTATTTACCGGAATAGGAGTAGCATTCCTGTTTCTTTGTGCTGCAGTAGGAGTTGGATTCATTGTTTTTTCAAATTATATAACCAAAAGCTGGAGCTTTTTAAATAAACAGCCTTGTTATATCGATGATGAGACTATTGATTATCTGAAAAGTGAAAAAGAGGAATGTCAGACTGGAAATGGAATGTTATTGGCAGTTGGAATCATGTTATGTATTGTGAGTGTGATACCGGTTATTGTTCTTGATGCTGCATTAAATGTTCCAATCATTTCAGATGGAGTTGGACCATCTATGATGTTTACTCTTGCAGCAGTAGGTGTGTTCCTTATAGTATTTTCAAGTGGCAGAAACAAGGCTTATAAAAAGCTTCTTTCACTTAATAAAAAGGTATTTGCCCGGGAGATTCTGCAGCAATTTGCCGATGCACCTGATAATGGCCCTGAGAAAAGCGTAAAAATAGAACGGGTTACAGGAGAAGTTGTTGAAAGTGATTATAAGGATGCATCATATAGTTCTTATGATAAGCCGGAACAATCATCTGATTCCACTGAGAAAAAGGTGAAGAATTTCATCAAAGTCATGGTTAAAGATTATTGGAAATCAGTCCTTTGTATATATATCATTTGGAGCTTCTTTACTTTCAGCTGGGGATCATCATGGGTCATCTGGCCACTTGCAGCAATTCTTAGAAAGCCGATTGAACAGTACTTTTTGGGAGGTAAACACTAATTCGGAAAAAGAAAAAATATTGCATTTAATCGGTAGACAGATTATCCTTTAGAAGTAATGCCAAAACTTATATACAAAGAGCAGCTTCTATCATGGGATTGTTCGAATGGAATGCTGTTATGAATGCGAGATAAAAATGAGAATAATTGATTATTACAATTATATAATGACAGCTGCATGCGTATTAACCTGCGCGGCAGCTGTTGTTATTTATAAAAAGAAGAGTGCAGGCAAAAACGCAGTAAGTGACATGTCTGATAGGATGACATATCTTCTTTTGACTATAACGATTTGCATTGCCACATTTTTAAGGCTTTTCTTATTGGGATGCGTTCCAAATGGACTCCAGCAGGATGAAGCATCAATAGGATATGAGGCATTTGCGCTTGCAAAATATGGCGTAGACAGGAATGGCTATGCATATCCGGTTCATCCTCTTGCTTTTGGAAGTGGCGGCAACAGTGAGCTTATGATCTATCTTAATATGATATCTGTAAAGCTCTTTGGGACAGGAATTGTGAAGCTTAGACTCATTCCGGCAATTTTAGGGATCGCAACAGTATTTGTTTTCTTTTTTGTGTTAAAAGAGGTCTTTTCAGCCCCTGCATTTGCCGGTAAAAAGAATACACTTTCAATTGTGGGAACAGCCTTTTTGGCAGTGTGTCCGTGGCATGTGATCCTAAGTAGATGGAGCCTTGACAGCAACATAATGCCTTTTCTTCAGATAATAGGGCTCTACACCTTCCTTGTGGCTTTGAGAAAGAAAACTGCAAAAAGCTTTGCCCTTAGTGCTGCCCTTTTGGCTATCGGCATGTATGGATACGGGGCAGGGACTATGGTAATACCCATGTTCATTGTGATTGCATGTATTTATGCATTAATAAAGGGCGCTTTGAATGTAAAAAAGTTGATTATTTCTGCTGCGGTATTTATGATCATTTTTATGCCACTGTTTTTATTTTATGCGGTTAACTATCTGGGAGTCCCGGAAATTGTAACTGATTATTTTTGTATTAATAAACTTACAGCTACAAGAAGTGGAGAGGTGTTCCTTACACTTGATTCATCACTTCCCCAAAAGCTCCTCAATAACCTGAAGGTCCTTGGGCTGGTTTTAACAGTTGGCAATGATGAAGATATGCTTTGTCATTTCTATCCGGGGTATGCAACTTTGTTTGAGTTTACCTTCCCGATAACTTTTACAGGTCTTTTTCTTGTATTTAAGGACTTTTTTGTGGGATTGAAGAAAAAGGCTGAGGATGATTCTGAATACCTATGTAATAATGCGGCTTTTGCAGCTTTTCTTATAGCAAATATTGTTTTGTCGATTGCTGTAGAAACTGATATAAGCAGAATGGTGACTTTGTTTATTCCACTTGTTTATGCTTTTGTAAGAGGCTTTGATTTTATTCTTTCAAACAGTAAGAGGCTTGCGGCTGTTCTTTTGATCATGGTATTGCTGGCAGATATATCTTTTGTGAAGGACTATTTTACTGATTTTAACAGCAAGGTAATCAGCATATTTATGCCGACTTATGGAGATGCAGTTGCAAGAGCTTATGAGATAGCAGGAGATGATAGACAGGTATATTCAACCTATGATGGGCTTTCTGCTCCTTTTATAGTGGCTCTTTATTATACTGATTATAATCCGATAGCGTTCAATGATACGGTTGAATACTATGATGATGAAGCAATGTTCAGAACTGCAAAGAGCTTTGGAAACTTCGTTTTTGCTGATATTCCTGAGAATTTTGAATCGGAAGAGTACGAGAATACAGTGTTTGTAGTATCCAGTGCTGAAGTGTCCCGATTTGAAGAAACAGGCAATTATATTGTGGAAAATATGGGCGGATATTCTGTAGCTTACAAGGAGTGAACTACCACATATAGTGCGCATTTAATGGCAGTTTATAGATAATTTATAAAGGTAAAAAAAGGATTAAATATGCCCTGAAGTACTCGAAAAAAAACTGCTTTTACATGATAATTAGTTCATCAAGAAATACTTTTTTTGATGGAGGGAATGGTCATGAAAAAGGAACTTTTTTCTGTTTTAGCGAGTCTTGGAATATCTTTACTGATTCTGTTTGGTGTTAACAAATGTGCTTTCCCTTTGAATGTAGTACATGCTGCTGAAGATTTAGAAAGTAGCATTAAAATTGAAGATGAATACATAATTCCTGACAAGTTTGACTGGTGCACATATTATGTTCTTGTGGCTACAAATAATACAGGAAAAGATGTGGAGATAGATGCGGATTTTACTGCTTACAATTCGGAAAAAAGCGTGGTTTCACTTGTGCATGATCGCGCTGACGCAGTAAAAGCCGGGCAACGTTTTATTCTTTACGGACAGTTTCTAAACAAAAATATAAAGAAAGGTGTATCCTTTGCATATTCACTTAATGCAACAGAAACTGACAACTGTACTTACAATATGGTCGATATTGATACAAGTTCAAAAGAACAATGTATTGAGGTAAGTGCAACAAATTATTCAGAAAAAGATATACAGGGAGTAGGGATTAGAACTCTTTTCACTAAAAATGGAAAAGCGGTGGCTTTTGACACGGTAAACATTGCTGATGTTGGATATATCTTCCGCGGTGGAAGTACAAACTCCCAGATCATAGGATTAAATGCATCTGATTATGATAATTATATAATCACATATATATCAGCGGGAGTTGAGAATGCACAGACATTTTAACCTGCACCTGAAATTTAAGCCTGGTCAATAAGACTGGGCTTTTTTTCATGTCATAGCAAGCATAAAAACTTCTTTTTGACTTTGTTAATCTATGTTATACTATAAGTTGGTTATATATAATTACAGAAAGTGACTTTTGTTTGGAATGGGTTCAGGCAAACCTAAAAAGGTTTACAGTAAAAGAATACGGAATCTACGACGGATGATACTTGCTTCTGTTGCTGCGGCATGTCTTGTTCCTACTTGCATATGCTTGATACTGGCCGTCAGGTATGACAGACTTCGGACAGAATATGAACAGAATAAAGCAAATCTTGAGTGGTACAGAGATAGATTTGGCAATGAAATGACTATTTTGGCTGAAAATGGTGAAGAAGTTACTGTTTTAGCCGATGGCCAAGAAGCGAGCACTTCCCAATCGGGAGAATTCGAGGCTGATTATTCGGACATATATATAAGCGGTGCGACGAATCCTGAGGATATTGAGGGAACGCGCTATGTGTATCTTACATTTGATGATGGTCCAAGTTCTTCAACGGATAAGATACTTGATATACTTGATCAGTACAATGTTAAGGCTACTTTTTTTGTCTGTGGCAAGCCGGATGAAAAATATACGGATATTTATAAACGTATTGTAGAAGACGGTCATACTTTGGGAATGCATTCATATAGTCATAAATACAGTCAGATTTATGCTTCTTTGGATTCTTTTAAGGATGACTTTGAAAAACTTAGAATTTTTTTGTATCAGACTACAGAAGTCTGGCCTGAATTTTACAGATTTCCCGGAGGGAGTTCTAACGGTGTCAGTAAGGTGGATATGCACGAGCTGATCTCTTTCCTTGATGAACAGAAGGTTACGTTTTTTGATTGGAATGTTTCGGCAGGTGATGACAAGGCCGGTGCCAACAAGGATACAGTTTATGCTAACATAGTGAATAACATTCCTAAATTTAAGCACTGTGTAGTTCTTATGCATGATGCTGCAGACAAAAAATATACAGTCGAAGCTTTGCCTGAGATAATTGAAGCAATACAGGCAATGGATGATACAGTGATAGTACCGATAACAGGGGATACGTTACCGGTTCAACATATCAAAAAATAATAATAGAAAAGTGCGAATGGAGGATATCAGGATGGGATTTTTTTCTGAGCTTAAGAGCGATCTTTCTCAGGCAGTGAACACACTGATGCCGGAAGATAAGCTTGACGAGGCAGCGGGTCTTGATAATGAAAAAGGGGCAGGAGAGTCAGCCCAAAAGGGGGATGGCTTCGAAAAAGTGGATATCGAAAGTATGCTTGATCGCATTGATGATATCAAACTTGATGAGGCTGCTGAAAATGGAAAAACTTCAGATGAAAGTACGGAGCCTGCTCCTGTACAGGCTGTGGCTGAAAAAGAGCCTGCCAGGGAAAAAGTGGCTCAGCCGGTAAAACTTTCTGAAAAAGAAGAGGAAGAACTTCTTGAGGAAAGAATTGAGGAACAGACAACAGCAGAAGTTAGTAAGCCTGCACCATTAAGTGCAATAGAAATGGTTGCGGCAGCCAATGCAAACGAGTATATAGCAGAGACAACAGTTTCTGAAAATAACACAAACAATGGGGGGAATGAAATGATGGATTTTGAACAGCAGACACCAACAGATGAAACAGCAAGTATTACAGAGGGAATGACTATTACAGGTGACTTGCAGACAACGGGATCACTTGATCTTATTGGAAAGGTTACAGGAAATATCAAGTGTCTTGGAAAACTTAATATAACAGGTGAGATCGTGGGTGACTCAGATGCAGCTGAGGTTTATGCAGAGTCAGCAAGAATTAATGGTGAAGTTAAGAGCAAGGGTAGCGTAAAAGTTGGACAGAGCACAGTTATTGTTGGTAACATTTTTGGAACAAGTGCTGTGATTGCAGGCGCTGTAAAGGGTGATATTGATGTACATGGCCCTGTAGTTTTGGATACAACAGCAATCGTAATGGGTAACATTAAATCTCAGTCAGTGCAGATCAACAATGGTGCGGTTATCGAAGGTATGTGCTCACAGGCTTATGCTGATGTTAATCCTTCAGAGTTCTTTGAAGGACTTAAGAATAGATAATAAATTTTTAAAATGGAGAAATTATGAGAATATTATTAAAGCTCAGCGGTGAAGCACTTGCTGGGGACAAAAAAACCGGTTTTGATGAGGCTACAGTAAGAAAAGTAGCACTTCAGGTTAAGGAACTTGCAGACAAAGGCGTGGAAGTTGGTATTGTTATTGGAGGAGGCAATTTCTGGAGAGGCAGAAGCAGCGAAAGTATTGACAGAGTTAAGGCTGACCAGATTGGAATGCTTGCAACAATAATGAACTGTATTTATGTTTCTGAAATTTTCAGAAGTGAAGGAATGATGACTAATATTCTTACACCTTTTGAATGTGGTTCATTTACAAAGCTCTTTTCAAAAGACAGAGCTAATAAGTACTTTGCAAAAGGTATGGTTGTATTTTTTGCAGGAGGAACCGGACATCCATATTTCTCAACTGATACAGGCGTGGTACTGCGTGCTATCGAGGTTGAAGCGGATTATATCCTTCTTGCCAAGGCAATTGACGGTGTTTATGACAGTGATCCTGCCAAGAACCCTGATGCAAAGAGATATGACACAGTTACAATCGATGAGGTTATAGCCAAGAACCTTCAGGTTGTGGATATGACTGCTTCAATTCTTGCAAGGGACAACAAGGTTGCTATGAGAGTTTTTGCTCTCCAGGAAGAAAACAGCATTGTTAAGGCTGCTGATGGCAATTTCAACGGAACAACAGTTACTGTTGACTGATATCACATTTTAAGGAGATTAAGGTATGAATGAAAAGTTAAAAGAGTATAATGACAAAATGCAGAAGTCATTCGACTTTTTGAAAGAGGATCTTGCATCTATCCGTGCAGGGAGAGCTAACCCACATGTTCTTGATAAGATCAAAGTTGATTATTACGGAACACCTACACCTATCAATCAGGTAGGTAACATTTCAGTTCCTGAGGCAAGAATCATTCAGATTGCACCTTGGGACAAGGCTCTTATTAAGGATATCGAGAAGGCACTTATGACATCAGATCTTGGAATTACTCCAAGCAATGACGGTGTTATTATCCGTCTTGTATTTCCTGAGCTTACTGAAGAAAGAAGAAAACAGCTTGCTAAGGATATCAAGAAAAAAGGCGAAGATGCCAAGGTTGCTGTTCGTAATGTTAGACGTGACGGTAATGATGCTCTTAAGAAGCTTAAGGGCTCAGAAGTATCAGAAGATGAGATAAATGATCTTAATGACGAGCTTCAGAAAATTACTGATAAATTTATCAAGGATATCGATGGAGCAGTTGAAGAAAAGAATAAAGAGATCATGACGGTATAAGTTTATGGAAGAAGAAAAGAAAATTCCCGCACATGTGGCTATAATACTTGACGGAAACGGAAGATGGGCCAAGGCAAAGGGAATGCCTAGAAATTATGGCCATATGCAGGGAGCAAAAGCTGTTGAAGATATTTTGGTTGTTGCCAGAGATATGGGAATAAAATATCTTACAGTGTATGCTTTTTCAACGGAAAATTGGAGTCGTCCTGAGGCAGAGGTTTCAGCGCTCATGACGATCCTGCGCAATTACCTGAAAACAAGTATTAAAAAATCAATGAAGAATAATGTTCGCTGTCGTGTAATCGGTGAGCGACAGGCTCTTTCTGAGGATATACAAAAGGCTATTCAGGAACTTGAAGAGGCAACAGCAGGAAATACAGGTCTTACATTTACTATTGCCATCAATTATGGCAGCAGGGATGAGATTAGACGAGCTGTAAAGAAGATTGCTCAGAAAGTTAAGGATGGTGAAGTAGATCCTGAGGAAATTACAGAGGATATGATAGGAGCAAACCTTGATACCAATTTCCTCCCGGATCCGGATCTTATGATAAGAACCTGCAATGAGCAGAGAATTTCCAATTTCCTGCTTTGGCAATGTGCATATACAGAGTTTTATTATACTCCTGTGGCTTGGCCTGATTTTGATAAGAAGCAGCTTGAACTTGCTGTTGAGTCATATGGCATGCGTAATAGAAAGTTTGGCGGACTTAAAAACTGATCAAAGTATAGGCTGGTGTAAAAATTGAAAACAAGGGTTTTGAGTGGTGTTGTAATTGGATTAGTACTTGCCGGAGTGCTTATTCCCGGTGGAATCATTCTGGCGGCGGTACTGTTTGCGATTTCTCTTATCAGCTATTTTGAGCTTACGAGGGCAACCGGAGTACATCAGGAAGATGGCAAATTTAGTATTTTGGAGATCTGTGGATATATTGCGATAATAGTTCATTATATCCAAATGCTTTTGGTAGGAACCCATAAATACTACATTTTTTCAATTATGTTTGCCTTCTTTTTAATTATGGTCTGCTATGTTGTGAACTTTCCAAAGTTCAAGTCAATGCAGGCTATGGCGGCTTTCTTTTGCTTTGTATACGCTCCGGTGAATATGTCTTTTGTATATTTGTTAAGGCTAAGGTCATATGGCAAGTATTTGGCGTGGATCCCTTTTATTGCCTGGGTGTGTGACACATGTGCATATTTTGCGGGAAGAGCATTTGGAAAACATAAGATGGCACCGATTCTTTCTCCAAAGAAGACCATCGAGGGAGCTATAGGGGGAATACTTGGATCAGTTGCAGTTGGAGCTGTTTTTGGATATCTCTTATATAGAAATGAAGTTCACAATGTGAATGTGATCTATATGCTAATGCTGATCACATTTATTGGAAGTATAATTGCTCAGCTTGGAGATTTACTTGCTTCAGGCATAAAAAGAGATCACAACATAAAAGACTATGGAAACCTGATTCCGGGACATGGCGGAATAATGGACAGGTTTGACAGTGTGATTTTTGTAATACCATGTATTTATTTTTTGGCAGTAGTTATGATTTCACATTTTTAATCAATATTCGTATAATAAGCGCTGTATTAGTGGAATACTCTAATACGGCGTATACTTTTTTAATGTAGAATGTTTCAATGCTAGGAGAAAAAATGAGAAAGATAGTTTTACTTGGAAGTACCGGTTCTATTGGAACACAGACTTTGGATGTTGTAAGGAATAACAATAAGGAGCTTGAGGTAGTTGGTCTTGCTGCAAACACCAGAGTAGAGATGGTTGAAAGACAGGTTAGAGAGTTTAAGCCCAAATATGTCTGCATGTTTGATGAAAGTGC
Organism: Butyrivibrio proteoclasticus; assembly: GCF_900115735.1. Taxonomy (GTDB): domain Bacteria; phylum Bacillota; class Clostridia; order Lachnospirales; family Lachnospiraceae; genus Butyrivibrio; species Butyrivibrio proteoclasticus_B. Next base: position 49,979 of record NZ_FOXO01000009.1, read on the forward strand.
GGCAAATGATCTGAAGCAGAGGCTTTCTGACATTGACATAGAAGTATACAGCGGTATGGAAGGATTGCTTGAAATCGTATCTGTACCTGAGGCTGACACAGTTCTTACTGCAGTAGTAGGAATGATTGGAATAAGACCTACTATCAAAGCTATAGAGAGTGGAAAAGATATTGCTCTTGCCAACAAAGAGACGCTTGTATGTGCAGGTCATATCATTATGCCGCTCGCTGCAAAGAAGGGAGTAAAGATCCTTCCTGTAGATAGTGAGCATAGCGCTATTTTCCAGTCTCTTAACGGAGAACCAAAGGACAAGGTTGAGAAAATTCTTTTAACAGCCAGTGGCGGCCCTTTCAGAGGAAAGAAAAAATCTGAACTTGAAAATATGACTGCGGCAGATGCTCTTAAACATCCTAACTGGGATATGGGACCCAAGGTTACTATTGACTCATCTTCGCTTGTAAATAAAGGATTGGAAGTCATGGAAGCCAGATGGCTGTTTGATGTGAGCCTTGATAATATTCAGGTGCTTGTTCATCCCCAGAGTATTGTTCACAGTGCTGTTCAGTATGTGGATGGAGCAGTGATCGCACAGCTTGGCGTTCCTGATATGAAACTTCCTATTCAGTATGCGCTTTTTTACCCGGACAGAAGACCTATGGCTGAAAAGAGACTTGATCTGTTTGAACTTGGAAGTTTGACTTTTGAAAAGCCTGACATAGAAACATTCAGAGGACTTAAGCTTGCTTTTGATGCAGCGTATGCGGGTGGAAGTATGCCTACAGTATTTAATGCAGCCAATGAAATGGCTGTTCGCAGATTCTTAAAGGGCGATATTCGTTATCTTGAGATTTACGACATGATCGAAGAGGCAATGGAACACCATGTGAGGGTTGAAAATCCTGATGTTGACGCAATCATTTTGACAGAAAAAGAGACCTATGAGTTTCTTGGAGGAAAATACAATATATGATAATAAGCATTATTATATTCTTCATAATCTTCGGAATACTTGTTACATCTCATGAATTCGGACACTTTATAATAGCCAAGGCAGGTGGCATCAGGGTTAATGAGTTTTTTGTTGGAATGGGGCCTACTCTTTGGAAAAAGCAAAAGGGTGAAACTCTTTACAGCATAAAGCTTTTACCGATAGGTGGAGCATGTGTATTTGATGGAATGGACCCTGTTGCAGAAGAAAATGAGACCTATGATGAGCATTCATTTTTAAATGCACCGGTTTGGCGCAGGATAGCAACTCTTTTTGCCGGACCTTTTGCAAACTTTATCATAGCGTATTTGCTTGCAGTAATTCTTGTAAGTTTTTCTGCCTGGAATTTTCCTGTTATAAATCAGCTGACTGAGGATTCTGCTGCAGCTGAGGCCGGACTTAAGGCCGGTGATAAAATCATAAGTGTCGATGGTGAAAAGGTGTATATGGCAGGAGAAGTTACATTGATATCTCAGTTTGCTGAAGGTTCACCTATGGATATTGTCTACGAGAGAGATGGTGTAAAACACGAGACTACTCTTGTTCCAAAGTACAGTGAAGAAGCCGGAAGATACTATATGGGCGTTTATCTTGGAGAATATGGAGAGATTAAAGGAGCTGCAGCTCTTAAATATGCCTGGTATGAGGTGCGTTATTACTTTAAGACCACATACAGAAGTCTTGCACTTTTAGTAAAGGGCAGACTTTCAGCAGATGATGTATCAGGGCCTGTTGGAATGGTTAAGATTGTTGATGATGCTTATGAGGAGGTCAAGCCTTATGGAATCTCAGCTGTGATACTTACCATGATGTCTCTGACAGTTCTTTTGTCTGTCAATCTGGGAGTTATGAATCTTTTGCCACTTCCTGCTCTTGATGGTGGAAGACTGGTGTTCCAATTCATTGAAGTTATCTTTGGAAAACCGGTACCTCCTGAAAAAGAGGGATTTGTGCACATGATTGGTATGGTTGCACTTTTAGGGCTTATGGTATTTGTGCTTTTCAATGATATAACAAAGTTTACAAGGTAAAGAGAGGAAAACTATGGCATATAGAGATAATACAAAGGTTGTACATATAGGAGACAGAGTAATCGGCGGAGGGAACCCTATTCTTATTCAGTCTATGACCAATACAAGGACAGAGGATGTCGAGGGAACAGTTGCTCAGATAAAAAGACTTGAAGAAGCGGGCTGTGATATCATTAGATGCACAGTCCCTAATATTGAAGCTGCAAAGGCTCTTGGAGAAATAAAGAAGCAGATACATATTCCACTTGTGGCAGATATCCACTTTGATTATAAGATGGCTATAGCTGCTATGGAAAATGGTGCTGACAAGATTAGGATCAATCCCGGAAATATTGGATCAAAGGATAGAATCGCAGCGGTGGTATCCTGTGCAAAAGAGAGAAATATTCCTATTCGTGTGGGAGTTAACAGCGGATCTCTTGAGAAGAATCTTGTTGAGAAGTACCATGGTGTAACTGCTGAAGGTCTTGTTGAAAGTGCAATTGATAAGGTTGGTATCATTGAGGACCTTGGGTACGACAATATGGTAGTCAGCATTAAGTCATCTAATGTTATGCTGTGCGTAAAGGCACATGAATTATTGGCAAAGCAGTGTAAATATCCTCTTCACGTAGGAATAACAGAAGCGGGAACAGTTTACGGTGGCAACATTAAGTCTTCTGTAGGACTTGGAATTATCTTAAATGAAGGCATTGGTGATACAATCAGAGTTTCTCTTTCAGGTGATCCTGTTGAAGAGATAAAGACAGCCAAGATGATCCTAAGAACTCTCGATATCAGAAAGGGAGGAATTGAAGTTGTCTCATGTCCAACTTGTGGAAGAACAAGGATTGATCTCATTGGTCTTGCCAATCAGGTAGAGACAATGGTTCAGAAGTATCCTCTTGATATCAAGGTTGCAGTTATGGGGTGTGCAGTAAATGGCCCTGGAGAAGCTAAAGAAGCAGATATCGGGATTGCAGGCGGAGATGGAGAAGGCCTTCTTATAAAGCACGGCGAAATCATCAAAAAAGTCCCTGAAGATCAGTTGCTTGCTGTTCTTAAGGAAGAACTTGACGCTTGGCCTTCTAATGACTGATAAGCAATATATAGTCTGGTTCGAACGTGTTCTGGCGAGGTAGTTTTATTTAGGAGTTTTTAATGGGAAAGAAGTTTTTTGAGGTTTTTCCTGGCCTTAAGCTTGATGACCGAACTCAGGAGATTATGGAACAAACTGAGGTTGTTAAGGTCTCAACCACAAGAAAACAGGATTTTATAAGAATATATATATCAAGTAATGCTCTTATTGATAAGGCTGATATTTACAAAACTGAAACCGGTATAAAAAAGCAGTTATTTAACGGACAGGATCTTACTATCAAAATCTATGAGAAGTTTAGCCTGTCTGCTCAATATACACCACAGAATCTATTTGATATTTACAGAGAGAGTATAGAGATGGAATTAAAAGACTATGATCATATGGAGTATAGTCTTTTTCGTGCTGCCAATTTTGAGTATCCGGATGACGGAAATGTGATCATTCAGCTTGAAAACAGCGTAGTTGGCAAAAAGAAGGCACCTGATCTTATTAGGGTTTTATCAAAAATTGTAAATGAGAGATGTGGATTGTCTGTAGCTATTTCGCCTGAATTTGTAGATATAGAGAAAGAGACAAAAGAGCCGGATTATACTGATGAGTCAGTTAAAATGGCCAAGAAGCTTGAGGATTTTGAACAGAAATCTGAAGAAAAGAAAAAGCAGGCTGCTGAGAAGAAAGCAGAAAAGGCTGTTGAAGAAAAAGCTCAGAAAAATGAGGAACCTCAAAAGAGCGCAGCGGAAGGGACAAAAGCTGGATTTTCAAAAGGCAAGTGGACGCCAAAGAGAGACTTTGGCGGTAGCTACAAGCGAAGTGACAATCCTGATGTTGTATTCGGCCGAGATTTTGATGATGAGACAATGAAACTTTCAGATCTTATCGGTGAACTTGGTGAAGTTACAGTTCATGGTAAGGTGACAGCATATGACCAAAGAGATATCAGAAATGAAAAGAGCATCATGATATTTGATATTACTGACTTTACTGATTCTATTACGGTTAAGATGTTCGTAAAAACAGAGGATGTTCCTGATATTACAAAGGATATTAAACCAGGGGCTTTCCTTAAGATCAAAGGTATTGCTGCTGTTGATAAATTTGACCATGAGCTGTCTCTTCAGTCTATAGTCGGTGTAAAAAAGATCCCTGATTTTACTACAAAGAGAGTAGACAGGGCGGAAGTAAAAAGAGTAGAGCTTCACTGCCATACCAAGATGAGCGATATGGATGGTGTTTCTGAAGTTAAGGATATAGTTAAACAGGCTTACAAATGGGGAATGCCGGGTATTGCCATAACAGACCATGGTGTTGTTCAGGCCCTTACAGATGCCAATCACGTTTGGGAAGACCTCTTTAATGATGAGAAAAAGAGAAGAAAAGAAGCCGGAGAGCCACCTATCGAGAGACAGGATTTCTTTAAACTGATTCTGGGAGTAGAGGCGTATCTTGTTGATGACCTTAAGGAAATTGTTGTAAATGATAAGGGGCAGCCACTGCGAGATACAACCTTTGTTGTGTTTGATATTGAGACCACAGGTTTTTCTCCTATTAAAAATAAGATTATTGAAATCGGTGCCGTGAAGGTAAGAAATGGGGAGATAATTGAGAGATTTTCTGAGTTTATAAATCCTCAGGTGCCAATTCCATATAGAATTGAGAAACTTACAAGTATCACTGATGAGATGGTAATGGATGCTCCTACAAGGGAAGTTATTATTCCTAAGTTTGTAGAGTTCTGTAAAGATGCAGTTTTAGTAGGACATAACGTTGGATTTGATATAAGCTTTATAAATCAGAACTGCCTTGAACTTGGCATTCCTGCGGATTATACGACTGTTGATACTTTATGGTTATCAAGATATTTCTTTCCGCTTCAGGCTAAACATACACTTGATGCTGTTGCCAAGACTTTGGGAGTTGTGCTTGAGCATCACCACAGAGCGGTAGATGATGCTGAATGTACTGCACTTATTTTTAACAAGTTCCTTCCAATGCTTGAGGAACAAAAGGCAGTAACACTTACTGATGTAAATGTTCTTGGAAAGCCAACCAAGGAAATGATAAGACATCTTCGTCCTAATCATTGTATTATTCTTGCCAAGAATACTTTGGGAAGAGTTAATCTCTATACCCTTATTAGTGAGTCCCATATTGATTATTTCAGAAGATTTCCGCTTATTCCAAAGAGCGAACTTATGAAACACAGGGAAGGCCTTATAGTAGGAAGTGCCTGCTGTGCCGGTGAACTTTACGGAGCAGTTGTAGAAGGAAGACCACCAGAAGAAATAGCAAGAATTGTTGATTTTTATGATTATCTTGAGATTCAGCCTGTGGGTAACAACCACTTCATGGTGGATTCAGAACGATATGAAGATGTAAATAGTGATGACGATATAAGAGAGCTTAACAAAGAAATAGTTAAGCTTGGTGAGCAGTTCAACAAACCTGTTGTTGCTACCTGTGACGCTCATTTCTTAAATCCTGAGGATGAGATATACAGAACAATCATCATGGCCGGAAAAGGTATGAATGATGAAGAGCCTGCACCTCTTTTCCTTAGGACAACTGACGAGATGATGGAGGAATTTGATTATCTTGGCGGTGATAAGGCAAAAGAAATTGTTATAGATAATACCAGAAAAATCCTTGATATGTGCGAGAGCATATCGCCTGTGCGACCTGATAAGTGTCCCCCTGTCATTGAAAACAGTGATGAGATCCTTACTAAGATCTGTTACGACAAGGCTCATGAAATTTATGGAGAAAACCTTCCTGAAATAGTTCAGGAGCGACTTGAGAGAGAGCTTAACTCAATTATAAAGAATGGTTTCGCGGTTATGTATATCATCGCCCAGAAGCTTGTTTGGAAGTCCAATGAAGACGGATATCTGGTTGGATCGAGAGGATCTGTAGGTTCCTCTTTTGTCGCATTTACATCAGGTATCACAGAAGTTAATTCACTTAGCCCGCACTATGTGTGCCCTAAGTGTAAATACAGTGACTTTGATTCCGAGGAAGTACTTAAGTATGGCGGTAATTCAGGTTGTGATATGCCTGATAAAAGATGCCCTAAGTGTGGAGCTATGATGAACAAGGATGGATTTGATATTCCTTTCGAGACATTCCTTGGATTTAAGGGTGATAAGGAGCCTGATATTGACCTTAACTTCTCTGGTGAGTATCAGTCTAAAGCTCATAAGTATACCGAAGTCATTTTTGGTTATGGACAGACTTTCAGAGCTGGAACAATAGCTTCTCTTGCAGATAAGACGGCTTATGGTTTTGTTAAAAAGTATTTCGACGGAATTGGTGCCAGCAAGAGAAAATGTGAGATTAACAGAATTGTTCAGGGGTGTACCGGTATAAGACGAGGAACAGGTCAGCATCCTGGTGGAATCATAGTTTTGCCTGTTGGTGAAGATATTAACTCTTTCTGTCCTGTACAGCATCCGGCCAATGATATGACAACAGCAACCATAACGACTCATTATGATTATCACTCTATTGACCACAACCTGTTAAAACTTGATATTCTCGGACATGATGATCCTACTATGATTAGATTCCTGCAGGATTGTACAGGGCTTGACCCTAAGACTGTACCACTTGATGATAAGAATGTTATGAGCCTTTTCATGAACACTACTGCTCTTAATATCACGCCTGATCAGATCGGCGGAACAAAGCTTGGATGCTTGGGACTTCCTGAGTTTGGTACAGATTTTGCTATGCAGATGGTTATTGATGCAGGACCATCATCATTGTCCCACCTTATAAGAATTTCTGGTCTGTCGCATGGTACTGACGTTTGGCTTGGCAATGCGCAGACTCTTATCCAGGAAGGTAAGGCGACAATTGATACCTGCATCTGTTGTCGAGATGATATTATGATTTATCTGATCCAAAAGGGACTTGATAAATCAGAATCCTTTAAAATCATGGAAGCTGTTCGTAAAGGAAAAGTTGCAAAAGGAAAAGAAAGCAACTGGGCAGACTGGAAGAAAGATATGACAGATCACGGCGTTCCTGACTGGTATATCTGGTCTTGTGAAAAGATTAAGTACATGTTCCCTAAGGCCCATGCCGCAGCTTACGTTATGATGGCTTGGAGAATTGCATATTTCAAAGTATATGTTCCGCAGGCTTTTTATGCTGCCTGGTTTAGTATCAGAGCAAAGGCCTTTAACTATGAGCACATGTGTCAGGGTGAAAATCACTTGAGGGCTATCATGCGTGAGTACAATAATAAGAAGGATGAGCTCACAAATGCACAGCAGGCAGAGTATGGCGATATGAGACTTGTAGAGGAAATGTATGAGCGTGGAATTGAGTTCCTTCCTATAGATATTTTTAAAGTTAAGTCCAGGGATTTTCAGGTCATCGGAGATAAGATAATGCCTGCGCTTACAAGTATCGATGGTATGGGTGAGAAAGCTGCTGATCAGATAGTTGAAGCAGCAAAAGATGGACCATTTTTATCTAAGGATGACTTTAAGGCAAGAACAAAGTGCCCTCAGACAGTACTTGAAAAGATGGCTGATATGGGACTTTTGGGAGATATACCTGATTCCAATCAGATCAGTATTTTTGACCTGATGAAGGGATGATTACAAAAGTGTTATTTAATAGTCATTTAACTGTAATAAAAATAAATTATTATAGTAGAAAATGACTAGGAGGAGAAAAATAATGGAAACAAATGACAATGTGGAAAAGAAGGGCAATATGTTTGCCAGGATCATGTTTGGAGCTTTTCTGGTTCTGATCTTTTTGGTAAAAAGAGTTGATGTTGCGGCTATAGGTCCGGAGGATACTTCTATAGGGCTTTCTCATATCAATGGCTTTATTCATGAGTTCTTTGGAATTAACATGGTGTGGTATAAACTCACAGAGCTTTTTGGAGTTCTTGCAATTTTAGTTGTTGCTGTTTTTGCGTGCCTTGGAGTGATACAGCTTATTAAGAGAAAAAGTATTGTTAAGGTTGATAAAGAAATTCTCTGCCTTGGAGGACTCTATGCAGTTGTACTTGTCACATATGCTTTTTTTGAAAAAGTTATTGTGAACTACAGACCTATAATTGAAGAAGGAGCTGAGCATGTTGAGGCTTCTTTTCCTTCTTCACATACAATGCTCATCGTTACAATATTTGGGACATTAATGTATGTTCTTCCTAAGTATATAAAGAATGAAAATGTCGTTAAGATATGCAAGATAGTATGTCTGGTGATAGTAGCACTGACTGTTGTAGGAAGACTTGTTTGCGGTGTCCACTGGTTTACTGATATTTTGGGTGGGTGTTTGATAAGTCTTTGCTATATTAGCCTTTTCTCTAATGTTTATAACAGGTTGTAATAAATAAATAGTTTAAAAAAGCCGGGATCGTTTAAGAGATTCCGGCTTTTTAAAATTAATAAAAAGTTAATTGAAATATCGTATAAATATAGTTTTTTTTTGATAGAGTTATATGTAGAGGGTCTGTGTTTTTGGGAATATATATTAGGAGGTAACAAAATGTGGAACAAAGTGTTATCCTGTGGAATAGTTATATCAATGATATTAAGTATTTGCACGGGATGTGGAAAGCAAATTGATAATTCCGAAGATGTAGGTCAGGCTGCAGATAGCGCATCAGGTTCGGCTGTTGAAGCAAATACTGAAAATTCAGTAAGTGGTATTAACTGGCCAACCACACTTACCAATTCTGTGCATAACAGTGCAGCACCTGATTGGATTGAGTATAATCAGTTGATTTTTAATATAAAAAATACCACGGATTATAAAGAGCGAGAGGCAATGATGCATCGGGCTGAAGACATATTAATGTCAACAGGGGCTGTTGTTCCACTGTATTATTATAATGATCCTTATCTTCAGAAGGCATCAATTGATGGAATTTATTCTTCATTGTTTGGTACAAAATACTTTATGTATGCAAAAGGATGTACTGACAATATCTTAAGAGTAAGTCTTTCGTCTGATCCGACTTATCTTGATCCTGCGCTTAATTCCTCTGTGGACGGCGCATGTCTTGTGGCTAACACTTTTGCGGGTCTTTACACCTATAATGCTGATGGTGAGTGCATTCCTGCGCTTGCAGATGAAGCTAACCCATATGAGGTATCGGAAGACGGGCTTAACTATACTTTCCATTTAAAAAAGGATCTGAAGTGGTCTGATGGTTCACCTTTAACAGCATCTGATTTTGTATATTCCTGGAATAGAGCAGTTACACCTTCCGTTAATGCTGATTATGCGTACATGTTCAGTAACTTTGCAGGGTATGATGATGGAAAAGTCAAGGCAAAGGCAGTTGACGATACAACACTGACCTTCACTTTAACATCACCTTGTGCATATATTCTTGATCTTATGGCATTTCCGATTTTCTTTCCTGTGCATCAGCCTTCAGTAGAAGCTGCAGATCCTGACGGAGTTAATCCGGGAGCCTGGGCGGAACATGTGGGATTTGTGGCAAGTGGTGCGTTTACACTACAGTCGTGGGAGCCCGGAAACAGAATGGTCTATGTGAAAAATCCGTACTTTTATGATGCCGAGAATGTATCGGTAGATGAACTTGTTTTTGTTCTTACATCGGATGAAGAAGTGATTTTTAGTCAATACAAAAATGGAGAAATTGATTTTGCAGATTCTGTTCCTACGGATGAAATTGCCGGCTTTATTGCATCTTCAGATCCGGAATTTCATATTGATCCGAACCTTGGAACATACTACTTTGCTTTTAATGTAAACAGTCATTTGTTTGACGGAAAGACATCAATGCAGGCTTCAGCCATGAGAAGGGCAATAGGACTTTTGGTTGACAGAAGCTATATCGTAGAAAAAATCGGCCAGACAGGACAGACTATAGCAACTTCGTTCATACCTGAAGGAATGCTTGACGGTAATGGAGGAGTGTTTAAAGCAAATGACGATAGCTATTCATTCCCTGATTCTTCATCTACAGGCTATTATCCGGCAGAGAAAACAGATGCAACAATTCAGGAGGCAAAAGCACTTTTAGAAGAAGCAGGTTATACCTTTGATTCAGAAGGAAAGCTTTCGCAGGATACGCCCATAGCATTTGAATTTCTGACTAATGACAGTCAATCTCATGTTCTGGTGGCAGAAGCCATAAAAAGAGATCTTGCTGAAATTGGAATCGAGATGACAATAGTAAAGCAGGAGTGGAATACCTTCCTTCAAAACCGCAAGGATGGCAACTATGATGTTGCCAGAGAGGGGTGGCTTGCAGATTTCAATGATCCCGTAAACATGCTTGAAATGTTTATTACTGACTCAGGTAATAATGATCCTCAGTTTGGCAGAGAGCCATATGTAGAAGAAGAGTAAGGAGGGGACACTGTAATGTTAAGAAAAATGAACCTGCTATCCAAGATGCTTTTGGGAATAATACCGGCTGTTGCACTGGCACTGATTATTGTAACTGCAGTCAGCGTTAACAAATCATCGGATGCTATAGAAACATTGACCGAGCAAAAAGCTGAAGAATCTATTATGGCAAATGTCAGTGATATCAATGCAACACTTATGACACTCAGGTCAACGGCAACAACTCTTGCCAATACAGTTGGCGGAACATACAGCTCCACAGATCTTGATGTATATCAGGCAATTTTTAAAAAAGCTGTTTTGTCAAATGACGTTATATCAGGATCAGGAATATGGTTTAAACAGGGCGTATACGAGCACAAGACGTATGCTGGGCCTTACTGGTACAGAGATGGAGATACAATTACATACACTGATGAGTATTCAAATGCTGATTATGACTACTTTAACCAGGAATACTACACAGTGGCAGTTTCTCTTTCCGAGGGAGAGTCAAACATAACAAATCCGTATTATGATCCTTCAAGCAGTAAAGTAATGGCAACGTGCTCTGCTCCGATATATGATGTGGCTGGCTACTATTCGGGATGCATTACTGTAGATATATATCTTGATTCGATTCAAAGCATGGTATCAGGTATTTCACTTGGCAAAAATTCAGCTCCGATACTATTGGATTCTAATGGAGTGTATCTGTATGATGTTGATCCTGAAAAAATTTCTACGGGATTAAATATAGCAAATGACAGCAATACAACGCTTGCCGCTGCCAGCGCAAAGATAATGTCTGAAGATAGTGGAGTTACATCTTTTATCCAAAATGGAGAGAAGTATCTTTTATTCTACGGTACTGTACCTGATGTGGGATGGAAGCTGGCTGTTACGCTTCAGGAGAAAGAAATGAATGCAAGTGTAATTGCCATAAGGTCATTTTTGATTCTTATATGCGTTATAGCACTTGTGGTTTGCGGAGCTATAATAATCGGCCTTGCGTTCTCAATAGTAAAGAGTGTAAACAATGTAAAGGCTTTTGCTGGGAATCTGGCACAGGGAGACTTTACAATTGAACGTATATCTTCTAAAAGTGATGATGAGTTGGGGCAGATGTCGCAATCTCTCAATAACATGTATGAGAGCAATAAATCCGTTATCACACAGGTTTCAGAAGAATCCGAAAGAATTGGCGATGCATCATCCAATCTTGGAAATATGGCTGAACAGTTAAGTAATGATTTCCAGATGATAAGAAGTAATATGACAGGCGTAAATGATGCAATGATGAGCGCTTCTGCAGCAACAGAGGAAGTAAATGCTTCCATAGAAGAAGTTAATGCGTCTGTACAGATGCTCTCTGCTCAGGCTGATGAAACCAGAACACAGGCTGACGATATTCAGAAAAAGGCTGCAGATATTGAAGCAAAATCAAGAATGGCAAGTGAACATGCAACTGCTATAGCTTCTGAAAGAGAAAGAGATGTAGAAGAAGCCAATGAGCAGGCAGAGGTTGTTAAAGAAATAGGTTCCCTTGCTGATTCTATAGCAGAGATAGCAGATCAGATCAATCTTTTGTCATTGAATGCGTCTATTGAGGCTGCAAGGGCTGGCGAACATGGTAAGGGATTTGCGGTAGTGGCATCGGAAATCAACAAGTTGGCAGGTGATACAGCGGAGGCTGTAGGCCAGATTCAGGGAACAGTAGAGAATGTTCAGGCTGCATTTGAAAATCTTTTAAATGCTACCAATGAGCTTTTGAAGTTCCTTAATGAAACAGTTAAGTCTGACTATGATAATTTTGTAAACGTTGCTAGGGAATATGGCAGCGATGCAGAATCTTTTGGGCAGCAGTCGGGATCAATTGCTGAAATGGTCAATACTATACGTGGTGCTATGAATGAAGTCAGCTCGGCAATTCAAAATATTACCGAGTCGACACAGGATACTGCTTCAAGAAGTTCAGAAATAACAGATACGGTAAATACGGTTTCAGGTGTTGTTGATAATGTGTCAGATATGTCTGTGCGTCAGCAGGAAATATCCAGAAGTCTCTCAAGCGTTGTAGGAAAGTTCAAACTTAGATAATGTATATAGCCTAAAAGAGAGTCAGGCGAAAATTCTGACTCTTTTTTAGCGCTTTTAAGCTGTCACTGATGATAAATTGTGCTTGAATTAATAAAAGAAAGCTGATATATTTTCATTGTTTTGTTTTTGTGTGAAATGGGTTTTGTTTTTAGAAAAGGGTTTTAATGAATAACAAGGATGTTACGGTTGAGTATCTGCTTGAGAATCCTCAGAATATAAAGTTTGCGTTTCAACCGATTATTAAACTGGAAGACAATTCAATATATGGCTACGAAGCTCTTATGAGACCTGAACCATATACACCTGTTGAGTTTATAAAAGCTGTAGCTGAGATGGATAAGCTTTATCTGATAGAAGAGATTACCAACTATTACGGAGTTAAGCATTTCATGGAGGCAGGACTTGAAGGAATGCTCTTTATGAATTCTTTTCCATCGGTATGTATGAGGATTGAACAGACTAAACAGGTAGCAGCACTTGGCGGTGATACCATGAGAAATCGCCTTGTTTATGAAATGCTTGAATATACCAAGCTTGAAAAATATGCCTGGGAGATGAAAAAAGTTGCTTTTTCTATTGAAGGAGCAACTCCGCTTGTGGCTATAGATGATTTTGGAACCGGCAGCAACATAGACAAGGAGTGTCTTGATTTTTACAGACCTGATCTTGTTAAGATCGATAGGAAATTTGTATCCGGTGTGGATAAGGATTTTACCAAGCAGCATAACGTAAAAGAAATTATTGAGGAACTTAAGGCAAGAGATATAATTATTCTTGCAGAAGGAATTGAGACTCAGGAAGAATATAATTTCTTTAAGAGAATGAAAATTGACCTTGCTCAAGGGTACTTTTTAGGTGAACCTAAGATTTATTAATCTTAGGTTCTTTTGTAAATAATTTCAAATATTATAAATTGAGGAGAAAAGCAGATGTCAACTACCACGCACCTAAAGGTACGTGGCTTGCGACTCCCCTGTAGTTCGTTGCAATAACTCCTACATTTTGTCGGTGTAACTTCCGTGGGGTCGCATCATGGGACGGTTGACACCGCCCCTTACGACAAAGATTTACTCTGCCGTAACTGTATCAGGTACTTGACTATCTTCAAGATAGTTGATTCCCATGCGGTACAGATTCATAGCTCCAATGCGGTCATCGTTTGATTTATAGCCACAGTTCTTACAAGTAAACAGATGCAATTTCTTATCACGATTGGCTTTTTCAATGTGTCCACATACAGGACAGCACTGACTCGTATAACGAGGGTCAACCTTAATAACAGTAGACTGATTCTGTTTAGCTTTGTAGATGAGTTTCTGTTCAAGGTCATAAAAAGACCACGATACGGAAACGTAGCGGTCTTTGGTTCTGACACACTCTGTAGCATTACGAACGCCTGACAAATCTTCAAGAACAAAGAGCGTATGCTTCGGGTTGGATTCAATGAGTGCCTTTGATACCTGATGGTTAACATCCTGCATCCAACGGTTTTCTCGCTGACCGATAGCTTTTAATCTACGTCTTGAAGATGGTGTCTGACACATTTGGAGTTCTTTACGAAGCTTAGAATAGTGAGCACGTTTCTGCTTGATGGCTTTACCGCTTACAAATCCAGACTTGTGCTTACTGTCATAAGTAGCAACGACAAAGTTTATACCTCTGTCAATACCAACGACATTACAGATGTCAGAAACATTACTTTCTTCGACATCGTAGGTTACGGGGATATGCAAAAAATACTTACCATGCTTATTTACAAGCTTGGCAGTTCCAAACTTATAGATGTCGTGGTCAAAGTATTTTGCCATGCCTTCAGCGAAATAGGGCAACTTAACACGTCCATTCAGTGTATTTACTGAAAAGCAGTTTTGTGTAAGGGAATAATCTCTGTTCCAAACAAGGTCATACTGTGGTTTTTTGAAGGATGGCTGAATCCACTCCTTCTGATTTTCGAGGATGGTCTTATATCTTGCAATAACAGTCTTAAATGCGGATTGAGCCATCTGAGATTTGAGTCCAAACATTTCTCGGAGTGTAGAGTACAAAGCCTTGTTAAGTGAGAACTGCTTTAGGTCGTGAGTGCGGAACACATAGTCAGATACATAATTACAGGCATCAGAATAAACAGACATGGTTTCATCAAGAAAAACCTTACTGTCTGCATTAACAGATATCTGAATTTTAGCTGTAACTGTCATCTGTTCCATAGTGTACCTCGTTGCTGTTTCACTAAATATATAATATAATATTTATTAGTGAAAATCAATTATTTGTAAGGCGATTTTACATGGAAAACTAAGTTAAAGACATAATAATCAAAGCTTTGCAAGATGCAGGCTACGACATAGTAAAGCTTATTAAGCAACAGACCACACACTATCTATGGCAGAAATATCCAAACTTTTTATCTAAGTGTTACTGGAAGCATAAGATATTTTGGTCAGATGGTTATTTTGCTTGCAGTATAGGCGAAGTATTCTCAGCAACTATACAAAAATATATCGAGAACCAAGGTTAATGGCTACGAAATCGAAAGGGGTTTATTTATGAAAATTGTTGTAGCAGATACAGACAGCGTAGGATCAGATATGGACTATACACTCTTTGATGAGCTTGGAGAGTGTACCTATTACGATGATAAGATAACAGATGACAATGCAGCGGAAAGACTTGCAGGCGCCAAGGTGCTTATGATCAATAAAAGTGCAATATCAGACAAGATTCTTGATGCGGCTCCGGATCTTGAACTTATCTGTGAGTTTGCAACGGGATTTGATAATGCCAATATTGAAGCTTGTAACAGACATGGCGTCAAAGTGGCCAATGTAGTTGGTTATTCAACTATGTCAGTTGCTCAGCATACATTTTCACTTTTGTTTTATCTGATGGAAAATTCCAGATACTATGACGAATTCGTTAAGAGTGGAAAGTACGCTAATCAGTCTCATTTTTGTTGTCTTGATATTCCATTTAATGAACTTGATGGAAAAACTTATGGAATTGTTGGAATGGGAAACATTGGAAGAAAAGTTGCGGAGGTAGCAACTGCCTTTGGCGCAAAGGTCATTTTTTATTCTGCTTCCGGAAAGAGCACATGTACAGATTATGAGAGAGTTGAGTTTGATGAACTCTTATCCCGTTCAGATGTTATATCATTACATTGCCCGCTTACAGACAGAACCAGAAATCTTTTCAATAAAGATGCTTTTGATAAGATGAAGAATAGCGCTATTCTTATAAATGTAGCCAGAGGTGCAGTGGTATGTGAGCAGGATCTTTATGATGCTCTTATAGAAGGGAAGATTGCGGCAGCAGGACTTGATGTATTAAATCCCGAACCTATGGCAAAGGATTCACCGCTTCTTAAAATACAGGACAGCGGAAAACTATTTGTAACACCTCACATGGCGTGGGCAAGTACAGAAGCAAGAAAAAGATGCCTTGAAGAAGTAAAGAAGAACGTTGTAGCCTGGCAAAAGGGCGAGATGAGAAATATAGTTAATCCATGAAAGATAGTTAATAAAATAGCGCTATAACGATTTTTGAATTTTTTTCAAAAAAGTACTTGCATTTTTAATTGCAATGGGCTATTATAAACAAGTCGTCGCGATACAGAAGATACAGAAGCGACAAACAAACTGATAAGCCTCGTTGGTCAAGCGGTTAAGACGCTGCCCTCTCACGGCAGAATCAGCGGTTCGATTCCGCTACGAGGTATTGACTGTTTATAACAGCCCAACCCGAATCCCAGATTGCTTTAGCAATCTGGGAATTTTTGTGCATATCCTTGACGAAATGTCGTTTTTGTGATATGGTCAAAATGGTAATTGCGAAGTGGGCTTGAAGAAAGCCCACTTTCTTTATGTAATAATGCGTATGGTAACCATCGGGTTGTGCCATGGCATGTAAAGAGGAAAATGAATGAAGAAAAATGAAATTGAAGCAAAAGTAGAGGAAATGCTTGTCCCTATTGCTAAGGCAAATGAAGTCAGCATCTACGATGTAGAGTATGTTAAGGAAGCCGGCGAATGGTATCTTAGAGCATATATCGACAGGGATGGTGGCGTTGACATCAATAAATGCGTTGATGTAAGCCATGCACTTTCAGATGCTCTTGATGCAGACGACTTTATTGAGGATGCCTACACTTTGGAGGTTTCGAGTCCGGGACTTGGAAGACAACTCAAAAAGGACAGACATTTTGAGAATAGTTTGGGACAGGATGTTGAGCTCAAACTTTTTAAAGCGCGTGATGGTGTCAAAGAGTTTGCCGGTACACTTAAAAGTTATGATAGCGACAGTGTAACCGTGACAATAAATGATAAAGATGAGATTTTTTCAAGAAAAGAGATATCAGTGATTAAGCTTGCACTGGATTTTTAATCCAGGCGGAAAAAGGAGATTACGATGAGTAAAGAATTAATGGATGCCCTTGACCTTTTAGAAAAGGAGAAGAACATCAGCAAAGATTCTCTGTTCGATGCAATTGAGAATTCACTTATCACAGCCTGCAAGAATAATTTTGGCAAGGCTGAGAATATTAGAGTAGAGGTAGATAGAAATAATTGCGATTTTAAGTGCTATGCCGATAAAGAAGTAGTCGAGCTTGAAGATGATGTTATGGATCCACAGCTTGAAATTTGCCTCGACGATGCAAAGAAGATAACAAAAAAGGCAAAGATTGGTGATATCGTTGCAGTTCCTCTTAACTCAAAGGAATTCGGACGTATTGCTACTCAGAATGCCAAGAACGTTATTCTTCAGAAAATTCGTGAGGAAGAGCGTGGCGCTATCTACAATGAGTATTTTGAAAAAGAGCATGATATCGTAACAGGTGTTGTTCAGAGATTTATCGGAAGAAACGTAAGTATTAACCTGGGACGTGCAGATGCGATCCTTAACGAGAACGAGCAGGTTAAGGGTGAAGTATACAGACCAACATCACGTATCAAAGTATACGTTCTTGAGGTTAAAAATGGATCAAAGGGACCAAGAATTCTTGTATCAAGAACTCACCCTGATCTTGTAAAGAGACTTTTTGAGCAGGAAGTTGCTGAAATCCAGGACGGAACTGTAGAAATCAAGTCAATTGCAAGAGAAGCCGGAAGCCGTACAAAAATTGCTGTTTATTCTAACAACCCTAACGTAGATGCTGTTGGTGCATGCGTTGGTGTGAACGGCGCCAGAGTTAACCTTATTGTAGATGAGTTAAATGGTGAAAAGATTGATGTCATCAACTGGGATGAGAATCCTGGAAATCTTATCCAGAATGCTCTTTCACCAGCTAAGATTGTAGCTGTATTTGCTGACCCGGATGAGAAGAGTGCTAAGGTAGTTGTTCCTGATTATCAGCTCTCACTTGCAATTGGTAAGGAAGGTCAGAATGCAAGACTTGCTGCAAGACTTACAGGATACAAGATTGATATCAAGAGTGAGACACAGGCTAAGGATGCTCCTGGATTCCGTATGGAAGATTATCTTGATGATGAAGATTATGATGAGTACGAAGAAGGCGAGTATGAGGAAGGTGAAGCAGAAGCTTCCGATTCTGAAGTAGAGGAATAATATGCAGAAAAAGATTCCGATGAGAAAGTGCGTTGGATGCATGGAGATGAAGGAAAAAAAGGAGATGATCAGAGTTATTAAGTCTCCTGAAGGCGATGTGAAAATAGATTTCACCGGGAAAGCTAATGGCAGAGGAGCTTATCTGTGCAGATCAGAGGAATGTCTGAAAAAAGCATTTAAGAATAAGGGCCTTGAGAGATCTCTTAAATCATCTGTTCCTGAAGACGAGCTTCAAAAGCTTAAAAAGGAGTTAAGCGAGATTGGATTCTAAAGAAAAGATACTTGGTATGCTGGGGCTGTGTCAGCGGGCCGGTAAGCTAAAAAGCGGTGAATTTGCTGTTCTTGAAGCAATCCGGAAAAAAACAGCTGTGATGGTTATTGTCAGCGAGGATGCCTCAGATAACACCAAAAAAGAATTTAGTGATAAATGTAGTTATTATAACGTTCCGTTTTATTTATATGGAAATATGGATGAACTGGGACATGCAATAGGTAAGGACGTTCGAACGAGTTTGGCTATTACTGATGCGGGATTTGCCAAGACGCTCATAAAGAACTTACTTTCAGAAAAAAGTACGGAGGAAATGTGAATGGCAAAGATTAAAATATCCGAACTTGCAAGTGAGCTTGGATGCGACGCAAAGGAGCTGATAAGTGTTTTGCAGGAGAAAGGCATAGAGGCAAAGCGTTCGAACAGTTCAATAGAAGAAACTGATGCGGAGGTGGCTAGAAATCATTTTAAGGGTTCATCTAAGAAAATAGATGAGTCCAAAGCAGAAGAGAAGAAGGCACCTGCAAAAACAGAAACTTCTAAAGCTGACGCGGATGCGCCAAAGAAAAAGAAGAAGATTATCATGGTTACAAATGCCGGCAATTCAAAAATGGGAGGCTACCACAATAACCAGGGCGGTAATAATTCCGGTACTCAGAATAATAACAATAACAATCAGCGCCGTGATAATAACAGAGGCGGTTATGGCAATAACCAGAATAATGGTAATAACAGAAGAGGCACTTTTGCACAGTCTCAGAATATTTACCATCCTATCAAGCCATTAACTGCTCCTTCACAGCTTGAGAGCTATAATACTCCTATTAATAAGAGCGTTACCCCAAAACCGGCTCCTAAGAAGGAAGTAGCGCCTGAAGTTCAGGAGAATAAGGTTGTTAAAGAGCAGCCTGTTCAGCAGGCAGCACCTGTTCGCAATGAATCTCCTAAGAGAGAAAATGCAGCACCTGTTCAGAATGAGAGACCTAGAGATAATAGGGATAATAGAGATAATAGAGACAACAGGGATAGCAGAGACAGCAGGGATAATAACAGAGAAAATAACAGAGACAATAGAGATAACAACAGAGATAACAGAAATAATTCCGGAAGAAATGATCGCAATGACAGAAACGGCTTCCAGAATAGAAATAACGGACAGAATGGCGGATTCCGTAGAGATAACAATCAGGGCGGATTTGGTCAGCGTGGTGGCCGTGACGGTCAGATGAACGGTGGACAGCCTGGTGGCAAGTTCGGCGGAAGAAATGATCGTAACGACAGAAGTGACAGAAACGATAGAAATAACAAGTTCGATAAGAATCAGAGAGGCTCGTTTGCTGATGCAGCTCCTGTAAAGGACGGCGGAAGCCACAGAGACGAAGAGAGACGTCGTATTGGTCAGGAAAAGGATAAGAGAAATAAGAAGGATCTTGCTTATGAGCAGGAAGAGATGATGCCAAGAAGCAAGAGAGTTGGCAGATTCATTAAGCCTGAAGTTAAGAAGGTAGAGGAACCTGAAGAGCAGATCAAAGTAATTTCTATTCCTGAGAAGGTTTCTATCAAGGAACTTGCTGAGAAGATGAAGATGCAGCCTTCAGTTATCATCAAGAAGCTCTTTATGGCTGGACAGGTTTCTACTGTAAATACAGAGCTTACTTATGAAGAGGCTGAGAATATAGCAATCGAGTACGATATCATCTGTGAGAAGGAAGTTCCTGTAGACGTTATTGAAGAACTTCTTAAAGAGGATGAGGATGCAGCTGAGACACTTAAGAAGAGACCACCTGTTGTCTGCGTAATGGGTCACGTTGACCACGGTAAAACATCACTTCTTGATGCAATCCGTAAGACAAGCGTAACTGACAGAGAGGCCGGCGGTATCACTCAGAGAATCGGTGCTTATACAGTATCTGTAAATGATCAGAAGATCACATTCCTTGATACACCTGGTCATGAAGCATTCACAGCAATGCGTATGCGTGGTGCTAATTCTACAGATATCGCAGTACTTGTAGTAGCTGCTGATGACGGTGTAATGCCTCAGACAGTAGAAGCTATCAACCATGCTAAGGCAGCTGAAGTTGAGATCATCGTAGCTGTCAACAAGATTGATAAGCCAAATGCAAATATTGATAAAGTTAAACAGGAAATGACAGAGTATGGTCTTATTTCTACAGATTGGGGCGGAACAACAGAGTTTGTTCCTGTATCAGCTAAATCTGGTGAGGGTATTGAAGACCTTCTTGAGACAATCATCCTTACAGCTGATATCTTAGAGCTTAAGGCTAATCCTGACAGAATGGCCAGAGGACTTGTTCTTGAGGCAAGACTTGATAAGGGACGTGGTCCTGTTGCAAACGTTCTTGTTCAGAAGGGAACACTTCATGTTGGTGACTTCATTTCTGCAGGCGCAAGCTCAGGTAAAGTTCGTGCCATGGTTGATGATAAGGGCAATAAGCTTAAAGAAGCCCGTCCTTCACAGCCTGTTGAGATCCTTGGTCTTTCTGATGTTCCTAATGCAGGTGAAGTATTCCTTGGACATGAGACTGATAAGGAAGCTAAGCAGTATGCAAATACATACCTTCAGCAGCACAAGAAAGACCTTATCGAAGAGACAAAGGCTAAGATGTCTCTTGATGATCTTTACTCCAAAATTGAGGAAGGAAGACTTCAGGAACTTGATATCATCATCAAGGCTGATGTCCAGGGGAGCGTAGAAGCCCTTAAACAGAGTCTTCTTAAGCTCTCTAATGATGAAGTTGTTGTTAAGGTTATCCATGGTGGTGTTGGTGCCATCAACGAGTCAGATGTAACACTTGCTGCTGCATCTAACGCTATCATCATCGGATTTGACGTTCGTCCTGATGCTACAGCAAAGAGCATGGCTGAGCACGAAGGCGTTGAGATCAAGCTTTACAAGGTTATCTACCAGGCAATCGAAGAGATTGAATATGCTATGAAGGGAATGCTTGCTCCTATCTATGAAGAAAGAGTTACAGGACATGCGGAAGTTCGTCAGATATTCAAGGCTTCCAAGATTGGTAATATCGCAGGTAGCTTCGTAAAAGATGGTATCATTAAGAAAGACTGCAAAGTTCGTATTTCAAGAGATGGCGAGCAGATCTTTGAAGGTGACCTTGCTTCACTTAAGAGATTCAAAGATGATGTTAAGGAAGTTAAGGAAGGCTTCGAGTGTGGTCTTGTATTTGATGGCTTCGACCAGATGCATGAAGGTGATATGGTAGAGGCTTATGAAATGGTAGAAGTACCTAGAACATAAGTGATATAGGGGCGAAGCATTCGTATATCACGGAGGAAGCAATAATGCGTAAGAACAGTAACAAAAATAAAAGAATAAATGGCGAAGTAATGAAAGTTATTTCAGAAGCCATTCGTTATAGTAAAGATCCAAGGATCAGTCCATTTGTCTCCGTTATGGAAGTTGAAGTTGCTCCAGACCTTAAAACATGCAAGGTCTGGGTAACTGTAATGGGTGATGAAGAGGACAGACTTCGTACTCAGGAGGGACTTAAGAGTGCTTCAGGTTATATCCGCAGCACTTTGGCAAAAGAGCTCAATATGAGATACACTCCAGAACTTAGATTCATTATGGACGACTCAATTGAGTATGCTATCAATATGTCCAAGAAGATTGATGAAGTTACAGCAAAGGACAATGAAGCAAGAGCAGCCCGCGGAGAAGAAGTAGAAGATTCTTTTGAGGACGAAGAAGATAACGAAGATTGATAGGAAAGAGTAGGTAGATATGAAGATAGATGAATTAATGCAAGGCGTAAAGACAGTAGGTATTAGCGGTCATATAAGACCAGATGGAGACTGTGTCGGATCATGCATGGGAATGTATCTTTATCTATCCAAGAATTATCCTGATACAAGGGTGGATGTTTTTCTAGAGAGTATTCCACCTGAACTTGAATTCATTAAAAAATCAGATAAGGCTAATAAAGAATACACAACAGATGTTGAAAGTTATGATCTGTTTATTGCTCTTGATTGTGGTAAGGATCGTCTTGGTAATGCAGAAGGCTTTTTTGATGCTGCTAAGAACACTGTCAATATTGACCATCACATCAGTAATCCGGGAACAGGAAATGTGAATTATATAGTTCCTACAGCAAGTAGTGCCTGCGAGCTGGTTTATACTGTGATCGATACTGATAAGATGGATGAAGATATTGCAAAATCTCTTTATACCGGAATGGTGACAGATACAGGTGTATTTAAGTATTCCAGCACTTCTCCAAGAACTATGGAGATAGCCGCAAAGCTTATCGGATATGGATTTGATTTTGGAAGTCTTATAGACCATGTATTCTATGAAAAGACATATCTTCAGAATCAGATTCTGGGCAGAGCGCTTCTCGAGAGTATTCTGCTGATGGATGGAAAGTGTATTGTATCAGTTGTTTCAAGACAGACAATGGATTTTTACGGTGCTACCAGCAATGACATGGATGGAATCGTTAATCAGATGCTTCTTACAATCGGTGTTGGTTGTTCAATATTCATGTATGAAGAGGAACCAATGACTTACAGGGTAAGCCTTCGCAGCGACGGAAGTGTAGATGTTTCGAAGGTTGCCAAGATTTTTGGCGGCGGCGGACATATGAGAGCTGCAGGTTGTACTGTCAATGGAACACAGCATGATGTTATAAATAACATTACAAAATATATTCAGCAACAGTTATAATAATATAGCCACAAGATATGAGATGTCTTGTGGCTTGTTTTGACTAAGAATGAGAATAAGAACATGAACAAATATAATGGTTTGATAAATATATATAAGGAGCCCGGCTTTACATCTAATGATGTGGTGGCTAAACTAAGGGGAATCCTTAAGCAAAAAAAGATTGGACATACCGGAACTCTTGATCCTGATGCTGTTGGTGTTTTGGTAGTATGCCTTGGAACCGGTACAAAGCTTGTAGAGATGCTTACAGACCATGATAAAGAATATATCGCGGTCTGCAGGCTTGGGGTTACAACTGATACACAGGATATGTCGGGAAATATTCTTAAGGAACTGCCTGTAAATGTAACAAAGGCTGAACTTCATGAGGCTGTTCAGGCTTTTGTTGGCGATTATGATCAGATTCCTCCCATGTATTCTGCTATAAAGCAGGATGGCAAAAAGCTCTATGAGCTTGCAAGAGAGGGAATTGAGGTCGAGAGAAAGCCAAGAAAGATCCATATTGGAGCAATAACTGTTCTTGATGATTCACATTTGGAAAGTGATCATATTTTTACCATTGAGGTTAAGTGCTCAAAGGGAACATATATCAGAACTCTTTGCAATGATATTGGAGAAAGACTTGGCTGCGGAGCGGCAATGCAGCATCTTACAAGAACAAGAGTCGGAGCGTTTAATCTGGAAACAGCTATAACTCTGGCACAGGTGGAAGAGATGCGCGATAATGGTACATTATCAGATGCAATCCAGTCTCCTGAGTACATTTTCAGGGATCTGGACAAAATCCATGTAAAAGACAGTGCAAGAGTCCTTCTTGAAAATGGAAACAGCTTTAAGAAAGACAATATTTTGAATGAAGATCCGAGCGGTGTTAACGACAAGGATTTTGAAAAAGAGATGTTCACGGATGGCAACATGATAAGGGTTTATGCGGAAGACGAAACTTTTTTTGGAATCTATAAATATGATGAGAGAACAAGGATGTTCAAAGTCGATAAATTCTTTTTCGAGAAATAATGATTTAATTGGTGGTGATTTGATTGGAAATAATAACCAGACTTGATGAACTGAATATAAATAGCAAAACTGCCATAGCAATGGGAAAGTTTGACGGTATCCATTTAGGACACAAAAAGCTTTTGGGGAAGATTCTTGAGCAGAAGCAGGATGGTCTTAAGGCCTGTGTGTTTACATTTGAACCTTCACCTGAGGAGTTCTTTGTTGGACACACGGTCAGACAGCTTTTTACCAGAAATGAAAAGAGACGTGCCTTTGAAAAACTGGGTGTTGATATCCTGGTTGAATTTCCTCTTACAGAGGCTACAGCAGCCACGGATCCTGAGGATTTTGTAAGAGATATTCTCTGCGATGATCTGAAAGCTGTGTATATCGCTGCGGGGAGCGATGTATCTTTTGGCGATAAAGGAAGAGGAGATCAGCATCTGCTCAGAAACTTAAGCAAGGAACTTGGCTTTGAGCTTAATCTTATTGAGAAGGTTATGCTTGATGGAACAGAAGTCAGCTCTACAAGAGTCAGAAACGAAGTCGCAGACGGCAATATGGCTGAAGTAAAAAGGCTTCTTGGCACAGAGTACAGCATAAGCGGAATTGTGGAGCATGGAAGACATATTGGTCATACAATAGGAGTTCCTACAGTCAATATCCTTCCTCCAAATAATAAGCTTCTTCCTCCATTTGGAGTATATTCAAGCATTGTGGTCATAGATGATAAGGAATATGCAGGAATGACCAATATTGGCAGGAAACCAACAATTTCTGAAAAAGAAGCAGTTGGGGTCGAGACTTATATTTATGACTTTGATGAGGATGTATATGGTAAAGGTCTTACAGTAAGATTAAAAGAGTTTTTACGACCTGAAATGAAGTTTGACAGTATTGAGGACCTTAAGCATCAGATTGAAAGTGATCTGAAAAGGGCTGCGAATTAAGATAAAAAAACGGGGAATTGGGATAGTCTAAGAGGAGAAGAGTATGGAGAATCTGCAAATTGCAACGGGGGCTGTAATACCTTTTATGGTGTACATTTTTCTGGGGATGATCGCCAAAAAAAGTGGCGCTGTAAAAGAGAGTTTTTTAAAGGAATTAAATGGGGTTGTATTTAAAGTTTTTTTCCCATTCATCATGTTTAACAATCTGTATGATGTGGACTTTAGCAGGCTGAGCAATGCGGGGTATGTAGCTTTTGCATTTGTGGCTACGCTGATAGTTATATTTGCCTGCTTCTTTATTGTTCCTATTTTTGTAAAAGAAAACCCAAGGCGCGGAGTTGTGATGCAGGCAATCTTCCGGAGTAATTCGGTTCTTTTTGCCATTCCTCTTACTGAAAGCGTGTTCGGAAAAGAGGGAGCTGTAATGGCCAGCATCATGGTCGCATTTATTGTTCCTTTGTACAATATAGCTTCGGTGGCTATTCTTGAGTATTTCAGAGGAGGCAAGGTCTCTTTCCCGGTACTTTTGAAGAATATACTTAAAAATCCGCTTATTATAGGCGCTATTGCAGGTGTTGTGTTTAATATGCTTCCTGTGACCATGCCATCAAGCCTTGTAAAGCCTATAGCTGAGCTAAACAGCATGGCAACACCTCTGTCGCTATTTGTTCTCGGAGGAAGCCTTCATGCAGCAAACATGAAAAGAGATGTGCTTCCGCTTTGCACAGGAATATCTCTTAAGCTTGTTATCATTCCAAGTATCATGGTGACTGCTATGTCCCTGGCCGGAATAAGTGGAGCAGAGCTGTTTGTTGTATTTTGTATGTTTGCAACTCCTGTTGCTGCAGCCTCTTATCCAATGGCTCAGAGCATGGGCGGAGATGCGGATCTTGCCGGAGAATATGTGCTTGTTTCAACTCTTTTGTCAATTGTGACAATATTCTTCTGGATACTTATACTAAAGAGCTTTGGATTGATGTAAAAAACAAATTTCAAAAAACTAAATACTATCGGATTGGTGAAAATATACAATTATTATCCGTGGTTTATTGTGCATAAACACCAACGTAAAGACCAAATATGTAATAAAAGGAGCAAAACATGACAAAATTGTTTTGCTTCTTTTTTTTGTGAGAATATAAGTTAACAAGATTAGGTTGAGAAAAGAGGCTAAGTATGTTTGAGATAGCGCGACTTACAGTTGAAGGTCTTGAGAACAATATTGTTACTGATAAGAGCAATCCTCATATTTCTTACAAAGTGGCATCAGACGGACAGAATGTGCATATTACAAACTGTCATATTGTAGTGAGAGATCAGGCCGGCAAAACAATGTGGGAAACAGATACCACAGAGCAGATAGAAATATTATATGAAGGAGAAAAACTAAAACCTTCTTCTGAATATACTGTTGATGTGGCAGTAAAGTCAGACACCGGGGAAGAAGCATTTTCCTCAATAAGATTTACGACAGGGCTTATGTCAGACAAGTGGCCGGGAACATTTATTACTGATGGAAGCTATTCTTTTACGGAAAAGAAAGTATCTCCTGAGCCTATGACTTTCAGGAAAAAGATAAGGGCAGCAGGAAATGTTGTAAAGGCGTATGTGTATGCTACAGCCATGGGAATATATGAGATGTATTTCGATGGAGAAAAAGTTGGCGACAGATATTTTGCTCCCGGATTTACATCCTATAAAAAGAGGCTACAGTATCAAACCTATGATGTAACTGAGTATTTTAACCAGGGAAAAGAAATAAATGTTGATTTCACTGTATCGGGTGGCTGGGCAGTTGGCTCTTTTATTTACAGCAGAAACAACAGATTTGCAGCAGACAGACAAGCTCTTTCAGCAATGTTTTATTTTGTCTATGACAACGGAGAGGCAGATCTGTTTGGAACGGATTCCTCATGGCTTGTAACAAGGCAGGGTAAGGTTAAAATGGCTGATCTCTATGATGGAGAAACCTTCGATAGTACGGTAAAGCTTGAGGAAAGTGCTTGGAAAAATGCCGAAGAAGAAAAGCTAAAATACAATCCACAAATAATAGCAGAGTGTGGAGCACCTGTTACAGAGCATGAAGTATTTTTACCCTTATCTGAAGATAAAAAAGGTGAAGAGATAATATATGACTTTGGTCAGAACTTTGCAGGAATTGTGCGATTCACAGTAAAGAATGCAAAGAAGGGCCAGGTCATTGAGATAAGACACGCAGAAATCCTTAATCCTGACGGGACACTTAATACCAGCTTTTTAAGAAGCGCAAAAGCAACAGTTACATATATTTGTAGTGATGGAGAGCAGATATTTAGCCCGTCATTTACATACATGGGATTCAGGTATGTAGCAGTTAAAGGAGTAAAAAGAGAAGACTTTGAGATCAAGGCAATAGCTCTATACTCAGATATGGCTGACAGAGGAAGTTTTGAATGCTCAGATGAGATGATAAATAAACTTCAGTCAAATATACGATGGTCAACAAAATCAAACTTTGTAGACATTCCAACAGACTGTCCGCAGAGAGATGAGAGAATGGGCTGGACAGGAGACATAGCTGTCTTTAGTACAACAGCTTGCTTTAATTTCGATACAGGAAGATTTTTGAAGAAATGGCTTGGAGATGTAAGAAGTGAGCAGCTTCCTACAGGAGGTCTGCCAAACACAGTACCTGCAAACGGTTTTGGGTTCCCTGTTACCATGCCAACTATGGCAATTGATTGGTGGGGAGATGCATGTGTACTTGTTCCATGGGCTTTGTATATGTCAGATGGCGATATAAGTGTGCTTAAAGACAACTATGACATGATGAAAAAGTACGTTGGTGCATGCAGAAGATGGGCAGCAGCATTTAGTCTTGGAAAGAACAGATTTATCTGGCATACGCCTTCTATTTTCCATTTTGGAGACTGGGTTGCACCTGATGCACCAAAGATGCCACAGTGGCAGAAAAGAAGCAAATGGACAGCCACAGCAAGTCTTTATAACACCAGCAGCATTCTGGCTAATGTAGCTGAAATTCTTGGGCATAATGAAGATGCAAAAGAGTATAGAAAATTATCTGAAAATGTGGCAGATGCCTATGAGTGTATTTTCACTGATGGCAACGGCAGGCTTAAGGAAGAATTTCAGACTGCATATGTACTTCCTATACAGTTTGGAATGTTTAAGAAAGAAAACCGGAAAAAAGCAGTTGATAACCTGGTTAAGCTTATCGAAAAGAATAATTACTGCATAGGGACAGGATTTCCGGGAACTCCATATATTCTTTTTGCCCTGGCGGATAACGGAAGAGCAGATGTGGCCTATAAGATGCTCCTTAATACAAAATGTCCAAGCTGGTTATACGAGGTAAGGACAGGAGCTACAACAATCTGGGAGAGATGGGACGGACTTGATGAAAATGGACAGTGCCCTATAGGAGATGATGGCACTGGAAATATGATATCTTACAATCACTATGCTTCAGGAGCTGTTGGTGATTTCCTATACAAGAGAGTTGCAGGAATTGAACCTTTGGACGCCGGCTATAAAAAATTCAGGATTAAGCCTGTTCTTGGAGGAAATCTTACTTACGCCAAGGCAAAAATAGATACTTCTTATGGAGTGGCAAGCTCCGAATGGCGTATAGAGGATTCAGTATTTTCCATTGATATTGAAGTTCCTGTTGGATGTCAGTGTATTTTGGAACTTCCAGACGGAAAGACTTTAGAGTACGGCAGTGGGCATTATAGTGCAGCTGCAAAGCTATAAGCAAATGCGGAGGATAAAATGTTAAAAGAAATTGTCGAATCACCGGTATTAAAAACGAAAATAAAAAGTCCGGAAGTAAAACTTAATGAAAAAGCACTTGGATATCTGATCGGACCATTTTGTGCCTTGATATCAAATGCGATTTTCGGTTCATATCTAAACAGGTATTATTCCGATGTTATAGGGTGGACAGACACAGCCAGGTTTGGAACTTTTTCAGGACTTCTTCCAATTTTGTCAGTGATTTTTGTAATCATAGGAAACCTTTTTGTTGGAAGAGTTATGGATAATACCAGAACCAATCAGGGAAAGGCAAGACCACTTCTTATTTTGTCAATGCCACTTATAGTGGTTGCCATAATAACTCTTTTCATGGTTCCCAAGGATAGCTCTCCTGTAGTTCAGATGATTTGGATAGCGGTTTCTTACAATCTCTACTACGCAATGGCTTATCCATTTTATTACACAGCTCACAGCGCGCTGGTTTCTCTTTCAACAAGAAACAGCGATGACAGAGGGCAGCTTGCAACATTTTCAAATGCGGCAGGTGTGGCAGCGGTTGGTGTAGGTGCCAGCATACTGGTTCCGATACTTTTACAGAACTTTTTGTTTGTTCCAAAGGCTGACGGCGGAATTGATGCTGTGGCAAGTTATAACAACTGGAAAGTAGTTATGCTTGTTCTTTGTGTTTCTACTTTGATAGGCATCATTATTGAGTATTTCTTTACAAGAGAAAGAATTACCGAAGAGACTTATGGACTAGAGGAAGAAAATAAAAAGATTCCTCTTTCTAAACAGATTGAAGTATGCGTTAAAGAAAAATACTGGTGGATAATAATTCTTTATTTCCTCCTTTTCCAGTTTGGAGGACTTGTTAAAAACGGATCAATGAATTATTACTGCACATGGGTTTTTGAAGGAATAGATGGTGGAACAGCCATGGGACTTCTTGGAGCTATAGGCGGAATTCCTACAGGAGTTGGAATGCTTCTTGCATGGCCAATTGCCAATAAGCTTGGCAAGCAAAAAGCTGTAACACTTGGCCTTTTGATATCAGTTATCGGAGGTCTTGTAAGCTTTATAAATGTTCATAATTTCATCATCGTAACTATCGGTGTCATTTTAAAAGGTGTTGGTTCAATACCGGCTATGTACGTGACACTGGCTCTTTTGGCAGATGTACTTGATCATCTTGAAGCCAAAAACGGATTCAGATCTGACGGATTTACCATGGCTGTTTATGGGGCGATCATGGTAGGAATGACAGGACTTGGTAACGGTATTATCAATGTATTTTTGACTGCAGCAGGATATGATGCAACTTTATCAGTCCAGAATGCTTCTGTTCAGAACATGCTTGTTCTTTGTTACCTTGGTATCGAGCTTATCTGCTACGCAATAATAGTTGTTCTCATGAGCTTTTTGAAGGTAGAAAGTCATATAGAAGAAGATCACAGGTTAATACGCGAACGTCAGGAAAAAGAAGGCGCAGCGTTAAACAAATAAGGGAGGTTAATATGAGTAAAGGTAAAAAAATATCGCTCTACAGAGGCTTGACCGCTAGTGGAGCAGCATTACTTGCTTTGTCTGTATCAGCAACAACAGTGGTAAATGATCACAGAACTGATATAGATAAGTTTCTTGGTACATCAAGTACCAAAATCGTAACAGATGGAGATGTGGATACATCAAATATGTACACATATACATCAGATTATTCCAATACAACTGAACTTGTTCAGGCTATTGCAGATGTTGGGGAGAGGATGAGTGAAGAAGGAAGTGTCCTTTTGAAAAACAATGGAGCTCTTCCACTTTCATCAGATGAAACTCAGAAAGTAAGTCTTTTAGGATTTTCAAGCTATTATCCTGTACAAGGCGGCGATATGGGCTCATCCCTCACACCAAATGTTGGTACAGATGCAGATACAGTGGATTTTGTCGGAGCACTTAAGGCAAAAGGATTTGTAATAAACACAGAGCTGCAGGATGCATATGAAAAGCTTAAAGAGACATTCAAAACTGAAGTTGAGAACTGGGGCGGAACTTCAACATACTACAACATCACTGCTCCTTCCATAGGTGCTCAGTTCACAAGTAAAGAGCCATCACAGGATGCTTTGACCGGAGCCAGCGCTTCATGGAAAGATTCACTTGCCAAGAACAATGTAATGATCATTACAATAGCAAGAAGCGGAAGTGAGAATAAAAACTACACACCGGGACAGGATGGTGTTGATTCAACTCAGAATCTTGGTCAGAGCGATCCTCTGGGACTTTCAGATGATGAGAGAGATTTGATCCAGGCTGCTATTGATGCAAAGAATGCAAATGGCGGTAAGGTAATAGTTCTTTTAAATAACTCAAGTGCAATGGAGGTGCAGGAGCTTCAGGATAATGAGGGTGTAGATGCAATCCTTCAGATTGGACTTCCGGGCGGCTATGGATTCTATGGAATTGCAGATATCTTAAGCGGAGAAGTTAATCCTTCAGGACATCTTACAGATACATATGCGGTAGTAGCTGCAAACTCACCTGCTGCACAGAACTATGGTGATCTTAGATGGACAAATGCGGATGATACTCTTTATATCAACGATGCGCTTGTTGAGGCAGAGGGTATCTATACAGGATATAAATATTATGAGACCCGTTACGCTGATGTGGTTTTAGGCCAGGGTAATGCAGCTGATGCAATTGGCAGCAGCACTGGAAATGCCTGGAACTATTCCGATGAAGTAACATACACATTTGGTTACGGACTTTCATATACAACCTTTGAGCAGACAATCGACAGCATTGATGTTGATACTGCTGCCAGAAAAGTAACTGCTCAGGTTACTGTAACAAATACAGGTGACACAGCCGGAAAAGATGCAGTACAGCTTTATGTATCACTTCCTTATACTCAGTATGATATTGAGCACGGAATTGAAAAATCAGCTATTCAGCTCCTTGATTTTGGAAAGACGGAAAGTTTGGAGCCCGGCGCATCTGAGACAGTAACTATCGAAGCAGATATGGACTACATGACCAGCTGGGACAGCACAGCTTCAAACGCAACGGGAACAACAGGATGCTATATCCTTGATGAAGGTGATTATTACTTCACTGTTGGCAATGGTGCTCACGAAGCACTTAACAATGTGCTTGCAGCCCAGGGAAAAACAGTTGCTGATGGAATGACAGAAGATGGCAATGGAGAAAACGTAAAGGTTTGGACTTTGTCAGACTTTGACGGATCAACTTTTGCAACAACAAAAAATGGAACAGCTGTAGAAAATCAGCTTTCTGATATGGATCTTAACAACTGGCTTCCTGACACAGTAACCTACCTTACAAGAAATGACTGGGCAGGTACCTGGCCAAAGACTTACGAAGGTCTTACAGCAACAGATGAGATGCTGGAAGTCCTTGACAATGATACTTATGAGATCACAGCAAACGGCGATCCATCATCAGTAGTATTTGGTGCTGACAATGGTCTTAAGCTTGCTGATCTTAAGGGAGTTACAGATATAAACGACGAGAGATGGGATCTTTTAATTGATCAGATCACTCTTTCAGAAGCAATGATCAGAACAGGTTTTGGTGGAACAAGTACAAAGACTATTGATTCTATTTCTTCTCCTGAAGTAATTCAGAATGATGGTGCAAACGGAATTTACTCATATCCACTTAGCCAGTATGCTAACACAGATACATCTTCAGATGATCCTTGTGCTATTGATGCAAATGATAAGAATGCAGGCTACAAGGCAGGTGTTATGGCAAATGCAACAGTTATTGCCCAGACATTTAACAAGAACCTTGCTTCTGAGTATGGCGCAGTAATGGGTAACTACTCACTTTGGTCAAACCTTACAATTTGGTGGGGAATATCAAACAACATCCACAGAGTTCCTTACAATGCTCGTAACCATGAGTATTATTCTGAGGATCCTGTACTTTCATCCTTCACTGGACTTGCTGAAGCAACTGCAGCTCAGAAATATGGTGTGATCGTAGCTACAAAGCACCTTGCATTCAATGATACAGAAGTAAACAGAACCGGTGTTTCAGTATTTATGACAGAGCAGAAGGCTCGTGAGCAGGAACTTAGAGCAACTCAGGCTCCTATCGAGACAGGAAAAGTTCTCGGTGTAATGACAGCCTTCAACCGTGTAGGTATAACACCTGCTAATGCTCATGCAGGTCTTTTACAGAATATTCTCCATAAGGAATGGGGATTCTATGGACTTATGTCAGAAGACTTTATTATGGATCCTACTTATGTAGTATTAAAAGAAGCTGTTCAGAATGGTGTAACAATGTCATGTAATACCGGTGACAACACAATGGATGCAGTATCTTCTACATATTCTTACTGGACACTTGATAATGTTTCCAAGGATGCAACTCTTATGCAGGCACTGAAGGATTGCATGAAGATGCAGAACTATGCTATTGCTAATTCAAATGCAATGGATGGACTTGTTTCTAATTCCAGACTTGAAAGCGTAAGAACATGGTATGACAACCTTCTTACAGTACTTTCAATAATATTTGGACTTGTAGTAGTATGTGGAATCGGTTTGTATGCAAATACAGCCCGCAAAAAAGAGGACTGATAGGAGGCAGAGTATGAATAAGAAATTAGGAAAAGGAATGATAACAAGCTGCATAACGTTTATCCTTGCGGTTGTTGGATTTGTAGCTTACATAATCAATACAAACACAGCGTATTTTTCAAACCTTGGAAAAAACACTACAATTATTGCTTCACTTGCAATTGCAATAGTGGCCTTGGTCCTTTGGATGACACTTGGAGATGTATCACCTTCATGGACAGATATATTACCTGTGATCGCACCGGCTTGTCTTTTTGTTGGAGGAATTACACTTCTCAACTCAAGAATAAACGGAATGGCTGCTATTATGACATTTACCAACAATGCTCAGAACATGTCAGATATGTCTAGTGCAGTTGTAGCAATAGCAGCGATCATCGTAGCAGCTATAGTAGGAATTATCAGTGCATTCTTTGATGTGAAAAAAGTAGCTGAGAATAAGTAGCGGTAAGTTCCCTCTTTCATGCGCATGCTACATCAAAAAATCGCAGAGTTAAATAATAAGAGGCAGGTAGTCGATGGTGAAAAGCTATCGATTACCTGCTTTTTATAATATCATCAATCACTTCAACTACATCATTCACAAAAAATGATGCAGTTGAAGCTGACAATGAGTACTATGGGGAGTATTATTTAATTGCATCATTTTATGCTCGCATGAGAATTTTGCAATGAGAAATTTTGATTACAGTAAAAAATGGAAAAAACTACTGATACCGGAAATAGTGGCACTGCTTACGCAGATTCATGAGTATAAAGGTGAGCAGTCATTTTTGATAGAAGCGAAGGCGGATGCACTGGCACAGTTTGTAGAGATTGCCAAGATCCAGAGTACAGAGGCATCCAACAAGATTGAAGGTATCTATATTTCTGATGTAAGACTAAAAGCGCTAGTTAAGGATAAGACTACACCTAAGACGAGAAATGAGCGAGAGATTGCAGGATACAGGGATGTGCTTAATACAATCCATGAGAGTCATGATTACATCTCGATAAGACCGAATATGATCCTTCAGCTTCACAGAGATTTATATAAGTTTGAAGGTTATGATATCGGTGGAAAGTATAAAGCAGCGGATAACATCATTGAGAAAGAGGATGAACAGGGCAACAAATTTATAAGATTCAGACCGGTTCCTGCATGGGAAACGCCCGAGGCAATCGAGAATCTTTGTAATGAATTTGACAAAGCTCTCGGAATCGGGACAATAGATCCGCTTCTTCTGATACCAATGTTTATACTGGATTTTTTATGCATCCATCCGTTTAATGACGGCAACGGAAGAATGAGCAGACTGCTTACATTGCTGATGCTGTACAGGGCTGGATACATCGTAGGAAAGTACATCAGTATCGAGCATCTGATAGAAAAGACTAAGACATCATATTATGAGTGTCTGCAGGAGAGCTCTCTTAACTGGCATGAGGAAGAGAATAATTATGTTCCGTTTGTACAGTATATGCTTGGTGTTATAGTTGCCGCATACAGAGATTTCTCTGACAGAGTAGAGACTTTGGTTACCAGCAGCCTTTCAAAACCGGAGCGCGTGGTTGAATTGATAAAAAATACTTACGGCGAGATCACGAAGTCGCAGATTATGGAGAAATGCCCTGACATAAGCCGTATAACTGTTGAGAGGGCACTGTCAGAACTTCTGTCATCGGAAAGCATAATAAAGATTGGTGGCGGTAGATATACAAAATACGTTTGGAACAGAGATAAAGGATAAAGGAGAACGATAATGACCGGAGAACTTAAGAATAAAATAGACAGCCTTTGGGAGATATTTTGGAATGGGGGAATTACGAACCCTCTTGATGTCATTGAGCAGATGACATATCTCATGTTCATAAAAGATCTGGATGATACAGACAACCTTCGCGCAAAAGAAGCAGCTATGCTGGGACTTTCTTACAAAAGCATTTTTGCGGGTGAAGTAGAGATTGGAGACCGCACGGTTGATGGTAATCAGCTTAAGTGGTCTACATTCCACGACTTCCCGGCGCAGAGAATGTATTCCGTTGTTCAGGAATGGGTATTCCCTTTTATAAAGAATCTTCATGGTGACAAGAACTCCGCATACAGCAAATACATGGATGATGCAATCTTCAAGGTAAATACGCCTTTGATGCTCTCCAAGATTGTTGATGCTATGGATGAAATATATTCCATGATGGAGGAACTTCATCAGACGGACATCCGAGGAGATGTATATGAGTACCTTCTTTCCAAGATTGCTCAGTCCGGTGTTAACGGTCAGTTCAGAACGCCGAGGCATATCATCCGCATGATGGTAGAGATGATGGACCCGAAACCAGCAGACTATATTTGTGATCCTGCCTGCGGAACTTCTGGATTCCTTGTTACCAGCGGAGACTACCTAAGAGAAAAATATAAGAAGGAAGTTCTTCTTGATAAGCAGAATAGAAATCATTTCATGAATGACATGTTCCACGGATATGACATGGACAGAACAATGCTCCGTATCGGCGCCATGAATATGATGACTCACGGAGTAGAGAACCCGTTTATTGAGTACCGTGACAGCTTATCCGATCAGAACCCTGATAAGGATATGTATTCCCTTATTTTGGCGAATCCTCCGTTTAAGGGTAATCTTGATGCAGATACCGTATCAACCGACCTTCAGAAGGTATGTAAGACAAAGAAGACTGAGTTATTATTCCTGGCATTGTTTGTAAGAATGCTTAAGATTGGCGGAAGATGCGCTTGTATCGTTCCTGATGGAGTGCTCTTTGGCTCTTCCAATGCACATAAGGCAATCAGAAAGGAAATCGTAGAAAATCAGCGACTTGAAGCAGTAATCTCCATGCCTTCCGGTGTGTTTAAGCCATATGCCGGTGTTTCTACAGGAATACTTATCTTTACTAAGACAGGACATGGCGGAACAGACGATGTATGGTTCTATGATATGACTGCTGACGGCTTCAGTCTTGATGATAAGCGTACTGAAATCAAGGATAACGATATCCCTGATATCATCAGCCGCTTCAAGAATCTTGAAGCTGAAAAAGACAGAAAACGTACGGACAAGTCCTTTATGGTTTCCAAGAAGGAAATTGCTGATAACGACTATGATCTTTCTATCAACAAGTACAAAGAAGTTGAATATGTAGCGGTAGAGTATCCTCCGACATCGGAGATTATGTCAAATATTAGAGAAATTGAGAAGCAGATCAGTCGGGAAATGGATGAGCTGGAAAAACTGCTGGCGCAGTGACGCAATTAGTTGAAATATGTAACCGTTTGAAGGTGTGACAAGTTGTTACGGGCTATTTTAGACCAATTTCCTGAAGTCGGGAAATTGGTGGAACTATGCCAGAAGATTTGCCAACGCCGTAGAAAAGTATATAGCAAATTGAAAAAGAATAAATGGAATGTCTTAAGTAATTTACAACAACATCAAGCGGAACAACAAAAGAACATCTTAGAGATGAGAAAGGCTATAAGGGATTATTGTGAAGCTGCTCAAAAGGTATCGGCGGAGTATCAGCAAATGGCAATAGATGCGTGTTTGCGGGAGATAGTAATACAAGTAGCAAAAAATGACACTAATTGAGAGATTAGAAAGGAGAAAAAGCATGACTAGAGACTATGTGGCGTCACTTCTTAACCAAAATAATATTAAAATCGAAGAAGAAAAACGGATGAATAATGATTTAGGAGTTGTGCTGAAAACTTATGAAGGTTGTCTGATTAACATATACGATACTGGAAAGGTAAATTGTCAAGGAAAGAATAAGGATAGAGTGGAATCACTGTTAAAATCGCCAGCTACAGTGACAAACAATAGAAAAGTGTTTGTCGTTTACGGTCATGACATGATTGCGCGTACTCAACTTGAAGCGATGTTAAGAAGATGGGACATGGAGCCATTGATTATTGATCAATTAGTTTCATCTGGAAATACAATAATAGAGAAACTTGAGGAATATACAGATAAAGTAAATTTGGGTATTGTGCTTGCTACACCGGATGATATTGGGTATTCAAAAAATAATGAAGATAAGAAAAAGTATCGGGTACGGCAAAATGTTGTATTGGAACTTGGTATGCTTCTAGCTAAAGTTGGAAGAGCTAAGGTGGCTATACTATTGTCACAGGCGGAAGATATGGAAAAACCTTCTGATATAGATGGTCTTATATATATTCCGTTTAAAGACAATGTAGAAGAAACAAAGGTCTCCCTTGCTAAGGAAATGCAGAGAAACGGATATTCATTAGATATTAGTAAATTATAAATTGAGATTTGTAGGGATGATAGATGAAAGTTAAGATAGGAGAAATAACTAAAATTAAAACTGGAAAGCTAGATGCGAATGCTTCCTCGGAAGATGGGGAGTACCCCTTTTTTACATGTTCTAGGGAACCGCTAAAAATATCAACATATTCTTATGATTGTGAATGTGTGTTGGTGGCCGGTAATGGAGATCTGAATGTTAAATACTATAATGGCAAGTTTGATGCATATCAGCGTACATATATCATTGAAGATGATAGTTCAGGAAAATTGTACATGCCATACTTGTATTATTTCATGGAAGGCTATGTTGAAAGGCTTAGAGAACAAGCAATTGGTGGAGTAATAAAGTATATAAAACTTGGGAATCTTACCGATGCGGTAATCGAACTTCCAGAGATTGAAAAACAAAAAGATATAGTTGAAATACTTGAAAAGGCGAAGGAGCTTTTAAATTCAAGAAAAAATCAAATTGATATGTTAGATGGACTCATCAAAGCCCGATTTGTCGAGATGTTTGGCGATCCGAGAATAAACCCATTTGGATATGATACTGAAGAAATAGGAAAAACATGCAAAGTAATTACAGGAAACACACCATCTAGAAAAGTTTCTGAATACTACGGGGATTACATGGAATGGATAAAAACCGACAATATTGTTTCAGGAGTGTTAAATCCAACTAAAGCCGCAGAATGCTTATCAGAATCCGGTGCGGAAGAAGGTAGAATTGTGGATGAAAATGCCATACTAATGGCTTGCATTGCAGGAAGTATTGCCAGCATTGGAAGAGTTTGTGTGACTGACAGAAGGGTTGCTTTTAATCAGCAAATCAATGCCATTGTTCCTGAACAGTATAACACTTTATTCCTATATACTTTGCTTCAGATTTCCAAAGATTATTTGGTAGAGGATATCAATATGGCATTAAAAGGAATTTTGTCTAAGTCAAAATTGGAGGAAAAGGTTTTTATAGTGCCGTCAATGGAACTCCAAGATCAGTTTGCTGAATTTATTGAACAA
Organism: Butyrivibrio proteoclasticus; assembly: GCF_900115735.1. Classification (GTDB taxonomy): domain Bacteria; phylum Bacillota; class Clostridia; order Lachnospirales; family Lachnospiraceae; genus Butyrivibrio; species Butyrivibrio proteoclasticus_B. The sequence continues at coordinate 88,652 of NZ_FOXO01000009.1, forward strand.
GTCGACAAATCAAAAGTTGCCGTACAGAAGGCGTTGAATGAAACACAGACTCTTTTCGATAGCCTAATGCAGGAATATTTTGGATAGGAGAAAGATTATGAACTGGGATGCAATAACGGGAATAGGAACAATCGGAGCTGCCTGTGTTGGAATCATTGGCATATGGTTGAATTTGTATGAAAAAACAAAGAAGTTGCTAATTAAGGCAGAGTATGCACCTCGATTTGTTATATATGCAACTAATGACTCTATGCGGACTGTAATTATAACTAGAATAGTGTTTAGCATAGATACTCATGACTTTTATGTGGATATCCGTGATGGATTGCAGGAACTCCGTATACAACCAAGCGGAGTGGATAGAATTACCTTTAATGGACGCAGCGTAGTACAGTCGTACCACAAGGCTGGAATGGAAAAGCTGTGCAATCCGGCTGATAAGATAGATATTACCATTCATGATAATTATAAAAGAAAATACAAGATAAGAACTGATTTGACTATAGGGATGCTTGAAAGTGATTTGTAAATGAGGTTTGCTTATGACTATCACAGCATACATGATACTTGGTGATATAAAAAGTTGTTTGAGATGTTACGAAAACTGCAAAATAGGAGCTTTTTTATGGAATATATTTTAAAACTATTTGACGTAGATTTAATTAAATTTAAAATCATTGAGAATTTGTCTGATCCTGTGTTACAGATTACATGGATAAATGAAAAGAAAAAGCATCTGCTTCCTTTAGGTATGGAACTGAGCGACAAAGGCATTGCTTCCTGGCTGAAGAACAGGACTATTCCCAAAAACCGAGCCTATGTTAATGCCTTCCTTGCAAAGTGTGGCCTTAATGCCAACAGGCCTATGGATGTAATCTCAGTTTGCAGAGGTTTATCCTTAAATGATTCATACTGGGTAGTGGAAGAAGGATTTGCAGGAACATTTGGAGATAATAATCTCTATGAGAATAATTTCAGCCGTGTGCTTGCCATGATTGCTTTTACCGGATATGGGAGCAGTGCCAGATCTTCATTGGCATCTTCTCCGGAGTTTACAACAAACGGAATGCTTCCAAAATGTTGGAGAAGAATTAGTGGGAAAGTTTATCTTTATAAAGGAGCTACATCGGGAGCATCCAATACGGGAAATGAGCCGTATTCGGAATTATATGCATATGAGATAGGGACAGCCTTGGGTATGAATGTTGTTCCTTACAAGGTTTCAAAATGGAAGAAGCAATTGTGCTCTGCATGTGAATTGTTTACGAGTAAAGATATAGCTTTTGTTCCTATAGGTCGGGTAGTAAAAACCGGTGGGATGAGGGCAGTACGAGAGTATTATGAGAAACTTGGATCTGAATATGTAGATGCACTTAACGATATGATAGTGTTAGATGCAGTGATCTACAATACTGACAGGCACTTTGGCAATTTCGGAGTGCTTGTTGATAGTAAAACAAATAAGATAATAGCTCCGGCACCACTGTTTGACCATGGAAATTCCCTGTTTAATCTAGCAGGAGAAGAAAACTGGGCAGATGAGAAACTACTTAAGGAATATGCCGAGACATTACTTCCTTGTGTATATGAAGATTATATGGAAGAGGCAAAAAAGGTAATGGACAGCAGATTAAAAGAAAAGTTAAGAAAGTTGCTGACATATAATCTGAAAAAATCAGGTGCGTATAATTATTCTTCTGATAGATTGAAATTGATCAGTAGGATGATTCAGGAAAGAGCGCGTATGATATTGGATGGGAAGGAGGCATAGCGCATGACCGCCCGATATTTTTCCACGGTCATGCGTTTCTCGTGGCTATGACGAACTTCGATTATCTTCAAAAAGAACCGAAATTTGACACGTTTTCCAATGTGGCAATTGCGGCTGAGAAAATATTATATATAGATCCATCCTCCTGTATCATTAACTGTCGCAGGGCAATGGAGTTTGCAATAAAATGGATGTATTCGGTTGATGCTTCCCTTTCTATGCCTTATCAGGACAATCTGATAAGTCTTATGAGTACAGAGGAATTCAGAGATATCATAGATGAAGATCTCATGAAGCGCATGAATTTTATCCGTAAGATGGGAAATAATGCTGCTCATTCCGGCAAGAAGATTACGGAGGACCAGGCAATACTCTGCCTTGAGAACCTTCAGATTTTCTTGGATTTTGTGTGCTATTGCTATGCTGATGAATATGAAGAGCATACCTTTGACAAGTCTTTGCTGGTAAAGGGTGAAACCGAGCAGGTCAAAAATGATTTCCCTGACGTTGATATTGAAAAACTAATTATAGAGAATTCTGCATTAAAGAAAGAACTGACATCACGACGTGAAAAGCAGGCTTTAGACTATGTTCCGAAGCCGCTGGATCTTTCTGAGTACAAAACACGAAAGATTTATATTGATGCCATGCTTATGGATGCCGGTTGGAATGAAGGCTCTGACTGGATCAATGAAGTTGAACTTCCGGGAATGCCTAATAAATCTGAAGTTGGCTATGCGGATTATGTTCTTTATGACAATTCACATAAGCCTCTTGCTGTGATAGAAGCAAAGAGGACTTGTGTAGATGTGTCAAAGGGAAGGCATCAGGCAAAACTTTATGCGGATCTTTTGGAAAAACAATACAAGAGAAGACCCTGTATTTTCTTGACCAATGGTTTCGAAACAAGAATTATAGATGGACAGTATCCTGAGAGAAAGGTTGCCTGCATTTATTCTAAGGCAGACCTTGAAAAGATGTTCAATCTAAGAAGGATGCGGACATCTCTTGATCATATAAACGTTGATAAAAAGATTGCCGGTCGTTATTACCAGGAAGCAGCAATCAAAGCTGTATGTGATAGCTTTGATGACAAGAATCGCCGTAAAGCGCTTCTTGTCATGGCAACAGGATCTGGTAAGACAAGAACCGTAATCGAACTGTGTCATGTACTTCTTGATGCAGGGTGGATTAAGAATATTCTTTTTCTTGCTGACAGAACATCTCTTGTAACTCAGGCAAAGAGAGCGTTTGTAAACAACTATTCTTCCCTTTCGGTGACAAACCTTTGCGAAGAGAAGGATAACTATAATGCACATTGCGTTTTTTCAACCTATCAGACAATGATGAACTGCATTGATTCGGTAAAGGTTGAAGACCAGAAGTTGTTTACTAGCGGACATTTTGACCTCGTAATATGTGACGAGGCGCACAGGTCCATTTATAACAAATACAGAGATATCTTTACCTACTTTGATGCTCCATTGGTAGGTCTGACGGCTACACCGAAAGACGATATTGATAAGAATACTTATGAAATATTTGAATTGGAGCCCGGAGTTCCTACATACGGTTATGAGCTCGGTCAGGCTGTAACCGACGGATATCTTGTTGATTTCTTATCTGTAGAAACTAAGCTTAAGTTTATAGAACAGGGAATTGTTTATGCTGACCTTTCCGATGAAGATAAAGCTATTTATGAGAGCACATTTGAGATGGAGGACGGAGATGTTCCAGAGGCTATCAGTTCATCTGCGCTCAATTCATGGATATTCAATGAAGATACCATCCGTCAGGTACTGCACACTGTTATGACAGAGGGCATCAAGATAGATTATGGTCAGAAGCTTGGTAAGACTATCATTTTTGCAAAGAACCATGATCATGCGGAGAAGATTCTTGAAATCTTTAATAAGGATTATCCGCATTTGAATGGATTTGCTCAGGTAATCGACAATAGGATCAACTATGCCCAGACTCTTATTGATGAGTTTTCGGAAGCCTCTAAGTTGCCTCAGATAGCAATATCCGTTGATATGATGGATACCGGTATCGATGTACCGGAAGTATTGAACCTTGTGTTCTTCAAGAAGGTAATGAGTTATGCCAAGTTCTGGCAGATGATCGGGCGTGGAACCAGGCTTTGTCCGGGACTTATCGACGGGGAAGACAAGAGTAAGTTTTACATTTTTGATTTCTGCGGCAACTTTGAGTTCTTCCGCATGAGCAAGGGAAAACCTACTGCTAATATGATTGCGCTTCAGGGAGCAATCTTTAATCTGCAGTTCGAGATTACATATAAGCTACAGGATCTGGAATATCAGGTGGACAGGCTTATAGCATATCGTAATGCCTTGGTAGAAATGATGACCGGTAAGGTGCAGGAACTTCCGCGTGAAAATTTTGCGGTAAGACAGCATCTGAAGTATGTTGACTTGTATTCAAATGAGGCAAATTATCAGACGTTGACATATGAAGATACATTGATAGTACGTGAAGAACTTGCTCCTCTGATTCTTCCGAATGATGATGAGGCAAGTGCGGTACGTTTTGATGCGCTCATGTATGGCATAGAGTTGGCATATCTTGTTGGCAAGAAGTATGGCAGAGCCCGTAGCGACTTGTTTAAACGTGTCAGGGGTATCGCAAGCGTTGCAAATATTCCGGAGATAAAGGTGCAGGCAGAACTTATCGATAAGATTCTTCATACGGATTATATCGATAACTGCGGCATCAACGAGTTTGAGGAAATCAGAGAAAAACTTCGTAATCTTATGAAGTATATTCCTCATAATAAGCTTCGTTATGATACGAATTTTGAGGATGATATCCTTGATGTTTCATGGAATGAGTCGGAGCTTGAGAATGATGATTTGAAGAATTACAAGGCTAAGGCTGAATATTATATTCGTGAACACCAGGATAATGAGGCAATCAAGAAGCTTAAGTCTAACATTCCGTTGTCTCATGACGATATAGAGGCACTGGAAAAGGTTCTTTGGTCTGAACTTGGTACCAAAGAAGAATATGAGCAGGAATACGGCTCTAAGCCTCTGGGTGAGCTCGTTCGTGAAATTGTCGGTCTTGATATGAATGCGGCCAAGGCTGCATTTTCAGAATATCTGGAGAGCAACAATCTTGACAGCCGGCAGATATATTTTGTGAACCAGATTGTCGAGTATATTGTTCACAATGGCATGATGAAGGATCTGTCTGTGCTTCAAGAATCTCCGTTCACAGATCAAGGCAGCGTAGTTGAGATATTTATAGATCTAAATGTCTGGATGGGAATCCGGAAAGTTATTGAAAGCATAAATGATAACGCGATAGCGGCATAAAAGTTATTTGCTGTAAGTAATGATTGTTTGGTATGTGGGTTGCGGGGACCAACTATAGTTACTGCTTTTCAGCAAAGAGCCTGTCTGAGTATTGTGAAAAGCGGTAGTCTGTTTTGTAGAGAGACAGAGCTTCTGCGGGGACATAAATATTGGCGTCAGTGCCGTCTAAAAGGTGCTGTCCTATCTGAATTGAGGATGGGACAGTATTATTTATATGTATTTCTTTAAGTGATGTACAGCCTTTAAAAGCGTAGTCCTTTATCATGGATATGTCTGAGCCTACTGTGATTGAAGTGATGGTTGTGTTACCAGAGTAGGTGCTGGAGGTAAGCACACTTTTTTCTGTATTGGCGGCGTATAAAAGAGATGGCTTATCCGGAATATCTATGGCTGTTACAGATGAGTCTGACAGATAGGCCTTGAGATTCCTTATAAACTGCCTTGTATAGAGCTTCTTTCCGCTGCTGTTTAGATGGAAGTTTGTATCGTAGAACCATTCCTTATCCATGATGCTGTCATAAGGGTTCCCTATAACTTCGATAGCAAGAGTATTTCTGAGAAAAAGGTCATAGCCATCAATAGCACTTTCAAAGTTAGATTCTTTAGCTTCTACAACTGCAGCTTTATTTGCAGGGCAGTAAGCAAAAAGAAGAGTAGAACCTTTTTGTGTAGCTTTTTTATCACATTCATTGAGGTATGAAACATAATCGGCAGGTATAACTGAAGTATCATAGGAAACAGCAGTGTTTTCATCAAAGCCATTTAGCATGGTGTTCTGTGGGAGATCATCAGCAATATCCCCATACTCATTGAATGCAGATTTTCTGTAAACAGAGTCAGGGTTGGGAGCTGAATTTGTCACAAAAAGCTTAAGTTTTTGTACTGCAAATCTTGGAAATGCAGCTGCCATTAGGGATATATTCTTTTCTGACATCATAAAGAATGGGAGCATGTAATAAGCACCGTCAAGAGCCTGCCAGGCAAAGTCACTGCCAAGATACATTGATAATGGCTGGGTGTTTTGCTCCGGGGCATAAATAATAATATCTCCAGCATGGCAGTGGGAAATTGCCATATCAAGGACAGAAGCTGTTCCAAGAGCTGCATACATACCTAGATTTACCACTTCATATTCAGGAAAGTTCTCTTTTATCAAACTACTGTCTATATCAAATGCCATTCCACTTCCGCCAACAATGATGATCCTTTTTCCATCAGTGTTTTTTAAACGGTTATATTTGTATTTCAGTTCTCCCATGTAGCTCTTTTCATATTGGGAGGGAAGGCAAAACACTGATAGCAGTAAAACGATAGGGACTAGGAGTAATGCCCAAAGGTAAAATAGTTTCTTTTTCATATAAAACACCTTTTAAAATCTAAAGTAAATAAACGCATTTTCTATGCCGGATTCTAGCTGGTACATTCTGGTAAATATTACAGCCATGGCCATTATGATAATAACTGCAGCTTTACCGATGATCTTTTTGTTCTCAAGGTATTTTGGCAAAAGATATAATGATAAAACTCCGGTAATTGTAAACAGGATACCGACATCAAAAGAAATTCCTGCAATATAGTAAGTGTCTCTGATATTATCAAGAGCATTTGACCAGTTACGCGGAAACTGCATTATCAAAATTGCTGCAGTGGTCATGTTTTTTGCCCTAAAGAATATCCACAGGAAATTTACGATCAGGAAGTTTATGATGATTCTTATGGCTCTTGGTAATCTGCCCCTAAATCTTTTTATAGTGGTAATGTCTTCAAGCAAAACAATAAGTCCATGACCAAGTCCCCACAAAATGAATTTAAGCCCCGCGCCATGCCATATGCCGCTGACTATAAAAACTATGAGAGTATTAAGTACCAGACGCATCTGTCCTTTTCTATTGCCGCCAAGAGGGATGTAGATGTAGTCCGTAAGCCATCTTGTGAGGGTCATGTGCCATCTTTTCCAAAAATCTCGCAGAGAGTCTGACAAATAAGGGTGATTAAAGTTTAGGCTAAGTTCTATACCGAATAGTTTGGCGCTTCCCCTTGCAATGTCGCTGTAACCGGAAAAGTCAGCAAAGATCTGCAAGGAAAAAAGAATTGATGCAAATAAAACTGATGGGCCGGAGGCAAGGTCTGGATTATCAAATACTGCATCAACAAGTGGTGCAAAAAAATCTGCTACTGATACCTTTTTGAAATATCCAAGGCAAAGCAGTGTTAGTCCATCCTTTATCTGAGATGGTGATGCTTTTTCGCAGGACTTTAGCTGTGGAATAAGCTTCCCCGGGCGCTCAATAGGACCTGCAACAAGCTGAGGGAAAAATGAAACAAAAAGAGCGTATTTAAGCAGGTTCTTTTCAGCGTGGGAGTCTTGTCTATAAACATCAATCAGATATGAGATCGTCTGAAATGTATAAAAGGAAATACCTACAGGCAGAGAAAGCCCCAGTCCAAGGTATTTGAATACAACTAAAAATGAGAGTATTAAAGTTATGCCTGTTGTAAGTAAGAAAACTGACTTTTCCTTTTCAAGCTCTTTTCCAAAGATATAAGAAATAAGCGTTACAAGTAAAAGAATCCAAAAAGACTCAGGGCTTCCATGGAGATAAAATCCCCAGCTTGCAACAAGAAGGAGAAAGGCGCGAAACCTGACAGGTATGTGGTTATATGAGATAAATAGAAGCGGCATGGCTCCTAAAAAACACAGAGATAGGAAATTCATCTTACATATTCCGTCCTTTATCACCAGTTTTTGTAGATATCACCAGATGTATTGCCGCAAGTATCAGCATTATGTTCATCAAAACCAGAGCTATTTTCAGGTAGGAGAAGCCCTTAAATAACATAAAAAGGATAAGTATAGGAATTATGAAAAGAAGCAGTGCATTAAACATTTTAATCGCCTTCCTTGTTAAGAGCTTTATTAAGATCGTTAATGATATTCTGAGTTCGTATTTTTACGCCTTCTGTAGAGAGATGGTTGTCAGTTTCAAATAGGTATTTCCCTCTGAATAAGGAATCTGCTATATCTGAAATAACCGGTATTTCTAATGTCTCTCTAAAGTATTCATCCAGCTCTTTTCGCTTCTCAGGGGTGCTGGAATCGGAAATGGCACTTTCATTTCTGGGAGCATAGGTAAAAAAGAATAAAATGCCTTTTTGAGTGAACTTTGAAGCCTCATTATTTAAGGAATTTATATACTCACTTGGAAAAGCATCAATGGTGTAATCCACGGGGAGGTCGTAAACCGGGGTGTCATCTGCAGCATTTGGCCTGTACAGACAATAATCTCCCTGAAGGTTGTAGCTCTTTTCCGCAATAGGATTAAAGTTCTCGTCATAGTCTGAGGGAGAGAGGTCATAGCTTTTTTCTTCGATTCCGTGCCTGCTTGAAAGGTACTGGCCAAATGCGGAAAAGACTCCGGTATAATCCCTAAGATCGAGCTTTTCTATAAGTGAATAATCCTCTTCAATCAGGTTAAAGAACTTGTCGTCAAATTTGTTCGTGACGCAAAACTGCCTTTTTGATGCGTCAAATTCCGGTGAATCAAGAAGAATGTCCCCTGAATTCATATACTGCAAAATAAGGTCAAGCTGTGGGAGAGCGTTGGTATAAGCAAAGACGCCCATATTTGCGACCTTGTATTCTGGCAGAGCACTTTCAAGCATGAGAGAGTCATAGCCAAATCGAGTAGAGGAGCCTGAAAAAAGAACCAGCTTTTTCATGTTTGGATAGTCACTTGAAAGCGACTGAAGGTAATCCATTTTATCAGGGAAGGTTGCGTAATAAGTTCCGGCATAGACTGGAGCTGAAGCAGCATTTATCCTGAGAGTTTTAATGCTATTACAGTCCTTAAATGAGTAGTCGGATATTTTTTCAATATTGTCAAAGAGAATCACTTCTTCCAGCTGACAACCAGAAAATGCGTCATTTTCTATATCTTTTATGGTAGGTGGAAGGATTACTTTTTTGATATCCAGATTCTTAAAGGAATTCTCAGTTATCTTTGTAACGACTTTTCCATCTATTTTGCCCGGTATAACAAGCTCTTTTGCCTCACCCTTAAAACCTGTTATCAGTGCATTGTCGCCCTGGACTTCATATTCAAATAGCGAAGGATCAGTCCACTTTGCCCATTGTCCATAAAGGACGGATGAACTCAGGATTTCTTTATTTATGCGGCTTCCAAGGCTGATATCATTCTCGCTGCCTTCTCTTGATGTGCTCCAGGCATATAAAGTGTAGCCATCTTTGGCAAAAGAATCTTCATATTTACAGGTGTTTATCTTTATATGACTATCATCGGGATAGTCGGTAAAAGAATAGGAATCAAGACAATAGCTTGCTTTGATAGGAGCAATAGATGTAAATATAGAAACTACGCTGGAGTATTTTACATTGTGAAGTGTTATATTATAGTAGTTGTCTATTCTTTCGATATTATAGTCGCTGTAATCGCATCCGGATATTTTGTAACCATCTTTTGGAAAAAGCTGTAAGTGAAGATCTGAATCATAGGTTGTCTCGAAACAATTTGTAGATAATATAAGGTCTTCATTATCTTCGATGATTATTTTTATCTTGTCTTTGGAATCGGTGGATTTAGCATTATCAGAGAAGGTACATGACGCTAAAAGAAATACGATCATTAGAGATATTAAATTTACAAACCATATATTTCTTTTCATGAGACAATTATCTAAAAAATCACTTCTATGGTCAATAAAATTCGTATAATATGGTAACAGAGTGTGATTAAACGTTACTGTTCAGGCAGAAATGCGCACTAAGCTGCGCATTTCGTGAGAACTTGATACGGGAGTGAGCGCATTCCATCGACGAAGTCGATTTGGAATGAATGCGCGAAGTGGTTACTGGAGCGAGCTGTATGCGAGTGAACAGTTACGATTAAACAAGTGATATCAAGTATAAGCTTATTTGGAGGTTGTTTTGATAAGCGTAGCAGTAGTTGATGATGATAAAAAATACAGAGAGCTTCTTTTGGAGTATCTGAAAAAATATGAGGCAGAATCAGGAAACAGGCTTCTTATTACGGAATATACTGATGGAAGTGACCTGACTACGGAGCTTTCCGGTAAGACAAGTTCAGGTTTTGATCTTATCTTATTGGACGTCGAGATGAAGTTTATGGACGGAATGGAAACTGCCCGAATAATAAGACAGTACGATAGAAAAGTTGTGATCATATTTATTACCAATGCGCCGCAATATGCCATATCAGGCTACGAGGTTGATGCGCTGGATTATGTATTAAAGCCGGTCAATTATTTTCCTTTTTCACAGACGATCGACAGGGCGATAGGCAGGATGAAGGAGCGGGAGCACAAATATATCTTTTTGTCAGGAAATGGCTATGCATACAAGATTGATCTATACAACCTTGTATATATTGAGGTTGAGGGAAGGGAACTTGTTTTTCATCTGAAAGAAGGAATGGAGAATTTTAGAATAACCTCTCCCATGAAAAAGATTGAGAGTAAGCTGGAAAGCAAGATGCTATTTAGGTGCAGTCAGGGATTCATGGTAAATCTTGAGTATGTGGATGAAATTGATGGAATGGATGTTATCGTGGATGGAACGAGGATCCCTGTCAGCAAGAACCAAAAACGAGCATTTGTTGATGCACTGAATAATTATATGAGTGAAGTCAGAGGTTAGTCATGGGGATTGATTTAGGCGGGAATATCCCGCGAATATGCACTGCGGTTGCGGACTGGTGCGCATGCGTGCTGTTTTTGCAGCATATGCAGCATAGATTTGAATTAAAAAAACATGTAGCTTTGTGCGGACTCTTTTTGCCTGTAATAGTGTTGTATATGCAGCTTACAGGCGGAAAAGATGGAATTTTGTTCAATGTGTTTATGGCTATTTCGGCAGTCATGATGTTTGGTTTTATGTTTTTGCTGAGTGGTTCAGGAGTTTACAATTCGCTTTACTACTGCTCGAGAGCTTTTTTGCTGGCGGGTTTTTCAGCATCATTTTTTTGGCAATTGTACAGCTTTATGTCTGAACAAAACAGTAATCTGAATGCATTTTGGAAGATGATCCTGATAATGATCTGTGACTATATCATCATTTATGGGATATTTTTTCTCATGGATAAAAGCGACTTTGATGAAGGCTCTCTGGTCAGAATAAGTCCAATGGAAGCTGTAATAAGTGTGCTTGTCGCTTATTTTATCTATATCTTGTCATCTATTAGTTATGCTGGCATCAGATCCCCATTCGGCGGCAGCTCCCAGGCAGATCAGTTTAATGTAAGGACTTTTGTTTATCTTGCGGGAGTGGCTATTCAGACAGCATATCATTACCAGCAGCGGGAACTTTATGCGGAGAAACAGAGTATAGCTATGAGAAATATGCTCAAGATGCAGTACAACAACTACCGCATAGGAAAAGAAAGTATAGAAGTAGTAAATCAGAAATATCATGACTTAAAGCATCAGATAGCGGTTCTTCGTGCGCAGTCTGACCCGGACAAAAGAAATGCTTACCTCGATAAGATGGAAGAAGAGATAAAAAGCTACGAAGCCCAGAACAAAACCGGCAATGAGGTCCTGGACATCATCCTTACAACTAAAGCTTTACAGTGTCAGAAAGAAAGCATTCAGTTGTCTGTTGTTGCTGATGGAAAGCTTCTTGACAATATTGACGAGATAGATATAAGCACTATCTTTGGAAATGCTATAGATAATGCAATCGAAAGTGTCAAGAAGATCAAGGACAAAGAAAAAAGACTTATCCATGTGGTGATCTCCGGCCAAAAGGGGTTTGCTCACATCCTTATCAGCAATTGCTATGAGGGCGAGATCAAAATGGTAAACGGACTTCCAAAGACAACTAAAAAGAATAAGGAATATCACGGTTTTGGAATAAAGGGGATAAAAGAAACTGTCCTGAAATATGACGGCAGTACCACTATCAAGGCTGAGAATGGATGGTTTGAACTTAGAATTTTGATTCCATTGAAAAAATGATAAAATATAAGGCAGAGCAAAGTTATTTTTTTGACATTTTTGCCATAATAGTATATGTTATTTTTTTTATCATAGGAGGTAAATATGGATTACAAAGAAAGATATAACGAATGGCTTGAAAAGTTGCCTGAGAGTGATCCGCTCAGAGCGGAACTTTTAGAAATAAAGGACAATGACACTGAGATTGAGGAGAGATTCTTTCAGAATCTGGCCTTTGGTACAGCAGGTCTTCGTGGAAAGGTCGGAGCTGGAACTAATAGGATGAATTTCTATACTGTTGGTAAGGCTTCTCAGGGTGTTGCTGATTATATTGTAGCTTCAGGAAAAGAGAATATGGAAAAGGGTGTTATCATTGCCCATGATCCAAGACATTTTTCAAAGGAGTTTTCAAAGCTTGCAGCCAGCATCTTTGCTGCTAACGGAATTAAGGTTTATACATTCCCTGACCTTAGACCAACTCCTGAACTTGCATTTATGATCAGAAGACTTGGAACAGTATCAGGTATAAACATTACAGCTTCTCATAATCCTAGAGAGTATAACGGATACAAGGCATACTGGGATGATGGATGCCAGGTTTCATCAGAGATTGCTGACGGTATGACAGAGAAGATAGAAGCTGTAGATATGTGGAACGGCATCCAAAAAGGTGATTTTGATGAGTTCGTAAAAGAGGGTAAGATTACAATCCTTGGCGAAGAATACGACAGAGAATACCTTGATAAGATCGAAGGTATGGCTATTCACGAAGGTGATGAACTTGACCTTTCTATTCCTCTTGTATATACACCACTTAACGGATGCGGTTCTATTCCATTCAGGCAGATGCTTACAGACAGAGGATTCAACAACTGGAAGATAGTTCCTGAACAGGAAAATCCGGATCCTGATTTCACAACTGTCGGATACCCTAACCCTGAGGACCCTAAAGCATTTAAACTATCTGAGCAGTACGGAAAAGAGTTTGGTGCAGAGCTTTTGATGGCAACTGACCCTGATTCGGACAGATTCGCTATCGAGATCAGAAATGACAAGGGAGAGTATATTCCTCTTAACGGTAATCAGACAGGATATATCCTTGTTAATTATGTCCTTGAGGGAAGAAAGGATGCCGGAACACTTCCTGCTAAGGGTGCTATGGTTAAGTCCATCGTTACATCAACTCTTTCAACAATCATGGCTAAGGCTTATGGAGTTGAGATGTTTGAAACTCTTACAGGATTTAAGAACATCTGCGGTAAGATTCCTTACCTTCACGAGAACGGCTATACATATCTCTTTGGATATGAAGAGTCTGTAGGCTACGCGGTATGCGAGGATATCCGTGATAAGGACGGAATTTCAGCAGGTATGCTTGTTGCTGAGGCAGCAGCTTACTATAGAAAACAGGGCAAGACACTCTGGGATGTACTTCAGGAAATCTACGCGAAGTATGGCTTCTTTGCAGAGGATGAACCAAACATTGTTCTCGAAGGAATCCCGGGAGCGCAGCGTATTCAGCGCATGATGAAGTGGTTTAGGGAAAATATCCCTTCTGAAGTTGCAGGAGCTAAGGTGGAAAAAGTCATTGATTATATTAACGGCTACGAGGATATCCCGGCTCAGAATGCTATAAGACTTTTCCTTGATAATGGATCATGGTTTGCAATCAGACCTTCAGGAACTGAGCCTAAGATTAAATTCTACTTCTATTCAAACAGGGATAGCAGAGAGAATGCCCTTGAAACAAACAAAAAGATAAAAGAAGAGATATTTGCACTGATTAACAGCGTAGAGTGATATTCTTCACTTTACATAATTTGTTTTCTGTGCTAATATGTGTTAGTTGCTGACAAGTTTAACAGCAATAGTAACAGAAACTACCGATACTCGGTTCTTGGATACTCCAACCTAAATCTGAGTATGTGGCGGATTCAGTAATTTTAAAGGAGAAAAGAAATGATTTCAAAAGAGAAGAAAACAGAAGTAATCAGCAAGTTCGCAAGAACAGCTGGAGACACAGGTTCACCAGAAGTTCAGGTAGCTATCCTTACAGAGAGAATCAAGGAGCTTAACGCTCACCTTGACAAGAACCCTAAGGATCACCACTCAAGAAGAGGTCTTCTTAAGATGGTAGGTCAGAGACGTAGCCTTCTTGGATATCTCAAGAAAAAGGATATCGAAGCTTATCGTAAGCTCATCGCAGACCTTGGTCTTAGAAAGTAATCTGTTAAGAGAAGACGGGATAAGGCTGATGTATTATCATCAGCCTATTCCGTTTTTTGTATTTTTATAACAAAGATATATGGATTCAAAGTTATAATAAAGATTATGCATGCGTGATTTTTATTATGACCTTGAAAACCATATATCAATAATAATGTTTAAGCTGCACACGCACCTGAAGTACAAAAATTCAATGAAACAGTCGTATATGAGTATGTTTTTGAATTTGTAGATGAAGGACTGCGGATGAGCAGTAGAAGGAGAAAAAATGGTAAAGACTTATTCAATGGAACTTGCCGGACGTACACTTAAAGTTGAAATCGGCAAAGTAGGAAAACAGGCAAACGGATGCGCCTTCATGCAGTATGGCGACACAACAGTTTTATGTACAGCAACAGCTTCAGCAAAGCCAAGGGATGGAATTGATTTCTTCCCACTTTCAGTAGAGTATAATGAGAAGTTCTATGCTGTAGGTAAATTCCCGGGTGGATACAACAAGAGAGAGGGCAAGCCTTCTGAGAACGCTATTCTTACAAGCCGCGTTATCGATCGTCCTATGCGTCCTCTTTTCCCTAAGGATTACAGAAATGATGTAACAATCGAGACAATGGTTATGTCAGTTGATCCTCAGTGCCGTCCGGAGCTTCTTGCAATGCTTGGAGCTTCAATATCAGTTTCAATTTCTGATATTCCTTTCGATGGCCCATGTGCTATGACTCAGATCGGTATGATCGACGGTGAGCTCATCGTTAACCCTACACAGGAACAGTGGAACACAGGTGACCTTAAGCTCACAGTTGCTTCTGTTGGACAGAAAGTAATCATGATCGAGGCTGGTGCCAACGAGATTCCTGAAGAGAAGATGAAGGAAGCTATCTACAAGGCACATGATGTTAACCTTCAGATCATTGAATTCTTCAAGGGTATTGTAGCTGAGGTTGGTAAGCCAAAGCACGAATATACAAGCTGTGCAGTTCCTGAAGAACTCTTTGCAGCTATCAAGGAAGTTGTTCCACCAGAAGAGATGGAAAAGGCTGTATTTACAGATGACAAGCAGACAAGAGAAGCAAACATCGCTGAGATTACAGATAGACTATCAGAGAAGTTTGCTGACAACGAAGAGTGGCTTGCAATCCTTGGTGAAGCAATCTATCAGTACGAGAAAAAGACAGTTCGTAAGATGATCCTTAAAGATCACAAGAGACCAGACGGACGTGGCATAAAGCAGATCAGACCACTTTCAGCTGAGGTTGATCTTATTCCTAGAGTACACGGAAGTGCTATGTTCACTCGTGGACAGACACAGATCTGTGATGTTGTAACACTTGCACCTCTTTCAGAGGCTCAGAAGGTTGAAGGTCTTGACAACTTTGCAGCTGATAAGAGATATGTACACCAGTACAACTTCCCTGCATATTCTGTAGGTGAGACAAAGGTTTCAAGAGGACCTGGACGTAGAGAGATTGGTCACGGCGCACTTGCTGAGAGAGCACTTCTTCCTGTTCTTCCTAGCGTTGACGAGTTCCCATATGCAATCCGTGCCGTATCAGAAACATTTGAGTCTAACGGATCAACATCAATGGCTTCAACTTGCGCATCATGTATGTCACTTATGGCTGCTGGTGTTCCTATCAAGAAGATGGTTGCTGGTATTTCATGTGGTCTTGTTACAGGAGATACAGATGACGATTTCATCGTTCTTACAGATATCCAGGGACTTGAAGACTTCTTCGGAGATATGGACTTCAAGGTAACAGGAACAAAAGACGGTATCACAGCTATCCAGATGGATATCAAGATCCACGGTCTTACAAAGCCTATCGTTGAGACAGCTATTGAGCAGTGCCGTGAAGCAAGATTCTTCATCATGGATGAGTGCATGAGCAAGGCAATTGCTGAACCTCGTAAGGAAGTATCCAAGTACGCTCCTAAGATCGTTTCTATGCAGATCGATCCTGAGAAGATTGGTGATGTTGTTGGACAGCGTGGAAAGACAATCAATGAAATCATCGATAGAACAGGCGTTAAGATTGATATTACAGATGACGGACAGGTTTCTGTTTGTGGAGAAGATCAGGATAAGATCAATGAAGCTGTTAACATGATCAATGTGATCGTTACAGATTTCGAGAAGGATCAGATCTTCACAGGTAAGGTTGTAAGCATCAAAGAGTTCGGCGCATTTGTTGAGTTTGCTCCTGGCAAAGAGGGCATGGTCCACATCAGCAAGATCTCTAAAGAGAGAATCGACCATGTAGAAGATGTTCTTACACTTGGCGATACTGTAAAGGTAATCTGCCTTGGCAAGGATAAGATGGGAAGAATCAGCTTCTCAATCAAGGATTGCCCTAAAGACTGAACTTGATTGATTTAACGCAAGGCTCGTGTCTACCCTATTTGATTGACGTTCTCACTCTATAGAAAACGTAGTGGTACTAAGGCGCCGAAAAACGTCGCCTAAGTACCAACGTTTTCTAAAGCAATCAAATCGGCTAGGCACTTGGCCTTGCGTTTATTTATGAGATGTCAGTTTTGGACACTTGATTGAGTACTGATTTGTGATGTGAGCAACCGGTAAATGTTTTAGTAAAAGGATTTTGAAATGAGTAATACAAAAGAAACAATTAATGAGATAAATAAGCGTCGTACTTTTGCAATTATTTCCCACCCTGACGCAGGTAAGACAACTCTTACCGAGAAGTTCCTGCTTTATGGTGGAGCTATTAATATGGCTGGTAGCGTTAAGGGTAAGGCTACAGCCAGACATGCTGTATCTGACTGGATGGAAATCGAGAAACAGAGAGGTATTTCAGTTACTTCATCAGTTCTGCAGTTCAATTTTGAAGGATGTTGCATAAATATCCTTGATACTCCAGGACACCAGGACTTCTCAGAGGATACATACAGAACTCTTATGGCTGCCGACTCGGCTGTCATGGTCATTGATGCCAGCAAAGGTGTTGAGGCTCAGACAAGAAAGCTTTTTAAAGTCTGCGCCATGAGTCATATTCCAATCTTTACATTTATTAACAAGCTCGACCGTGATGCAAAAGACACTTTTGATCTTCTTGATGATATCGAAAATAACCTGGGAATCGCTACATGCCCTATGAACTGGCCAATTGGTTCAGGTAAGAATTTCAAAGGTATCTATGACAGGCGAGAAGGTCATATAGTTACATTCTCTGAGACACAAAAGGGAACAAAGGAAGGAAAAGAAACTTTCATAGATCTTAATGATAAAGCTGCTATTGACAGTGAGATCGGACAGGATGCTTTTGAAAAGCTTCAGGGAGAAATAGAACTTTTGGATGGAGCAGGCGCTGAATATGATCTTGAAAAAGTAAGAGCAGGTGAACTTACTCCTGTGTTCTTTGGATCAGCTCTTCAGAACTTTGGTGTAGAACTTTTCCTCCATCATTTCTTAAAAATGGCCACTCCTCCTACAGGACGTAAGTCTTCAGACGGAGAGCTTATTGATCCATTTGAGAGAGATTTTACAGCCTTTGTATTTAAGATCCAGGCTAACATGAATAAAGCTCACAGAGACAGAGTCGCTTTTATGAGAATCTGTTCAGGACGCTATGATGCTAACAACGAAGTTAAACATGTGCAGAGCGGCAAGGTTATGAGACTTTCACAGCCTCAGCAGCTTATGGCTGATGAGAGAAAGATACTTAGTGAGGCTTACGCCGGTGATATCATGGGCGTATTTGATCCGGGTATTTTCTCTATTGGTGATACGATCTGTATGCCAAAAGACAATGTGGTATACGAAGGAATCCCTACATTTGCTCCGGAACACTTTGCAAGAGTACGTCAGGTAGATACCATGAAGCGTAAACAGTTCGTAAAGGGTATCACTCAGATAGCTCAGGAAGGTGCTATCCAGATATTCCAGGAGTACAACACTGGACTTGAGGAAATAATTGTAGGAGTAGTTGGTGTTCTTCAGTTTGATGTATTGAAGTTCAGACTCCAGAGCGAGTACAATGTTGATATAATCCTTGAGAATCTTCCATACGAGTACATCAGATGGGTGGACAACCAGGATATCGATATGTCTACACTTGTTGGAACTTCTGATATGAAGAAGATCAAGGATATGCATGACAGACCGCTTCTTTTGTTCATTAACGAGTGGAGTGTTGGAATGACGATGGAGAGAAATAAAGGACTTATTCTTTCTGAATTTAAAAAGAACTAATGCTTATCATAAGTTGGAGGGGAATACTTGAGAAAAGGCATTGGAAAAATTAAGAGAATAATGGCAGCAGTCCTTGTTGCCGGAGTTGTTACGACTTCTCTTACCGGTTGTCAGTATGAAAGCTTTGATGATTATCTGGAGGCGTTAGGACTTAAAGATTCTAAACTGGATAATCCTGTTACAACTAGTGACAGCAATTATCTGTTACCTGAGACCGACATTGAAACAGATAATGCCACTAATAATCTGTCAGGCCTTGAGTCAACTGCTGAGACTACACTATTTGCTGAAAAAGGAGTAGATGAAGCCTTAAAAGAGGAGAGTTCATCAAACAGAACTTTTGATACTACATCCGGTAAGGTAAGCGATGATGATACCTTATCCAAAGCATCTGATGATAAGGATGAAATGTTAAGGGAATCAATTGGGCTTTCTCCTATTGGGATAGAGACGATAAAAAAGAGTCAGGAAGGGCTTTATGCCTATGAAAGGCTCACTGAAGCGGGGAAGACTTTGTATGTTGAGATACTTACAATAATGCAGAATCTTGCTGTTGATGTTATTGTCTCAACTACCAGTGATGAAGCTATTGAGCAGGTTTTTGACTATGTAATGGCAGATCATCCGGAGATTTTTTATGTGGATGGATATCACTATACTAACTATACGATTGATAACGTGATCACTAAGATTTCTTTTACTGGCAACTATACTTGCAGTAAGGAAGAGGCTGAGGAGAAGAAGTTACAGATAAACGAAGCAGTTAACAGATGCCTTTCAAATGCGCCTTCTTCAGAAGATGATTATTATGCGATTAAGTATATTTATGATTACCTGATTACAAATACTGAGTATGATATAGAGTCACCTGATAATCAGAATATATGCTCTGTTTTTTTGAACGGCAGAAGCGTATGTAATGGTTATGCGAAGGCGGCGCAGCTCCTGCTTAATAAGCTTGGAATTGACAGTACGCTTGTTACAGGAACCGTAGATACCAAGAATTCAAAAGGTGTCAGACATGCCTGGAATCTTGTTAGGTGCAATGATGCATATTACTATGTAGATGTGACATGGGGAGACTCCTCTTATCAGACTACAAATGGTGAAAGTGCAGATGTAACCAAGCTTCCTGCCATAAATTATGACTATCTTAATGTCACAACATCAGATATACTTAGAAATCACACGATTTCGGATGAGATTTATATGCCTGATTGCTCAAGTATGGCTGATAATTACTATGTCAGAGAGGATGAATATTTCACATCTGCTGAAATGTCTCTTGTAAAGGATTTGTTTGATCGCAGGTATAATGATGGAAGCAACAATGTGACTATGAAGTGTGCTTCACAGGAAGTATATGACAGCATGTTTGCAGAGCTGATAACAGACAGAAAAGTCTTTGATTATCTGCAGGGTGATACAGCTTCCGTGTCCTACACAACATTTGCAGATACCAAGACAATCATCTTTTGGCTGTGATGTGGAATTGTGGGATTTGTGGGAATTGTGGTATAATAATTCATGATTGTGAATAAATGAGGTGACAAGTTATGGGAAAAGAAATTGCAGAGATTGGATCTGTTAAGATTGCGGATGATGTAGTAGCTAGAATTGCGGCTCTTGCAGCACTTGAAGTAGATGGCGTTTCAGCTATGGCTGGCAATTACACAAGTGACGCCCTTGAAAAGGTAAGCCGTAAGAACCTTACAAAGGGAGCTAAAGTCGTAATAGGTGCATCACAGGTGCAGGTCGATCTGGCACTTATGATGGCTTATGGATATAATATTCCGGCAACTTGCCAGCAGGCACAGACAAGAGTAAAGGCTTCAATAGAAAATATGACAGGCCTTGAAGTTACAGATGTTAATATCAGAATAGCTGGTATAACAATGCCTAAGGCGTGATAAAACTTTATTATAGAATAGGAAAAACGTGATGAATAGAAGTTTACTGAGAGAGCAGATTTTTATGTTGCTTTTTCGTGTTGAATTTAATTCCATCGAAGAGATGGCAGAGCAGGAAGAACTTTTTACAACAGTAAGTGATGAAGAGTTCTCTAAAAAAGATGCTGATCAGATCAGGGAAAAATATGAGAAGATAGCAGAAAAGCTTCCTGAGATCGATGAGGCAATAAACAGTGCCACATCAGGATGGGATACAAAGCGTATGGCTAAGGTGGATCTTACAATCATACGTCTTGCTGTTTATGAAATAAAATACGATGACAGCGTTCCAACAGGTGTAGCGATAAATGAGGCGGTAGAACTTGCCAAGAAGTTTGGACAGGATGGATCACCTGCTTTTGTAAATGGAGTGTTAGCTAAATTTGCGCAGTGAATATACAGTCACACAGGTTAATTCTTATATCAAGAATATGTTTACTCAGGATTTCCTTTTAAGGACTATCACTATAAAAGGAGAAGTGAGTAATTTGAGGTACCACTCATCCGGACATATTTATTTTACTATGAAGGATGCCGGTGGTGCTATTTCTTGTGTGATGTTCCGTGGTGACAAGGAAAGAGGCGGCCTTTCTTTTTTGATGAAAGAGGGACAGCAGATAAAGGCCAGTGGAACAGTTGATGTATATGAAAGAGATGGGAAATATCAGCTTTACGCCAGAAAGATTGAACTTGACGGCGCAGGAGCCCTTTACGAAAAATATGAAGAGCTTAAGAAAAGGCTTGCCGAGTCCGGCATGTTTGATGAAGTATACAAACAGCCTATTCCCAGATATATAAAAACTCTTGGAATAGTTACAGCTCCTACTGGTGCGGCAGTGAGGGATATAATAAATGTGGCTACCCGTAGAAATCCGCATATTCAAATAATTCTTTATCCCGCCATAGTACAAGGAGCAGAAGCTTCTGAGAGTATAGTCAGAGGAATACAGGCTCTGACAGAGAAAAATGTTGATGCCATGATTGTTGGACGTGGTGGAGGTTCTATAGAAGATCTTTGGGCTTTCAACGAAGAAAATGTAGCACAAGCAATTTTTGACTGCCCTATTCCTATCATTTCTGCAGTTGGTCATGAGACGGATACTACAATAGCTGATTATGTTTCTGATAGAAGAGCACCGACTCCTTCTGCGGCAGCTGAGCTTGCAGTGTACGAGTACGAGAGGTTCCTTCAGGATATAGAGGATTATGCTTTTACTCTTACTAAGAGCATGGAAAGCAGGATAAGAGCAAGGAAGCTTATAGAGGACAGGTTAAAAGAGAACCTACGACTTTTAAGTCCTATGAATAAGGTCAGGGACAGACTTCTTAGAATTGATAAACTTGGTGATGCCCTAAACTCAAGGATGGACAGAAGGTTGTCAGAGTACAGGCATAGATTAAATATCGATATAGAAAAGTTAAAGGGACTATCGCCACTTGACAGACTAATGGGCGGATATTCTTATGTCTCAAATGGGGCAGGAGATAATGTCAAAAGTATTGGATCGGTCAAGGAAGGCGATGAACTTAACATATACGTTACAGATGGAATCATAAGAAGTACTGTTGTTGGAACAAAGGAAATATCGTATGGCAAAGAAAAGTGAGAACACAGAAGAAAAGAAGCTTACAGTAGAAGAAGCATTTTCTGAGATAGAGAAGAAAATACAGGCTCTTGATAAAGAAGATATTTCTTTAGAGGATTCTTTTAAAGAATATCAGGAGGGAATGGAACTTCTAAAGTATTGTCATGAGGCTATCGAGAAAGTTGAGCAGAAGGTTCAAAAAATAGCAGCAGATGGCAATCTGGAGGATTTTGAATAAGATGAGCACAGCAGATTTTGAAAAGCGCCTGACTGAAAAGGCAGCTTTTGTTTCAGATATTATTAAGACTTTTCTTCCCAAAGAGGAAGGCTATGCAGCGAAGGTTTTGGAGGCGATGAATTACAGCCTCATGGCTGGCGGCAAGAGAATCAGACCTATAATGATGTTTGAATCTTATAGACTGTTTGCGGGAGATTTAGCAGATGATAGCGTTATAAAACCTTTTTTAGCTGCCATAGAGATGATCCATACGTATTCGCTTGTTCATGATGATCTTCCTGCTATGGACAACGATGAATACAGAAGAGGACGTAAGACTACCCATGCTGTATACGGTGCAGGAATGGCTACACTTGCAGGTGACGGACTTTTAAATTATGCTTTTGAAACAGCTATTTTGGGTGCCATGTCAGGAAAAGAACTCTCTGATTATGACGCAGATACTAAAAACAGATATCTGGCAGCTTTGAATATTCTTGCCACAAAGGCCGGTGTCTACGGAATGGTTGGCGGTCAGTGTGCTGATATTATGGCAGAGAATTCAACAGACCTCTCAGATAGTGAAAAGAAGGATGTGCTTTTTTATATTGACGAGAACAAGACAGGAGCTTTAATAGAAGCGAGTCTTATGGTTGGAGCTGTTTTAGGCGGAGCTGACAGATTACAGGTTGAAAAAATGGAAAAAATCGGAAGCAATGTAGGAATTGCTTTCCAGATCCAGGATGATATTCTTGATATTGAGGGAACTCTTGAAGAACTTGGAAAACCCATAGGTTCTGATGAGAAGAATGGAAAGAGTACCTATGTGAGTCTCTATGGAATTGAAAGTGCCAAGGCAAAGGTAAAAGAGCTTACTGATGAGGCCACAAAGAGTCTTGAAGACATGAATTTTGATGATTCATTTTTAGATGAATTATTTCAGTATATGATCTACAGAAAGAAGTAATATCTATAGTTTGCAGAATAATCTGCTGTAGTATAACGAAATTAGGTAGGTGGAAGTTATGCTTCTAGATGATATAAACAAAACAGGCGACATAAAGAATATTCCACAGTCTAAGTATCCGGAGCTGGCGCAGGAAATAAGAGATTTTTTGATTGAAAAGATTTCTGTTTCAGGTGGCCATTTGGCATCTAATCTTGGAACTGTAGAATTAACCATGGCTCTTCATGTTGCTCTTGATCTTCCGAAAGATAAGATAATATGGGATGTAGGACATCAGTCATACACTCACAAGATTCTTACAGGAAGAAAAGATAAATTTGATACCTTAAGACAGTTTGGTGGAATGAGCGGTTTCCCTAAACGCTGCGAATCAGACACAGACTGTTTTGATACAGGACACAGTTCAACTTCTATTTCTGCAGGTCTTGGAATGGTAAAGGCAAGAGACCTTAAGAAAGAGGATTATACTGTAGTGTCTGTCATTGGCGACGGATCACTGACAGGTGGGCTTGCTTATGAAGCGCTAAATAATGCAGCAAAACTTGAGACCAATTTCATTATTATTCTCAATGATAATGAGATGTCTATTTCTGAAAGTGTTGGAGGTATGAAAAAATACCTCAATTCAGTGCGTACAGCGGAAGGTTATCTGAATCTGAAAGAGGATGTTTACGCCCAGCTTCGAACCAATACAAAAGTGGTTGATAATATCAGAAGGGCAAAAAACAGCTTTAAACAACTCTTTGTACCGGGAATGGTATTTGAAAACCTTGGAATTACATACTTAGGACCTGTTGATGGGCATAACACAGCAGAGCTTGTGAAGGTTATAAAAGAGGCCAAAAAGGTCAAAAAAGCAGTTATGATCCATGTCATGACCAAGAAAGGCAAGGGATATGAACCTGCAGAGAGACATCCTGCGAGATTCCATGGCACCGAACCATTCATTGTCGAAAATGGTCTTCCAAGAAATCCTAGGACTACATCTAACTATCAGGATATTTTCAGCACAGTTATGTGCAAGCTTGGTGACAGGGATGAAAAGGTGGTTGCTATAACTGCGGCTATGGCCGACGGAACAGGACTTAAGAGATTCAGGAACATGTATCCTGACAGATTTATTGACGCAGGAATTGCAGAGGAGCATGCAGTAACTTTTGCAGCGGGAATGGCAGCCGGTGGCTATAAGCCTGTTTTTGCAGTTTATTCCTCATTCCTTCAGAGGGCATATGACCAGATATTGGAGGATGTATGTCTTCAGAAGCTACCAGTTGTTTTCGCAATTGACAGAGCGGGACTTGTAGGAAGCGATGGTGAGACCCATCAGGGAATATTTGATTTGTCCTATCTTTCATCTATGCCTAACATGACTATCTGTGCTCCCAAGAATAAATGGGAACTGTCAGATATGCTCAAGTTTGCCGTGAACTATGGAGCACCGATTGCAATCAGGTATCCGAGGGGCAATGCATATGATGGTCTTAAGGAGTTCAGAGCTCCTGTGGAAGCTGGCAAGTGTGAAGTTATCTATGAAGAAAAAGATATATGTCTTTTTGCACTTGGCTGCATGGTAAAGATTGGTGAAGAAGTAAGAAAAATACTTAAAGATAATGGCTTAAAATGCACTCTTGTTAATGCGAGATTCGCAAAGCCGATAGATACTGATTATATTCACGTTGCATCTTCAAACCACAAACTCTTTGTTACTATGGAAGAGAATGTGGCAAGCGGTGGCCTTGGCGAGAAGGTTAGAGCCTATATTGATGAAAACAGGCTGGATTGCAACGTATTACAGATTGCTATACCTGATAAATTCGTAACCCACGGAAATGTTGATAAACTCAGAAAAGAACTTGGAATTGACGCACAGTCTATAGCAGACAGAATCATGAAAGAGATACAAAGGTAATATTTATGGCAAAAGAAAAATCAAGACTTGATGTCCTTTTAGTTGACAGAGGCTTTGCTCCTTCAAGAGAAAAGGCAAAGGCACTTATCATGGCGGGTGATGTTTTTGTCAACGGACAAAGAGAAGATAAACCCGGAACAACCTTCGATGAGGCCAAGATTACAAGCCTTGAGGTGAAGGGGGATACGCTTCCTTATGTTAGCAGAGGCGGACTCAAGCTTGAAAAAGCAGTTAATAATTTTGGCTTTTCTTTAGAGTCAAAAGTATGTATGGATATAGGGGCATCCACAGGTGGATTTACAGACTGCATGCTGCAGAATGGAGCCACAAAGGTTTATTCAGTGGATGTTGGGCATGGACAGCTTGACTGGAAGCTTAGAAGCGACGAGAGAGTTGTCTGCATGGAAAAAACAAACTTCAGGTATATGGTTAGGGATGATATACAGGATGATCTTGATTTTGCATCCTGTGATGTTTCTTTTATCTCACTTACCAAGATACTTCTTCCGGCCAGAAGGCTCTTAAAAGATAATGGAGAAATGGTATGCCTTATCAAACCGCAGTTTGAAGCGGGCAAAGATAAAGTGGGCAAAAAAGGCGTAGTCAGGGACCCTAAAGTTCATGAGGAAGTAATTCACAGGATCATGGACTTTGTAGGAATAGCAGGGTTTGACGTTCTCCACCTTGATTTTTCTCCTATAAAGGGACCCGAGGGAAATATTGAGTACCTTATACATATAAGGAAAAATCCTGAAAAGAATGATGTGGCAGGGGAACTGTCAGAGGCTGATGGCGAAAAGAAGTTATCTGAAGTTGTTCTTGAAAAAAGTGGAATATCCCATGAACCTGATATGGAGAGTCTCATAGCAGAAACTGTTCTCAGAGCTCATGGAAAACTTGATAAAAATGCTGGGGAATAAAGATGCACAATTTTTGCATTGTCACGAATAGAAGCAAGGATGTCAATCTTGACATCACAAACTACATTAAAGAATATCTTGAAAAGAACGGAAAAGAATGTGTTATCGCAGAGAGCACAAAAATCCGCGATGACAAGCACACAGGTAAAGAGTTTCAAAGCTCTATACCGGAAGATTCAGACTGTTGTATAGTGCTTGGAGGAGACGGAACCATGCTTCAGGCTGCAAGAAGTGCAGCCCGCCTTGATA
This sequence comes from Butyrivibrio proteoclasticus, assembly GCF_900115735.1. GTDB lineage: Bacteria > Bacillota > Clostridia > Lachnospirales > Lachnospiraceae > Butyrivibrio > Butyrivibrio proteoclasticus_B. The sequence goes on from NZ_FOXO01000009.1 coordinate 114,963, forward strand.
TTCCTCTTATTGGTGTTAATCTTGGAACACTGGGATATCTTGCTGAAGTTGAAAAGAGTGGTATTGACGACGCTCTTGAGAGGATCCTTGCAGGAAAGTATGAGATAGAAGACAGGATGATGCTCTATGGAAGCATGAATGGTCAGGAGGGGTATTGTCTAAACGATATCGCAATTACCAGATATTCATCTATCAAAGCCGTAGATTATGAGATCTATGTCAATGATCTTTTGCTGTGCAATTACCACGCAGATGGAATCATAATCTCTACTCCGACAGGTTCAACCGGCTACAATATGTCAGCAGGTGGCCCAATCGTTGAGCCTTCTGCAAATATGATATTGATAACGCCTATCTGCCCTCATACGCTTAATTCCAGAAGTCTTGTTTTATCAGCGGATACCAAGATTGAAGTTGGAATTGGCGGCTTCAGGGACGGTATAAACCAGAAGGTTGTAGCTTCTTTTGATGGAAGCGGAATAATAGAGATGACTACCGGAGACAGGATTGGTATAAAGAAATCCAGTAAGACTACTAAAATCTTAAAATTAAACAGAGTAAGCTTTTTGGAAGTACTGGGGGAAAAATTCAGATAAAAAAGTATTAAGGAGAGGGGAATCGTAATGAAAAGAAACAGACATGATAAGATAATTGAGATCATAGCTTCTAACGTTGTTGAGACTCAGGAACAGCTTGCGGCTCTTTTGAAAGAAGCAGGATATGACGTTACACAGGCTACTGTATCAAGAGATATAAGACAGATGAAGCTTGCCAAGCAGGCAACAGAGGATGGCAAGTATAAATATGTATACACTACTGCTGACAGCGATGCTATGCAGGATAAATATGTAAGTGTGTTAAGAGCAGGATATGTCAGCATGGACGTTGCACAGAATCTGCTTGTAATAAAGACAGTGTCAGGAATGGCTATGGCGCTTGCAGCAGCTATTGATGCTTTGGATTTTCCACAGATAGTTGGATGTATTGCTGGCGATGACACTATAATGATTGCTATTAAGACCAGTGAAGAGGCAGTTGAAGTTATGGAAGAACTGCGTACTCTTATGGGAAGAAACTAAAAAAAGTTTTTAGCATGGCGGGGTCCTCTTTTGTGAGGAGAAAAATATGTTATATAGTTTACACGTAAAGAATCTTGCTCTTATAAAAGAGCAGGAAATTGAGTTTTCCAAGGGACTTAACATTTTAACCGGAGAGACAGGTGCAGGTAAATCAGTGATTCTGGGATCTGTCAATCTGGCACTTGGCGCTAAGGCTGATGGGAGTCTTATCAGAACCGGAGAAGAATATGCGCTTGTAGAGCTTGTTTTTGGAGTTGAAAATGAACTTCAAAAGAAGCTTCTTTTGGATATGGATATTCCTGTTGAGGAAGACGGAAACGTTGTGATTCAGAGGAAAATCATGCAGGGACGCAGCATCTCCAAGGTTTGCGGCGAGACAGTGACCACAAGGCAATTAAAAGATATTGCCAGTGTTCTTATCAATATTCATGGACAGAATGATCATCAGGAACTTCTTCACAAGAAGAAACATATGGAGATTCTTGATGATTATTGTTTGGACAAATTGAAGCCTCTTTTTGAAAAGCTCTCAACTGAGTATTCAAAGTTAAAAGAACTTGAGAAGAGCCTTGAAAGTACCAATATTGATGAGGCAGCAAGACTGCGAGAGCAGGAGCTTCTTGAGTTTGAGACAGGTGAAATATCAGATGCCGAAATAGTTGTCGGCGAGGATGAGAAGCTTGAGACCAAGTATCACAAGATGGTGAACAGTCGCAAAATTTCTGAGGCTGCCTGTGTGGTATCTTCTATGACCGGGTCAGGAGATGGCGATGAAAATGCGTCAGATATGATTGGAAGAGCAGTCAGGGAATTGTCGTCAGTTGTTTCCTACGACAAGGATTTAGAGGACCTTCTCTCACAGCTTTCTGATGTGGAGAATCTTTTGACTGATTTTAATCATGCTCTTTCAGGCTACCTTGATGATCTTGAATTTGATGATGAGGATTTCAGGACAACAGAGGAGAGGCTCAACACCTTAAATCATCTGAAGGATAAATATGGCGGTACTTTGGAAAAAGTTCTTGAGTACTACAATGAAAAGATGTCCCGCCTTGAGACATTAAGTGATCTTGATGCCAATAGAAACAAGATGATAGCTGATATAGCGGCTCAAAAGGAAAAAGTTCTTTCTCTGTGCAAAAAGATATCAGATATCAGAAAAAAGCAGGCTTTAGTTTTACAGGAAAGCTTAAAAGATGCTTTGATAGACCTTAACTTCATTGATGTCAAACTTGAAATAAGGATTACCAGTGACGAGGATAAGATATCAGCACGAGGTTATGATGATGCACAGTTTATGATATCAACTAATCCTGGTGAGAGCCTTAGAGCTATGGACCAGATAGCAAGTGGCGGTGAGCTTTCAAGAATTATGCTCGCCCTTAAGACAGTGGTTGCAGATAAGGATGATATCAGTACACTTATTTTTGATGAAATAGATGCGGGAATAAGTGGGAAGACAGCCTGGAAAGTATCCAAAAAACTTGGAGAACTGTCAAAGGAACATCAGATCATATGCATTACGCATCTTCCTCAGATTGCAGCAATGGCTGATACTCATTTCATGATTGAAAAAGGTCTTGAAGATGGAAGAACTGTAACAAATATTTACAGACTTAAGGAAGATGATGGTACAAAGGAACTTGCAAGACTCCTTGGTGGAGATGAAGTGACAGCGGCAAGCCTGCAAAATGCGAGAGAAATGCGACAGCTAGCGGAAGAAACTAAACGAGGAAAATGAAATGACTATCGATAATGATGATCTTTTAAATAGTGTTATGGCATCACTTGGGAGAATAGATACAATATCTCTGTCAGATATGCCAAACATAGACCTATATATGGATCAGCTTACAACTTTCATGGATGAGAGGCTAAAAAAGACTACAAGGTATCCGGATACTGATAAGATACTGACAAAGACCATGATCAATAATTATGCCAAGAACAATCTTTTACCTCCTCCTGTAAGGAAGAAGTATTCAAAAGATCATCTGATATTGCTCATTTTTATTTATTACTATAAGAGCATATTGTCTATAAATGACATACAGACACTTATTGAGCCTTTAAAAGAAAGATTTCATATAAGTGACGATGAATTTAATTTAAGTAAGATCTACGAAACTACCTATGAGCTTCAGAACGAAGAGCTTGAGCCTGTGATGGAGGATCTTAAAAAGAAGTATGCACGTTCATTGGAGACATACGAAGATGCGGATATTTCTGAAGAAGAGAGAAAACGCATGCAGATGTTTTCTTTTATAACTCTTTTATCCTATGACGTTTATGTGAAAAAACTTTTGATAGAGAAGATACTTGATAATGTTGTCCTTGACGAAAAAGAAAGTAGCAGTAAAAAAGACAAAGCAAAGGACAAGAAGAACAAAAATAAGGAATAAGATTTAATGGGAATTTACGATACACTTAATGCGCAGCAGAAAAAAGCTGTGCTTCAGACGGATGGACCTGTGTTGATTCTTGCCGGAGCCGGTTCAGGAAAGACAAGGGTTTTAACGCACAGGGTTGCCTATTTGATAGATGAATGTAATGTCAATCCCTGGAATATCATGGCAATCACCTTTACCAACAAGGCAGCAGGTGAGATGCGTGAGAGGGTTGATAAGATTGTAGGATTCGGAGCAGAGAGCATCTGGGTTTCAACTTTTCACTCAAGTTGCGTAAGAATTCTTAGAAGATATGCTGACAGACTTGGCTATGGAAATAACTTCACTATCTATGATACAGATGATTCCAAGTCTCTTATGAAAGACATTTGTAAAAAATATCAGCTTGAAACTACAACACTTAAGCTTCGCGGTATCATGGGAAGCATTTCAAAGTGTAAGGACAATCTGGTTACAACCAATGAGTATGCATTAAACACTCAGAATGATTTTAACAAGGTTCGAATCTCCAAGGCTTACACAGAGTATCAGAATGCTCTTAAAAAGAACAATGCAATGGATTTCGATGACCTGATTTTTAATACTGTTGAGCTCTTTAAAAAGAATCCTGATGTTCTTGAATATTATCAGGACAGATTCCGCTACATCATGGTGGACGAGTATCAGGATACCAATAATGCCCAGTTTGAGTTCATTAGGCTTCTTGCAGATAAATACAGGAACCTATGCGTAGTGGGTGATGATGATCAGAGTATCTATCGCTTTAGAGGAGCCAATATCAGGAATATTCTTGACTTTGAAAAGGTATATCCTGATGCGACTGTCATAAAGCTTGAGCAGAATTACCGCTCAACACAGCAGATCCTTGATGCAGCCAATGCAGTTATCGGAAACAACTACGGGCGTAAGGAAAAAGCTCTTTGGACAGAAGAAAAAGATGGTGAGAAAGTTCACCTTCGTCAGTTCGATACTGCATATGATGAGGCAGAGTTTATTGCTTCAGACATAGGAAAACTTAAGAGAAGCGGCAAGCTTTCTTACAGCGATACAGCTGTTTTGTACAGAACAAATGCACAGTCAAGACTTATAGAAGAGCGATTTGTCCATGAGGGAATTCCTTATGACATCGTTGGTGGTACGAATTTCTATTCCAGACGAGAGATAAAAGATCTTTTGGCTTATCTTAAGACTATTGATAACGGCAGAGATGACATTGCAGTTAAAAGAATAATAAATGTGCCCAAGAGAGGAATTGGCGCTACTACACTTGAGTATGTGCAGAATTATGCGGATGAGAGGCAGATAAGCTTCTTTGATGCCCTGTGCGAAGCTGACCAGATAATGGCCGTTAGCAGAAGCGCTTCAAAGCTAAAAGACTTTGTGACTATGATAAGGGCTTTTAGGACAAAGCAAAAGTCCTACTCTTTGGAAGAACTTCTTAAAGATGTTATAGACATTACAGGCTATATGGACTTTTTGAAGACTCTTGATGACGACGATGACAGCGGAGATAACGACAGAGCTGCCAACGTGGACGAGCTTATTTCCAAGATTGCGGCCTATGAGGAAAGTGATGAGGTTGAGGAGCCAACTCTCTCAGGATTTCTCGAAGAAGTTGCCCTTGTTGCTGATATAGACAGAATCGGAGAGGATAATGAGAAGGTTCTTCTTATGACTCTTCACAGTGCCAAGGGACTTGAGTTTGAGCATGTTTATCTGGCAGGAATGGAGGAAAATGTTTTCCCTTCATATATGACTTTGCAGACTGAAGATTCTGATCCTGAGGGAATAGAGGAAGAGAGAAGACTTGCCTATGTTGGAATAACCAGGGCAAAGAGAAACTTAACTCTTACAGCGGCAAAGCGCAGAATGGTAAGAGGAGAGACCTGGTTTAACCAGCTCAGCAGATTTGTAAAAGAGATTCCCGGTGAGTATTTAGACAGGGAGAAGCCAGAGTTTGATAAGCCGGCATTTCTTTTTGATGATGGCGACTCGATAGATGAGTACGAAGGTGTTGAGGATACCTATGGAACTTCTGGAAGATATAGTGATGAGGATGATTCCTATCGCAGTTCCGGAAGATACGGCAATGGAGATTCCTACGGGAAATCAGGCGGATATTCCGGTATTGGCGTAAAGTCATCCTACCAGAATAAGAACTTTGGAAGCGATAATGGCGCGTCCCAGCTTTCTAACAGCTACAAGATAAAAGCAAAGCCTGCTCCCAAAAAGCCAAGGGCTGTACCACAGAGTAAGCCATATATCGCAACAGCAGCCAAGACCCATGTTAAGGGCTCACTTGCAGGTATCTCCAAAGGCATGCCTATGAAAACAGCAAAGCCTGAATATGAGACAGGAGACAGAGTTTCTCATATCAAATATGGTATTGGCACAGTCACTTCTTTGGAAGAAGGACCTAGAGATTACAAGGTAACAGTTAATTTTGACGATTGCGGACAGAAGATCATGTATGCCGCTTTTGCAAAATTAAAAAAGATGTGAGTATGTCACAATTCTCAGTGAAGTAATGAATGAGCTGGGAATTATGGTATACTGATATTAATAAATTTTTCTTATAGAAAGGGGTTACTTATGGAAGTAAAAACAAAGATCGATGACATTATTGAAATGACACGTATTAACGAACTTCTCGACAAGAGAGAGGCTGCAAATGCTAAGAAGCCTTCCAACGTGATCCTGTGGTGTTTGGCTGTTCTTGGTTCTATCTCAGCGGTTGCGATCATTTCTTATCTTGTTTATCGCTACATGACACCGGCATTTGAAGATGATTATTATGATGATGACTTCGATGATTTCGAAGATGACTTCGACGACGATGACTTCATCAAGGAAAGTTAAGAATTAAAAAGTGAAGAAAAAAGAAGTTTATACAGGAATAGTAAAAAGGGTTGAATTCCCTAATAAAGGAATAATAGAAGCTCCTGACGGGAAGATCGCTGTTAAGGGCGTTCTTCCCGATCAGAAAGTTTCAGTACAGATACAGAAAGTAAGAAACGGTAAGGCAGAGGGAAGACTTTTGGAAGTCTTAGAAGAAGCTCCTGACTGTATTGAAAGCCCATGCATTCATTTCGGAAAATGCGGTGGCTGCAGTTACCTTACAATGCCTTATGTTAAGGAACTAGGCCTTAAGGAACAGCAGGTAAGAAGCTTACTTAAGCCTGCAGTAGAAAGAAATACTACAAGGTTTACCTGGGAGGGCATCAAAGTAAGCCCTATTAAGTTTGCCTACAGAAATAAGATGGAGTTCTCATTTGGCGATGAAGTCATGGGAGGCCCCCTTTGTCTTGGCATGCACAAAAAAGGAAGCTTTTATGACATTGTAACTGTCAGCGGCTGCAGAATTGTCGATGATGATTACAGGGCTATCCTTTCAGCAACACTGGATTATTTTTCACCTATGTATGATAGAAAAGAGATTTCTTTTTACCATAGGATGAAACAGGAGGGCTACTTAAGGCATCTCCTTGTGAGAAAGGCAGTCAGAACCGGAGATATCCTGGTTGACCTTATTACAACAACTCAGGAAGAACATGATCTTACAGGCTTTAAGGAAGCTCTTTTAAACCTTGAGCTTGGAGGCAGGATCACAGGAATCCTTCACACAAAGAATGATTCCCTTGCCGATGCTGTAATTGATGAAGGCACTGAGATCTTATATGGTCAGGACTTTTTCTATGAGCAGCTTTTAGGCCTTAAGTTCAGAATCACTCCTTTCTCATTTTTCCAGACTAACAGCTTAAGTGCTGAGGTTCTGTATCAGACAGTAAGAGGCTATATTCAGAGTCTCTACGATCAGAAGAACATAAAGCAGGACGGAGTTATTTACGACCTCTATTCAGGAACCGGTACAATTGCCCAACTCCTTGCACCTGTTGCCACAAAGGTCATTGGTGTTGAGATCGTTGAGGAAGCTGTTGAGGCTGCAAAAGAGAATGCAAAGCTTAACCACCTCGATAACTGCGAATTCATCGCAGGCGATGTGCTTAAAGTTCTAGATGATATCGAGGTAAAGCCTGATCTTATTATCCTTGATCCGCCTCGTGACGGTATAAATCCTAAGGCTCTTACTAAGATCATAAATTATGACGTAAACTACATTATTTACGTCTCCTGTAAACCAACTTCCCTTGCCCGCGACTTGGAGATACTACAGCAGAATGGCTACATGATGAGCCGCGCCGTTGCTGTGGATCAATTCCCGTGGACAAGCCATGTAGAAACCGTCGTTCTCTTAACGAAAACGACTGATAAGGAAGTTTGAGTTTAGAGAACGCTGTTGTTCTGGCTCGCATGCTTGCATGCGAGAGCAGAACTTCCTTGTGAAATAGTGGTGGGAGTCAAAGGGACGACGTCAGAAGGCTAACGCTGTTGTTCTGGCGAGATAACAATTATATGACTAATTTGCAGTCCGCTGTTCTTGGCGGACTGCTACTATTCTTTCATTCGAAAGACAGGTAGTGATAATTTCTAATCTTTTCGCTGCTGATATTCCAAAGTTTAACGACATATAGCATGTTTTCTGCTGCTTATGACATGATTTTTGCTGCTTGTGGCATGATATCTGCTACTTATGGCATGATTTCTGTTACTTGTGCAATTTCGGTGATAGTGTCAGTTGATTTTAGTGAGGTGAACTCTGCCTATATTCCAAGGCCTGTTGATATAGGCAGTTGATCATTATAAATAAAATGTGGTGGTGTCTGCCTATATTCCTAGTGTTGCTTGTGTAGGCAGTTGATTTTAGGGGATCAGTTCTGCCTATATCCTGAGTATCGCTTGTGTAGGCAGTTGATTTTGAGGGATCAATTCTGCCTATATCCCAAGTATTGCTGCTATAGGCAGTTAATTTTACGTTGGACAAACTGCCTATATGGCGGGAATGGCAAATGGTAGCAGAAAATTGCTGCTTAAAATCAATGCCTATATTGCAAGAGAACTGGATTTAGGCAGAACAGCGATTGATAATTGCAATGCCTATATTGGCGGATGGCTGCATAGTGGCAGTATGACTGGTGAAAAAACAGAAAGTAAAAGCAAAAATAAGCAATAGAAACAACAAGTAAAAGAAGAAACAAGTAAAAAACAAAAAGGAGAAATAAAAAATGATAGGACTAAAGAAATACTTAATTGCAGAAGAGAAAAGACTAAAGAAAATCAAACAGGGTGTAGATAAAAGACTTGTTGAAGTGCCTGAAGGCAATCTTAGGATAACATCATCCGGCAAACATATTCAGTACATGCATTGCAAAGAAAAGGATGGTAAGTATCAAAAACAAGGAGAATACCTAAAGAAAGAGGATATGCCTCTTGTTAGAAGACTGGCTCAAAAGTCTTATGACCAGAAGATGAAAAAGCTGGTAGATAGGAGACTTAAGCAAATCCAGATCATCAGTAAAGAGTATTCGGAAGATGAGCTTGAACTTATCTATACCAATATGAACGTCAATAGGCAGGCTCTGGTTACACCTGTTGAAAAGACATGGGAGCAGAAAGTGGCTGATTGGAAAGCAATCCCATATACAGGGAAAGAGTTTGAGGAAGGTGCACCTGAAATATATACCAAAAAAGGAGAGAGGGTAAGATCAAAGTCAGAAAAGCTGATTGCAGATACTTTATTCGATTTGGGAATTGAATATAAGTACGAATGCCCAATATATCTAAAAGGATACGGACAGATATATCCGGACTTTACAATTCTCAGTCGCAAGACTGGGAAAGAAATGTATTGGGAGCATGATGGAAGAATGGATGATCCTAAATATTCTGAAAAAGCAGTAAGGAAGATAAATTCGTATATCTATAATGGAATAATACCCGGGGATAGGCTAATGCTTACATTCGAGACATCAAACACAGTGCTTAATGATAGAATCATAAAGAAAATGATTGATAATTTCTTGCTATAATACTTAGAGAAAAGCATGTTGGCCTTTTAGTAATAAACGAATGTTGGAAGGAACAATAAAACAATGAAAGTACTTGTAATCCCAGATATACATTTAAAACCTCGGATTTTTGACAGAGCATCAGAAATCCTTACAGAAAAAAATCAGATTGCATTTATATATCGGATTGATAATGAACTATGTACAGACTGCAGTATAAAGATGTGGAGGCTTTTAGGAAAGAAATCTATACGAAGGTGATTGGCCACACTCCGGTTATGAAACTGATTTTCAACAAATTAAATATATGCTGAGATTAGTGGTTGTTGCATTTTTTGCAGCAACCATTTTGTACATTTGTAAAAATGATATAGTTCCGATGATAGGCGAAATGATGCTATAATATCATAAGATATACGGAAATATTGAGACTTCATTTATTAGGTGAACAAATATGCTAAGAATATATTTTGGTGAAAAAGAAGATGTAATGCATGGACCATCATGGTTCAGATTTAATTATGATGAAGAATGGCTGGCAGATCCTTTTGTGGAAGAAATGATGACAGATATTGATAAGTCACATTATAAGGGAGGACAGCTGATAGAAAGTGATGTTTTAGGACCAATTCCACCAGAGAAACTATCCGGTGGATTGCAAACTCTGATTTGCATTTATAAAAGACCTGATCTTGTTTTTAATGCCACAAGCTGTGGCGAAGACTGTGCAAAATGGCTTGCAGAGATTGGCAGAAGAGAGGATATCACCATTAATCTTAGGTATTATATGCCCTTTGATGATTGCAACGATATAGAGATTGAAATTCTTAATGATAATATCAAAGTAACAAATGCCAAGGATTATATGCATGAAGCATTAAAATATGTTTGATGACTAGGAAGTATTTTATATATGAAGAATAAACATCATGTAGTTGTTGAATCAAAACGACTAAAATATGAATTTGATATAAAGAGGAATATTACTGTTATTCAAGGCAATAGCGCTTCTGGAAAGACTACTCTTTTGGATCTATTGGGGACGCATTCTAGATATGGAAAAGAGAGTGGCATTAGTGTACAGTCAGATGTTCCTTGCGTGGTATTTGGTGGAGATGCTAGTCTTTGGAAGACTATTTTGGAAGCTTATCAAGATAGCATAGTGTTTATAGATGAAGATTACCCATTTATATATTCCAAAGATTTTGCAGAGTTGGTACAGGCTTCTTCAAATTATTTTGTTTTGATTACAAGACAGCCTCTATATAATCTGCCGTATAGTGTTCAGGAAATCTACGGCATCAGAACAACAGGTAAATACCACTATCCAGAGCAAGTTTATCATGAGTTTTACAGAATTTATGATGATTCAAATGAAACACTGGATAAAGAAGTTCTAGTATCTATGCAGTATGTTTAAATTGTCTGCGGTAGTACCGCATGTGGAGTGCGTAGTATTGCGGTTAAGGAAAAATACATAAAGCCGACAAGAGTGTTTGAACTGGAAGATGGTGTCGGCATTTATAGAAACAGGAGAAGATGAAGATGTGTACAGCAGCAACTTATTATGCAAAGGATCATTATTTCGGACGCAATCTGGATCTGGAATTTTCTTATCACGAAGAGATCACTATTGTGCCAAGAAACTATCCCTTTATCTTTCGCAAATGCGAGGGCATCAATCATCATTATGCAATGATCGGAACAGCGTTTGTTGTGGAGGGGTATCCGCTCTTCTATGATGCCGTAAATGATAAAGGCCTTGGAATTGCTGGATTAAATTTTCCCGGGAACGCTGCTTATAAGGAAGAAGTTCCAAATGCGGACAATGTAGCACCATTTGAATTCATACCATGGATCCTCAGTCGCTGTGCCGATGTCGATGAGGCAAAGACACTTATTTCCCGGATGAATCCGGTAAATATAAGTTTTAGCCCGGAGCTTCCGTTAACGCCGTTGCATTGGATGATTGCGGATAAAAAAAGAACGATTGTAGTTGAACCTCTAAAAGATGGCATTAGAGTATACGATGATCCGGTGGGGGTCATGACCAACAATCCAACCTTTGATCAGCAGATGTTTCATCTCAGCAATTATATGCATTTGTCAAATAAACCTGTGACAAATACTTTCGCCAAGGGTCTGGAGATTACGGAATACAGCCGTGGAATGGGCGCGATGGGAATGCCCGGTGATCTTTCCTCTGCATCAAGGTTTGTGAAGGCGGCGTTTACCTGCATGAATTCAGTTTCCGGCAATTCGGAGGAGGAAAGTGTAAGCCAGTTTTTCCACATTCTGGGGTCCGTAGAGCAACAAAGAGGCTGTGTTTGTCTAGGCGAAGGAAAATATGAGATAACCGTATATTCTTCCTGCTGTAACATGGATCGGGGAATTTACTATTACAGAACATATGAGAATTCTCAGATTACAGCCGTAGATATGCACAAAGAGGCAACAGACGGAGAAGCGTTGATTCGGTATCCGATGATCAAAGAACAGCAGATACGATATCAAAACTGAAAGAAAAAGTCTTTTCACTTGAAAAAATACTTAATAATGGCGACAAGGCTTTGTCAGGAATACAATATATCTGACGACGGAAAAATGTTATTGAAAAAAAGTAGCTTTTATTATAATGAAACTAACAGGAGCTCCCACACCTCTCTTTGAAGTGTCCAATGGGAGCACATTTTTATTTTAGGGGTTATTATGCAACTTAAAAAGTCTAAGACTTATAAGGAGCAGGTTGAAATATTAAGAAATAAAATTTATATAATCCGGATGCTTAATCATTTCACAAATCAGGCGGACATTAAGTTTCCCACTTTTCAATAAATCTACAGTTTCATCATCTAACCCAAGTTCATCTACAGAGAACGGATGTTGCTCTCTGTTCTCTGTAAGTCCCAGAAGATAATCTGATGTCACTTATCTAATAGAATTCGCGCCAAGAATAAGTCACTATAAACTGATGGAGTTATATTCCAAAAAGTCAGGAATGCTCCATGGCTCCCGGCTGTTAAATAAAAAGAGTGCTGCATAAGTGCCAAGTGTAAATTGACACCGCGATCATGCAATACTATAATTGTGCCATAAGAATGTTGACACAAAGGAGGATATTATTGCTATGACACTTGAAGATGCTTTGAAAAGAATATCGGAACTTGAAGAAGAGAATAAAAATCTTAGGGAAGAACTTGAATTCTATAAAAGTAAAAAGTTTGCCGGTAGACAGAAGCATGATGAGCATTGGATGAAGTCATATAACGACTTTGTGGCGCTATATGAGGACGGTCTTACAATTATGGAGATTGTAGATAGGGGAGATATCAGCCGTCGTACAGCCTACAGGTATAAGGCTTATTATGACGGGCTAAAGAAAAATCATAGAATTGATCAAGATAAAAAGAAAAAGTAATAGAATTTGAGGTGCACTTTTTGCACCTCAAAGTTTTTGGAAGGAAAGAAGAGAATGGAAAAGAATAAAACAAGAAATGTGTCTGTGATAAAGGATGCAGACGGAAACAGCATTGTGATGATAAATGACATCATATTTAAGGGAAAGAGAAGCCTTAATTGGGAAGATGTGGAGCAATATCTCAAAGATTATGTTGGAGATTTTTATTCAATAGCTGGAGATGGAGAGATTGTTTTCATAGGAACAAATCTCCCGGGTGAATATTCAGGTTCAATTTATACAAAAAAACTTAAAGGTGCTGCCGCCAAAGCTAAAGCAAATGCTGCTCAGGGAATTCCGGAAATGATAGAAATAGCAACAAATGGGGTGTTTGAGGAAAATAGGAAGAAAAAACATGGACGTGATGCAAAAAACGGATGGTACAGATATGATACAAGATTCGGGCTGCCTGTTTACGGTGATGATGGGGAAATCAGTGGATACAACATATTCCACGCAAGACTCTTAATTAGGCATGCGGCAAGCGGAAAGAAATATTTATATGATGTTATGGAAATAAAAAAAGAAACGAGCAAGTCCTGTCAGGCTGATGCCCTACCCGGTGATAAACCCATTTCTTGATTCTTATCTTAAAGAGGTTTGGAATAATTGTCAACAGAAATTTGGAGGGTTACTTATTTATGAAGACTAAGAAGACTAAATGCTATATCTATACCAGAGTTTCTACTGCTATGCAGGTTGATGGATATAGTTTGGATGCTCAGAAAGAAAAGCTCAAACGATATGCAGACTATGAAGAAATGGAAATAGTAGGTGAGTATTCTGATGAAGGTCATTCTGGTAAAAACATAAATGGACGACCTGAGTTTGTAAGAATGCTTCAAGACATCGAAGATTGCAAGGATGATGTAAGCTATGTCCTTGTATTCAAACTTTCAAGATTCGGAAGGAATGCAGCTGATGTTCTTAATTCATTACAGTTAATGCAGGATTTTGGAGTAAATCTCATATGTGTTGAGGATGGAATTAACAGTGCTAAAGAGTCAGGTAAACTCATGATCTCAATTCTTTCTGCGGTTGCAGAACTTGAACGTGAAAATATCCTTGTTCAAACTATGGAAGGAAGAAGACAAAAAGCCAGGGAAGGCAAGTGGAATGGTGGATTTGCTCCATATGGATATAAACTTGTTGATGGTAGCCTTGTCATTGCAGAAGATGAAGCAGAGATGATACGCCTTATTTTTGATAAATATATTCATACGGATATGGGAGCAAATGGTGTGGCAGAGTACCTTAACAATCATGGTCATAAGAAAAAACAGCGACAGAATAACACGCTTACCACCTTTGCTCCATCATTTATAAAAGGTGTTCTTGATAATCCTGTTTATATGGGAAAACTGGCATATGGGCGCAGGGCAACAGAGAAGATTCAGGGAACAAGAAATGAGTTCCACGTTGTAAAGCAGGACGAGTTCCCAATATATGAGGGTGAGCATGATGCCATTATATCAGAGGAAGATTTCATGCTTGCTAAAGAAAAGCGTGAACGCACTGGTTTCAAGCATGAGAAGACACATAGCCTTGAACATGAGCATATTCTTTCGGGTATTCTTAAATGTCCTGTATGCGGTGGATCTATGTATGCAAACGTAAATCGTAAAAAGAGGAGTGACGGCTCATATTATAAGGATTTCTTTTATTATGCTTGTAAGCATAGAATCAAATTAGACGGACATCATTGTGACTATCACAGGCAGTGGGGTCAGGATAAGGAAAATGCTGCAGTGGAAGAGACAGTCAAGAAAATGGTAAATAATCCAAAGTTCAAAGCTGCTTTAAAAGCAAAGATAGGAGCTAATGTAGATGCAAGCGAACTGAAAGCGGAGCGTGAAAGTTACAGAAAAAGCCTTCAGCAGTGTATAGGAGCAAAAAATAAGCTAGCCGCACAGATAGATGCACTTGATGTTACTGATAATTATTATGACAGAAAATATCAGGATATGCAGGAGCGATTAGATGCGCTCTATGATCAGATGGGGGATATAGAAGAAAAGATAGAAACTGTAAATAAGAGAATCGAAAACCTTTTGCAGGAGCGACTTTCAGCGGATACAATTTACAAAGTGCTAATTCAGTTTGATAAGCTTTATGATAACTTTACGGATCTTGAAAAAAAGAAATTCATGCAGTCATTTATTGAAGAAGTGCAAATATATGAGCAGCCAAAGGAAAATGGAAGATTCCTAAAGAGCATATCCTTTGCATTCCCTGTGTACTATAATGATAAAGAGTTTACTACTATTGCATTTGGTGAAGATGCACTAAAAGAGTACGCAGACAACCTGACTAAAGAGAATCTTGTTGGTTGGGACAAAGAAATAACAGACGAAACCGTCGTTCTCTTAACGAAGACAAGCGCCAGTGAAGGCTGAGTGTTACAGGCGCGGTTGTTCTGGCGAGCCCCGTATTTCGGGCGAGAGCAGAACTTCATTGTGAAATAGTGGTGAGACATGACAAGCGCATAACCAAATCGATTTACTTATCTGAGATTATTCTATTTACCACGGCTGGCCATCCAGCGCCAGCCGCGTTTCTAATTCACGTAGCAAATCAGTTTGTTGCGATCGAATATTTTTCAAGGAATATTTTTCGACTTTATCAGAATGAAAAAGGCTTAGTTTACTGTCTAAATCTATGTGTTCTAGTTTTCAACAGTAGAATTCTATGGTGTATTACGGTTGATTTTAATAGTTTTTTCAAATTGGATCGTAATGTTTGTGAGGCGATTACGGCAGAAAAATGATATGTGTGGAAGTCGACAGTAGGTAAAGAATGCTTACTACGTGCGGTATTTACATTTTGATGATATTGACCGTAATAAGATTCTTGGTACTACTGTCGATAAATACACATTGGTAATAGACGACCGTAATTGGTGTGCAATTACTACTGGCGGAATTGGGTAAATATTTAGAAAGACCGTAACGGCCGAGATAATGTTACTGCCGAAAAAGTAGATAATGCCAAAAGAGAACGTAATGAGTGCTATAAAAGTAAAAAAAGAGAAAAAATAAAAAAGGAAATAATTAGTAGATGAATGGACTAAAAGAATTATTAGAAATAGAGAAGAACCGCTTGATAAGGATTAAATCTGTCGTAGATAACAGACTTATTGAAGTGCCTGAAGGGGCGTTAAGGATATCAACATCCAATAACTGTACACAATTCAAACAAAGTATAGAAGCGAAGAAGAAACTGATTTACATAAAGAAAGATGATAAGCAACTTGCCTATCGCCTCGCTCAAAAATCTTACGACCAGAAAGTTCAAAAACTTGTAGACAGGCGCTTAAAGCAGTTGGACAAGCTTACTGAAGAATATGAAGACATCGAGATAGAAAAAATCTATGACAAACTTCATCCCATAAGGAAAGCATTGATACAGCCAGTAGAAATTCCATGGGAACAAAGACTTGCTAAATGGAAGAATACTCCGTATGTAGGAAAAGATTTTGCACCTGGTATGCCTGAAATCTATAGCAAGAAAGGGGAAAGAGTCCGCTCTAAATCAGAGAAGATATTAGCTGATACCTTTTATAATATGGGAATTGAATACAAGTACGAGTGCCCAATAAAACTCAAGGGTTATGGAGTTGTGTATCCGGATTTTACATTTCTTAGGAAAAGAGACGGCAAGGAAATCTACTGGGAGCATGATGGAAGAATGGATGATCCTGACTATGCAGAAAAAGCTATTAGAAAGATCAATACTTATATTGCAAATGGTATTTTTCCAGGTGATAATCTTATAGTATCTTATGAATCATCTGGAACGGTTTTGAATGATAGGATTGTTGTAAAGATGATAGATAAATATCTTCGATAGTATTCTTCAGCGGTGATGCATGATTTAATATAAAGAGGTCCAGAAATAAGTTTTGAATAATTCGGGATAAAGGGGAAACGTGGCATCAAGTATTATACATCTGGCAGTTACTAACGAGCTTATTAAACACCATGCCTTTAAGGATGAAAACAGACTTAAGCTTGGAGCTATTCTTCCTGATGCAGGCAAAGGTAAAAAAGGTCATTTAAACAAGTAAATTTGGGGACGAAATAAAAAGTCTTATGATTTCGAATTATTCAGAGATAAGTTCGGAGAATTGATGAGGCAGGACGACTTATATCTTGGGTATTATCTTCACCTTGTTCAGGATATGTGCTACAGGCACTTTGTATATGACAAGTACCACTGGAATCCCATGATTCCAGGCAATGTAGAGAGCTATTTTTCGACAATAGGCATTAGCAGTGATGAACAGGAAAAGATAAAAGCAAAACATACAAAAAGCTTTTGATCATGATGGATAAGTCTATAAGAATGGGAAAATATTAAAAGGAGACCCACATGCATTGACCTTGACCTAAGGGGAGGGTATATCATTAACCCATAATAATTGACCTGGAGGATGAGTATGAAATTTAAGTATTGTGCTGAATGTGGACATGAATTACATGATATAAGGCTCGGCGATGACGATTGTAGGATTTGTCCTTCCTGCAAAAGAATATACGGAAACAATCCGCTTCCTGTTGTAGAGGTACTTGTTGTTAACGAGTTTAATGAGATCCTGTTACTTAAGCAAAACTATATATCGGAAGATAAATGGACTGTAGTATCAGGATATATGACCGAAGGTGAAACAATAGAAGAAGCTGTAGCAAGAGAAGTTAAAGAAGAAACCGGGCAGACTGTAACCGGATATCAGTATGTTTCAAGCTACTATTTTGAACCTAAAGGCCTTATCATGATAGGCTTCATTGCCTATGTGGAAAAGGCTCCTTTTGCAGAGTCCTGTGAAGTTGATGATCTCAAGTGGTACAAGATTACAGAGATAGAAGATGTGATTGCAAGAGAGAATAACTGCTCAGGTATGCATTTTGATATGTGTAAAAAGTATTTGAAAATGTATCCAACAAGAGAAGAAGCAGAACAGCTAATAATAGATGCTGAAAAGTGTAATCCGGGTAAATGGGTCACACATAGCAGAATAACAGCACATTGCGCAGAAAGGATTGCGCAGTATAGTGGAATGGATGCCGATAAGGCATATGTTCTTGGACTTTTACATGATATAGGCAGGAAGTTTGGAGTGTTTCATCTAAGGCATGTGTCAGAAGGATATAAATATATGATGTCTCTTGGCTATGAAGACGTTGCAAGAATCTGCCTCACGCACTCTTTCAACCAGGACAAGATAGAAGCTTATGTGGGAAACTTTGACACCTCAGAAGAAGATACGGAGCTGATTCGTATTAAACTTAAAGAAACAGTTCAGGATGATTATGACAAGCTTATCGAGCTCTGCGATGCTATAGCAGGTGCTGAAGGTGTAATGGACATCATAGACAGAATGAATGATGTTAAAAGCCGCTACGGTTCATATGATCCGGATAAGTGGCAGACAAATCTAAACCTTAAAGAATATTTTGAGAAAAAGATGGGCTTGGACTTATATGTTGCTGTAGACAAAGAAAATTATAAACCATCTCTATGATAATATTTTTTATGATGAGGCCATAAATAAATTTTATGAAAAGCCTGTTGACTCTTCCCTTAGGGAATCCCTTAAGGTGGTTTTATAAACAAATAAGGAGGTTCCAAAAATGGAAAAGAAAATGACATCAGGAGAAATGGCAAAGAAAGCGGGAGTATCACAGAAGGCAATACGTCTTTATGATGAAAAAGGGCTACTTAAACCCACCGAATACTCTGAAGGTAACTATCGTCTTTACGATGACGCAGCACTGCAGATTTTGGAAAAGATTGTGGCACTTAAGCAGATAGGGTTTTCCCTCGAAGAAATCAGAGATAATCTAAAGAGTGGTGAAGCCAGTGACATTAAGGGCGCGCTGGAAATTCAGCTTCAGAAGATGGAGGAAAAGAAATATCAACTGGAGAAGATCACTGACGCAATTAAAAGAACTTTGGCACGAAAGGAAGAACTTGACTGGGATGACGTTGCAGAAATCGTACAGTATGTAAGTGTTGACCAGTCTGCTGATGAGCGCCACTGGGATGCTCTGAAGCATACAAGCGGAGAACTTGACTGGTATGTGAGAATCTTCAATTCTCTTGATCTTAAAGACGGAAAAAGAGTTCTTGATCTGGGATGCGTATACGCTAAGCTTTGGAGAAACAATTGGACTGACATTCCCAAGGGAACAAAGATTACAGGGTATGACATTCACGGCAGCTGGGCAGATGATTTTGCAAGGTTCATTCCTGAGAACAAAGATAAACTGCCTGAAGGCGCAGACATTAAGCTTGAATTTGCAGATCTTGAGGATGAGAAGACCTGGGATAAGATTGATGAAAATGGCGAATATGACGTAGTTATAGCTCATTACCTTGATTCTGAGATAAAAGATATCGAAGCTATCGTGGCACATGCCAGCAAGGTAGTCGCAGAGGATGGTCTGTTTTCTTTCAACGGTGCTAACGTGGCAAACTGGAACAATCTCTTTAAAGAAGCTATTGAAGCTATTGGTGGAAACTCATCATTTATAGATGAAACAATAGCTAGTCAGACCGAGAAGAGAAATCAGTACATAAGCATGATGGAGAAGTATTTTGCAAGGGTGGAGTCAGTTCTTTTGCCTAATTTTTGGCATTATACTGAGGCAAAAGAAATCGTGGAGAAGATGAAGGGTTACTACAGTGCTCATGGGAAAGCTATTGCCGGATATGAGAACAAGCTCCTTGCATATTTTGAAGATAAAATTGAAAAAGACGGTGAGTTTGTGCTTGAGGCAAGAAGCCAGTTCTGGCATTGCTACAAAAAGTGACCGGATTCAAGAAGAGTGTCAACATTAAGAGATACATAGCCTTGCTTAAAAGAGAGCAACTTTTTCGAAAACAGAAATAGTTGTCCGCTATTTCTTCACCACTTTACCCTAAACTATGTAAAGAGGGGGAAACATATCAAAGCCCAGTAGCTACGCAGTATGTTTAAATTAATAGCGGTAGTACCGCATGTTGAGACGGTGGTATTGCTGACAAAGACTGAACACATTTAAATAGAAAGACACAAGTGGCTTAACGGTGCGCTTTGTGGTTAACGTTAAAAGATGTTAGCACGCAGAGATGCACCGTTATTTTTATGCCATTTTGAAAGTGTAGGGAAATTGAACTACGAGAAGGTTGAGACGGCGGTACTCCATGATTTAAAAAATGAATACTGTTTAACGATAGCAAAGGACCTTTTAGTTCTGGCATGATATAATTGTTTGGTGAGTATTTTATATTTTAAATCATAAGCATGATCTTGAGAGGATAACTAAAAAGCTTGATGAGCTTAAGGTTTCTTATTCTAGGATCATCACTGAGGATAGCATCCGTAGCTGGAACAATGGAAAATACCAAGTTGGACTTATCCATCATGCATCAGCAGGTCATGGCCTGAACTTGCAGCAAGGTGGAAATATCATTGTTTGGTTTGGACTTACTTGGTCACTTGAGTTGTACCAGCAAACAAATGCAAGACTCTGGAGGCAGGGACAGGAAAATAAAACTGTTGTTGTAGAACATATCATTACAGCCGGAACTATTGGTGAGGATATTTTGGATGCATTAACAGGTAAGGATAAAAGCCAGAACGCGCTTATCAATGCTGTTAAGGCGCAGGTTGGGAGGAAATAATATGACCGTAAAAGAGTATTTGTCGAGGGCCTACTACTTGGACATGAGAATCAGAAGCTAGGCAATGCAGATAGCAGAGCTTGAGACTTTGACCACAAAGGTTAATGCAGCCCTTAGTCCAATAAAGGTTCAGACATCTAATGATAATCACAAGATGGAAAGTACTGTCATAAAGATGACCGAGTACCAAGAAGAGCTGAACAACGATATGAAAAAGCTCATACAGGTTAAGCGTGAGACAAAGGAAATCATTGATACCGTAACCAATGATGAGTACAGAGTTTTACTTGAGCTTCGCTACCTGTCATCAATGCGCTGGGAGGAGATAGCTGTCGAAATGAATTACAGTATCGATCATGTTTTTCGTTTGCATCGCAGAGCACTTAAAGTAGTAAAACTTCCTGCAGCATAAACATGACAGTATATACCATAAAAAGACAGTAAGACATTATGATATAGTTAAGATGGAAAAATTGATAAGAGCCTCGAAGGACAAACATCATTTGGGGCTTTTGTAATCATAAGAAATAAGTACCTCTTTTATTGTATAATTAACAGCATAGGAGGTAATGAGCTTATGAGTAAAGAAGAATACCAAAAACTGATCTCAGACATTGAATATATAGTTGCTAACCATTGCAAAACAAATGATGGAGATAACTACCGCTACCCCGTATCTTTTGATGGCTGTTCATTAGGAGGTAAAATTGAAGGTCGTATCCCAGATGAGGATTATATTAAATTAGAGTATAGATTTGGAATACACACCCTAGAGATAGGAAAAGCATTAGAAGAGATCATTGATTATTTTAAAGACAATTATGATATTGATGAACCCGGTTTATTTGATATGTTAGATAAATAATAGTTTTAGAACGATGAAGCCTCAAAGGATATAAATCCTTTGGGGCTTTTTACGTGTGCGCCTAGCGGCGCACGTTTCTAACGGGTTAAAGTCCCGAATCCGCCCGGTAGTGGGAAGGATATAGCCGAAGGCAAGGGTGTCCGCCGCGAGGTGGAATCTGAAGGAAGCTGGATGTGAGGAACATACTAACTCACGGGCAAATCTCTGGTCTGACGAACAGAAATCTCATATAAGGTCATGCATGAGGGTAAGACTGCACGACAAGCCGAAGCCCAATAACTACACGGAATCATGCATGATAAATGAGGCAGATGGATGGAGAGGAAGAAACGTGTGGTACCTAGGGAGGTCTGTGTGAAATGCTCTGAAAGGAGTAACCACCGTACAAGGAAACGAGGCGGTGCTGAACGCACAGAAGTCAGCAGAGGTCATAGTAGCCGAGAGGTGAAGGACTGAATCAATAGGAGTCTTAAGTATGACCGAGAAAGGAGGAATGACCGCTAATGGCAGAAAACATAGATAATAATGGCTGTTCACAAAGAGATAGTGCGGAACACGAAGGGTATGCGAAAGCGCTTAGGTCATTCAATCGGATATGGAAAGAAAGAGACAGTGCACAGCCGAAGCTCTTGGAAGCGATACTGTATAAGGATAACTTTAACAGAGCGTACAAAAGAGTTAAGGCAAACAAGGGAGTGCCAGGTATTGATGGTATGACCATTGAAGAGGCACTTCCGTACCTTAAGAAACATCAGCAGGAGTTAACTGACCGCATATACCGCGGTAAGTATACTCCATCGCCAGTCAGGCGAGTTGAGATTCCAAAACCAGATGGAGGTGTGCGTAAGCTTGGCATACCTACTGTGATAGACCGAACACTCCAACAGGCAATAACTCAACAGTTAGTGCCAATCTATGAACCATTGTTCGCGGAAGGAAGCTACGGCTATCGCCCAAACAGAAGCGCAAAGGACGCTATACAGAAGGTAAAAGAATACGCAGAACAAGGTTACACTTTTGCAGTAATCTTGGATTTATCAAAGTATTTCGACACCTTGAATCATGAAATCCTTATCAATCTCCTCAGAAGGAATGTGAAGGATGAACGTGTAGTTCAACTAATAAAGCGTTATCTGAAAAGTGGGGTAATGGAAAATGGAGTGGTCATTGATACAGAAGAAGGTTCACCGCAAGGTGGGAATTTATCTTCACTCCTTGCGAATATCTACCTCAATGAGTTCGACCAAGAGTTTCTGAGAAGGGGTGTGCCCTGCATAAGATATGCAGATGACATCGTTCTTCTAGCGAAAAGCAAAAGAGCATCAGAGAGACTCTTGGAAAGCAGTACAAAATATCTCGAAGAGAAACTGAAGTTAACAGTAAATCGAGAGAAAAGTCGTACGGTCAGCGTGTTTGCAATCCGAAATTTTAAATTCCTTGGCTTTGCATTGGGAAGGAACGGAAGTGGCGTTTTCGTCAGGGTTCATCCAAAGTCATTGAAGAAGTTTAAGTCCAAGCTGAAAGACTTATCTTCCCGTAAGTCTGTTCAGTCCATCAAGCCGAGCCTTGAGAAAATCAAAGTATACGCTAGAGGATGGCTTAATCATTACGGAATAGCAAGCATGAAGAACAGCATAGATGAAATCAATGGATGGCTCTATCACAGAATACGTATGTGTATATGGAAGCAATGGAAGAAGCCCAAGACAAAGGTGCGAAATCTGATTAAGATGGGTGTACCCGAGGACTTGGCGTACATGGCTGGAAACAGTCGGCGCGGACATTGGTTTACCACGCATACAGTCGCAGTCAATATGGCTATGACAAAAGAAAGACTGATAAACAGTGGCTTTTATGATTTAGCCACAGCCTATCAGTCTGTGCACGTCAACTATTGAAAGCGCCGTATACCGAACGGTACGTACGGTGCTGTGAGAGGACGGCGGTTAGTCACCGCCTCCTACTCGATGGAGGAACATGCCAAGAAGAGCTTTACATCCTTGTCAGCATCCCGGATGCCCTAACATCTGTGAAGGTAGATACTGCGATGCACACAAGATGATGCATCCCAACAACGATAGAATGAATGCTGCTGAGCGTGGTTATGGAAGCAAGTGGCAGAAAGCAAGAAAAAGGTTCCTGGATAGACCAGAGAACTTTTTTTGTTTGGAGTGCAAAAAGGAAGGAGTTTTTACGAGGGCAATCAATAAAGGACAGGTCAACCAATATTATGTTGAAGGAAATCATGAAGCTATTATTGATACTGAGACTTGGGAAGCGGTGCAAGAAGAGCTAAAAAGGCGCGAAGACTTTATGCGTGATCACAACAGTAAAAGGTACAACTACGGTAGTGACCCTAATCCATTTTCAGGAAGAGTGTTCTGCGGCGAATGCGGAAGCAGATATGGAAGATATACCTGGCCGGGCAGAGGAATTCATCAGTGGCAGTGTTGTAACCATCGTGTGGAAGGTAAACTTATATGCCGGAATGCATTTGTGGACCAGAAGAACTTAGAAAGAGGCTTTGTACTCGCTTATAACGAGTTCATAACGGATAAATCCCGGTTTGAAGGATGGAAAAAAGAAAACAGAAGCCCTTTAAAACACCTCAGGGCCAGACAACTTTTAGAACTATCAAAGCAGGAGCCTTTGACGGGGATGGTAGAGGAGTTGGCGGAGCTTGTTGTATGGGAAGTCATAATCCTCGGAAAAAAAGAATACGAATTCACTTTCATGGATGGAAGCAAAGTAAAGGCTACAGTCGAGTGATGGACTGTGGCCTTATTACTGTTTTTGAGATTTTTGATTGGAGTAATTATATCTTTTAATATTCAAAGAATTGAACAGTAAGCAATTTAGCATGTTACTCTTATTTAGTGAATGCGATTGATGTATAAACGTTTGATATTTGATGCTATATCAAGTCATTGATGCTAAAATGATTATATATTGTTGTTGATTAAGGAAAGCGGTTTGAGATGGATAATAACAATCTATTAGGAAAGAATATAAAATGTCTTCGTAATTTTTTTGGTGAAACACAGTCAGATTTAGGTAAAATATTAAATTTGGAAAAAAACACTATAAGTGAATACGAAAATGGTAAAAGAACTCCTATAACTGAAACTATGGTTAAAATTGCTGAACATTATGGGATATCTGTAGAAGTGATGATGCATTCAGATCTTTCACCGATGGTGAAAATGATGAAGAATACTCCATTTATTGAGAATTTGGTTGGACCTAATAGTTATATATTTTATCCTTCATTTGTGAGTGAAGATTGTTTAGACACTGGAAATGACCATTTGAACAAGGCGTACAATAAAATAAGGTATATAAAAAGAAATTTAGGAAATTACGAAGAAATCTCGACGACCATATTTTGTGATACGCTTATGGAACTAATCACTGCTTCAAATGAAGAAAATGGATGTAATATGGAAATACATGCAAATATCTTATGGACTATTTTTATGTGGTGGTCGGCTTTTGTTGACATAGAAATACAACGGAATATTAAACAAAAAATAATGTTAAAGAAGATTAAAGCATCAGATTTATTGGGGATTGATGAGAAAAATTCCGCTGTAATGAATAATAAACGAGTCGATTTTTTGAAGACCAATGAAATATATATCAATACGGCAATAAAGATACTTAAATCACGTGAAGAATGGGCTGATTTGGGTGACTATTATATAGCGTTTAGATATTTGACAAACATGGTAGACACTGATTTCCCGGCGAACTTAAATAGGACAATTGGACAAGAGATGATGCTTTCATGTATAAAAATGGGAAACAAATATGCTATTAATATTTTGAGCTATTTTATGGATAATCAAAATCCTTTTAATTAGGCAGAAGCCTGCAGTTGTTATATACTGCAGGCTTTTTTAGTTCTCAAATTTCGAACTTAAAATTTAAAAATCTCTGTTATATTACGATTACAAGATGGTAGTCTACCTTTTTACTTGGGAAGTGGATACTTATAAGTAAAGATGCATCTAAGATACTTATTTGTCACAAAATTTAAGTAAATAATAATTGGAGGTATTTAACATGACACATAATAAGATAATAATTGATTATTTAAATGAGAAACTTGAAATCCAAAATTTTTATGAGCTTACAAGAGAGTATTACAGAAATCTTAGGTTGGATTTTTCTGAGATTATTTCTGTTAAGCAAGCGGTTGTTAATGTTTATAAATACGGAGAGGTTCATTTTGTTTGTTTTGAATACTATACTTATTGGAAGTCATGGAGCGGTATGTTTGATAAAAGTTATCGTAACAAACATATAATATGTCAGGATAACCTTAATGAGATTTTGAGCATAATATGTTCATATAGTAGTCAATATGGGAATATAAATTCATTGATTACGGGAACTGATGAAGAAAAGAAATTGTTTGAAGCTTTATTGTATAAGTATGACAGTAAGCGCG
Source organism: Butyrivibrio proteoclasticus (assembly GCF_900115735.1). Taxonomy (GTDB): domain Bacteria; phylum Bacillota; class Clostridia; order Lachnospirales; family Lachnospiraceae; genus Butyrivibrio; species Butyrivibrio proteoclasticus_B. Next base: position 140,796 of record NZ_FOXO01000009.1, read on the forward strand.
CTTACCGTTTTTGTAATGGTTATAATATTCGTGATTATACTTTGGTTTCTGAACAAGATTTTATAAAAGCCAGCAAAGAAATTGAGGATATAAATGGGGCTAGACTCCAAGCAAAAAAGCTCTCTATATATGAAAAAAAATATAATAATATTTTATCTGGTGGTAAATGGGATTTAGGTAGTACAGACATTCCACAGGAGACATTTGATAAATGGGTAAAGAAACAAAATGATAAAATTTCGAAGGCTTCTTTGTTATATATGAAGATCGCTGATACTAAGTTGTATTCTTCAGAGGATCTTATGACTATAAAAGATAAAGTTGAAACTAGGAAGAGGCAGTTGAATTGTTGCATAATCGAATTTGAACGAAGAAAGTTACAAGACGATTATGGCGATATTGCTATTACAAAGGAAAGATTATTGTCTCAAATAAATGAAATGACATTTAATGACGCACGTGAGCTGTATAAAAATTTTAAGCGTAATTCATATGAACTTAAAGGAAAAACTGAAGAAATCAATTCTAGTGTGCAACCAGTCCTAAATGAGTACATTAGTTTTTATGAGAATGCAGCTAACTTTGTTAGTAATTATTTAAATCAGATAAATAAAAAAAGGAATGGTTTGAGACCGATACCTGAAAAAGATTTATTGAGCATGTTTAACTATTTTTATGGAACAAATGATTATTTGGAGGTTATTCAAAAACGAAAAGAGTTAAATTATGGTTTCAATAGGGAAAAAGGAAGAAAAGGTGAGCGTAACGTCAATTATGCATTACAATGGTTAAGCAGGGACTATGTGGTTTTGAATGATGGCAATAGTATTACATTGAAAAATGATGAATATGGTCCATACAGACAGGAATATGACAATATAGTTATTGGACCCCAGGGAATTTTCCTTATCGAAACAAAATACTATTCAGGGGAAATACGTGTGAATAAAAATGGTGATTGGTATAAGGTAAAGGATTCAAAGACATGTGGCATTTCAAACCCCTTACAGCAGATAGAACAGCATGAGAAACTCATGGGATCTATTGTAGGAACAGATATTCCAATAACTAACATTATTTGTATGGCACACCCAAAGGTTATCATCAAGGGGCGAAAGAATTGTCAGGTTCCAATAGTAAGATGTGATAGGATTGCCTACTATATTGAGAATAATAAAACAGATAAAAAAACACTCACTGATTTAGATATACAACATATTAAGAAAAAAATAATGGAACATAGCGTACTTAACGGAAGTATAATACAAAGTATAAGTTGAGAAAAATCTCAAATAATAATGGTATAAAAAATACACTTTAGGATAACAAGAAAAGAATATATAGTTATAAAAGCAGGCGCTTTTTATTGAAAAATAAAGAAGCATCTGCTTTTTTATTTGATGTGAGGGGAGGGTAGAAGTTTTACCCTCTATTATTTTACCTATTAATAAAGCTACTTAAAATGGAGGCGGGTGTCTAAATTATATGATTGGCACATACATTATGCTGAAAGGCCCTGTTTTATTGGCTTTTCAGAGAACGTAATTGGAATAAATACATAGTAAATGTTGAAATAATGAAAAGTGTATAAGAAATTATCAGAGGTGGGGTATTAAAATTTGGCGTAATTAAAAGATTTGGCAAAATACTTGATTGCTCTAAATATGATTCACAGATATAATGAATAGTGTGTTTTATATGAGATCTTTTACCTTTTCGAAAGAGGATGATTTTGGAAGTGTCCTGATTATCGTACATATCGAAAGGGTATTGTTTTATTATGAAAAGTAAATGAAAAATAGAAAACTAGAAAATAAGAAAGAATATTAGATAAATAAATGGAGGTTTTTTGCAATGAAGGCTAATGAGACTACTTTGATTGAACTTATTGGTGTAAGGAAAAGGACATTTAGTATTCCAGTTTATCAAAGAAATTATGATTGGAAGGCTGATAACTGCAAACAACTTTTTTATGATATTCAAACAATTGCAGAAAGTGGAAAGGATCATTTTTTAGGAACAATAGTATACATACCGGATAGAAGTACAGCAACAAGTCCAATATTCATTGTTATCGACGGACAACAGAGAATAACTAGTGTGATGCTTTTTATTAAGGCATTACATGATTCTATCGATGATCCTGAGGTTAAAGAAGATATAGAAGATGATTACCTAAGAAATAGTAAAAGTGGAGGGGATTATAGATTAAAACTTAAGCCAATCGAATCTGATCAGAATGTATATGAAAAACTCATGATGCAGAATGATTTCAATGAGGACAGTTTTACCCCTGCTGAGAAGCAGACTGTAATATATAGGAATTATGATTTATTTAAAGACCTCATAAATGAAAGTAGTGTGCCTGCTAAGGAGCTATATGAGGCTGTATTTAAACTTGAAATAGTTGAAATTCAGTTAGATAAAGAAAATCCTCAAGAGATATTTGAGAGCTTGAATTCTACAGGATTAGACTTGAGTAACGCCGATTTATTGAGAAATTATCTTCTGATGTCATTGGATTATGATCAGCAGCAAGATTTGTATAAAAGGTATTGGATCGAAATCGAGCATATGCTTGGGAATGATCAGATTGAGCCTTTTATGACTCACTATTTAATATTGAAAAAAAAATCGGATTCAGTAAGTCTAGAAGGCAAGAGAGCTCATATAAACCCTGGAAATTTGTATAAGGCTTATAAAATGTATCTTTCAGATATTGAGCAGAAAGATGGCTATCTAGAAGAATTGCTGGCCGACATGAAAAAGTATGCGACATATTACCAGCACTTTGTTAATTTTGATGTATCACGCAATGGAGTAGATAAAAAGCATAGTGAGATATTTACGCAGTTTAATAGCCCTTCCATAGCAATAACATTGATGTATTTTTATGATTTGTTGAGTGCGGGTAAGATAAGTCTATCTGAATATGAGAAATCTTTAGATATTTGCATTTCTTATTTATTCAGAAGCAGAGTATCAGGGCATAATGTTGGTCCACAATTTTCAGCTTTATTAATTCAATACTTTGAAAGAAGTAAAGAGGTCTCGTTCATTGATAAGGTATGGGATGCATTTAACAGTGGAAAAGGAAAAAATGCTTTTCCTTCAGATGAGAGCTTTAAAAAGAATCTTCAATCTAAGGACCTGTACTTAGCATTACGTGCTTCTGGCATGAGATATTTATTATATAAACTTGAAGAAAATCTCTCAAAAGAAGTGGTAAGGGAAGAAAATGCAACGATTGAACATATTATGCCGCAGACATTAAGTAGTGAATGGAGAACATATTTAGCTAAGCAGAATGACACTGCCTATGATTTATATGTGCACAGACTAGGTAATCTTACACTTACAAAAGAAAATAGCAAGTTATCTAATAATTTGTTTAAAGACAAATTAGATGAATATAGTGAGTCAAATTACAAACTTACTAGGCAGTTGACTAAATATAAGGAATGGACTAGTAAGGAAATTCAGTTAAGATCATTAAAACTTAGTGAATCATCAACTGAGATATGGCCGCTTCCACGGAAGTACAATGATCTTATTTCAAAAGATGAGTTAAGAGAGGGGATGGCTTATTCTCTAGATGACGACCTTGAATTATTTAATGGGACTAAGCCAGCGACAGTAATGTTTATGGATGAGGTGTTTACCGTTAATAGTTGGATGGATGTATATATAAATGTTCACAGAAGGTTATATGAAATTGATTCTACCCCTTATACATCTTATTTGTTTACTGACGATAATATCAAGGAACAAGTATTAACCGATTCTGAAGAAGGATTCGCTAAGACATCTAAGATTGGTGAGCATTCATATCTTAATATGACATTCAGAAATACTAGGCGTATGCTGCGTAAGCTTAGATTGTTTATTGACTATTTTATGGACAATACCCACAGTATCAATAAAGATCTAGTAGAAGAACTGGTATTTGAACTAGCTTAAAAATAGGTGAAGAAAATGGCAAATTTAAATAGTATTAACAGTATAACAATTCCAACTACTTTGTTTCAAAAGTGGGGGAATATTTGGCAGGGTAATATAGATTCCAAAGGTAATGCTAAGAGCAGCAATTGTTTTGATAAAAAGCAAGGTATGGATTTTGGTAAGGAGATTGATCCAATAATCGCCAATGAGTTTGCTGCTATGCTCGGAGGAATATAAGAGAATTCTATGGATTCTAGTATATAAGGGAAGTTCTAGTGCAGGAAGATCTTTTTAAGAGGGCTGACTGATGCCTTGAACACTGGTTTATAAAGATGAGCATGTCATTTGTGGCATGTTCATTTTTTTGTACTTGTGTCATGCTACGATCTGATTGTAAAGAGAAAGAATCAGATGAGGAGGGCAAGAAAATGTTAACTAGCGAATTTCAGTTGATTGATAACGAAGGAAACGTTATTGCCAAGAAACAAGTGCTGGGACACTTACAAGGTAACACCCGGAAAAAAGCATACATTCCCAAGAGGCAACTTATACTTTTGAGTGCGCCTACTGTAAAAGGTACTTTTTAGCATATTGGAATAAGTTTAGAAAATACTGCAGCCATGATTGCTATGTCATGGTGAATAATCTGGGGCTATTTGAGCCGCCTGTCCGGTGAAAATGAGCCATCATTCCGTTTTGGGATGAGCCACTCTACCGGTGTCATTGAGCCACTATCTTGATCTAACTAAAATGAATATATGCGCGTTATTGCGTAAATTCATTTTAAGGAGGGTCAAGTTTATGACCAAATATCGAGAAATCCTAAGACTTAAAAGTCTGGGATTCAGCGAACGGAACATTGCTCTATCGGTTCCATGTTCGCGAAACACTGTGTCCAAGGTTGTAAAAAGCGCAGAAGAAAAAGGAATCTCCTGGCC